>JAADEW010000037.1 GCA_013153205.1 Deferribacteres bacterium | reverse complement strand
GCTGTTTCCATAAAGACCCCGCTGGGGTATGCTACGGTCTTTGGGAGTGATGCGGGAATTTCCAGGTTGAGTCTTGGGGAGCTTTTCGTGGAAGCCGGTGATGTGCCGGAGGTGCTGAAGAGGGCGGAAAAGCTCCTTTGTTCGTATTTTAACGGCGAGAAGGTGGATTTTTCAGAAATTCCTCTTTTGCTTGAGGGCACTCCCTTTCAAAAGAGGGTGTGGAACGCTTTGAGGGAGGTGCCTTATGGGGAGGTCAGGACTTATAAATGGCTTGCCCACAGGGTGGGATGCGGCTCTTCGCGGGCAGTTGGAAGGGCGCTTTTTGCAAATCCTGTGCCAATAATAGTTCCCTGCCATAGAATAGTGAGAAAAGACGGAAACATAGGGGGGTTTTCTGCAGGAATACGGTGGAAGAGGTATCTTCTGGAGCTTGAGGGATGGAGACCAAATCCTTGAGGCGCATAAAGCTTCTCATTGCTTACGATGGAACCCCTTATCTCGGCTGGCAGGTGCAGGCAAAGGGGCAGACCGTTCAGGGGGTGATGGAGAAGGTCCTGTCAAAGGTTCTGAAGGAGAGGATAAGGCTTGTGGGCTCAGGCAGAACGGATACGGGGGTTCACGCCTTGGGACAGGTGGCACACTTTGACACTTCCACCCATCTTGACTGTGAGGTGATGAAGAGAGCCTTTAACGCAAATCTTCCCCAGACTGTAGTGGTGAGAGCTGTTGAGGAGGTGGATACCGGCTTTCACGCAAGATTTTCTGCGGTTAAGAGGCAGTATAGATATTTTATAACCCCGCACAGACTGCCTTTCTGGGCGAGATATACATGGATTTTGGAAAGAGAGCTTGACGTTTCTGCTATGAAGAATGCGGCTGAGATTTTTTTGGGGGAGCATGATTTTAAGGCTTTCGGTTCTCCCACGAGTCCCGGTGGCTCAACGGTAAGGTGTGTCTATGCCCTGCGGATAAAGAGAAAGCTTAACAGAATTGAGATAGTGGTTGAGGCGAACGCGTTTTTAAAGAGAATGGTAAGAAACATGGTTGGTGCTCTGGTGAGCGTGGGTGAAAGGAGGGCTTGCCTTGACGACTTGAAGGCCTCTGTTGAAGAGGGAGTGCCTTTTAAGGGGCTGAAGCCTGCTCCTTCTTCCGGACTTTTCCTGTGGAAAGTTTTCTACTGATGTTGACATGTGGTAAACTTGTGTGATTTTAGCAACCTTATGCGGGAAAAGCTTACCATAATAATACCCACTTACAACGAAGAGGAGAACATAGAGGAGTGCATAAAGAGCGCTCTTTTTGCGGATGAGGTCATGGTGGTGGATTCCTTCAGCACAGATAGAACCGTGGAGATAGCGCGGAAATATACGGACCGAATCCTCCAGCACGAATACGTAAATTCGGCGACCCAGAAGAACTGGGCTATACCTCAGGCTACACATCCCTGGGTGATGATACTTGATGCCGACGAAAGAATAACACCTGAGCTGAGGGAAGAGATTTTAAGGGAGCTTGAAGCCCCCAGATTTGACGGCTACTACATAGGCAGAAAAAACCATTTTCTCGGCTTTCCTCTTAACCACGGCGGCTGGAGTCCGAAAGATGACAGGAACATAAGGCTCTTCAGGAAGGAGCTTTCAAGATACGAGGATAAAGAGGTTCACGCAGATGTTGTGGTTGATGGAAGTGTTGGGGAGCTTAAAAATCCCCTTGTCCACTATTCATATAAAACACTCAGGCAGTATTTCAAAAAGATGGAAAGATACACCGATTGGGCGGCAAAGGACATAGTGAAGGCGGGTAAAAAGGTCAACTTTTACAATCTGGCGTTGAGGCCTTTGGGAGATTTTTTTAAGTTCTACTTTTTGAAGATGGGATTTCTTGACGGGCTTCCCGGTCTTGTTATAGCATTGCTGTCTTCGTATTATGTAACGGTGAAGTATGTTAAGGCTTGGGAGCTGTATCTGAAAGGGGAGAGAGGAGATGTTTGAAGGCTTATCTGATAGACTGCAGAAGGTTCTGGGTAAGGCAGGAAGAAAGGGAAAACTGAGCAAGTCTGACATTGAAAGCGTTCTCCGTGAGATAAGGATAGCACTTCTTGAGGCCGATGTTAACCTCCAGGTTGTGAAAGAGTTTATTGACGAGGTAAGGGCTGAGCTCATAGGTAAAGAGATTTCGGAAGCCCTTACCCCTTCCCAGCAGGTTATAAAGAGCGTTCACGACAAGCTGGTTGAGCTTCTTGGGGGGGAGCACGAGCCCATAAGGTTTTCCCCCACACCTCCCACGGTGATTATGCTGGTTGGTCTTCAGGGTTCCGGTAAGACTACCACAGCCGCAAAGCTTGCAAGGCTTTTGAAGGCTCAGGGAAGGCATCCCATGCTTGTTGCCGCCGATGTTTACCGTCCCGCCGCTGTTGAGCAGTTAAAGACTCTGGGACGTGAGATAGATGTTCCCGTATTTTCGGCTCAGAAGGACCCCGTGTCCATAGCCGCTGATGCGTATTCGGCGGCTAAAGAGCTTGGGGTTGACACCCTTATCCTTGATACGGCCGGGCGTCTTCACATAGACGAGGAGATGATGGCTGAGCTTGAGAGGATAAGGGATACAGTGAAGCCGCACGAGATACTCCTTGTGGTGGACGCCATGACCGGTCAGGAAGCGGTCAATGTGGCGAAGACCTTTGATGAGCGGATAGGTATTACCGGCGTCATAATGACCAAGATGGAGGGCGATGCCAGGGGTGGTGCCGCTTTATCCGTTAAGAAAGTCACCGGAAAACCCATAAAGTATGTGGGAGTGGGGGAGAAGCTTGATGCCTTGGAGCCCTTCCATCCTGATAGGGTGGCTTCCCGTATCCTCGGCATGGGAGATGTTCTTTCCCTTATTGAGAAGGCGCAGAAGGCTTTTGACGAAAAACAGGCGCTTGAAATGGAGAAGCGCCTTATGGAAGGGGAGTTCACCCTTGAGGATATGCGGGAGCAACTCAGGGCGTTGAGGAACATGGGCTCTCTGGAGAGTATAATTGACATGCTTCCCGGATTTGGCGGTATGAAGTCAATGCTTAAAAACGCAAGGATAAACGAGAAAGAGATTGCCCACATGGAAGCCGTGATAAACTCCATGACCAGGGAGGAGAGGCTCAATCCTTCCATCATAAATTCAAGCAGAAAGAGGAGAATTGCGAGGGGGTCCGGGACTTCTGTTCAGATGGTTAACCGGGTCCTGAAGCAGTATCAGCAGATGAGAAAAATGATGAAGGGCTTGAAAAAAGGTAAAAAAAAGAAGAAAAAGCTAAAGGGATTGCCTTTTGGCGGTATGGATATAGATTTTATGAATATGTTCAAGTAAGGGAGGTGATTGGGTGGTAAAGATAAGGTTGATGAGAATGGGAAAGAAGCACAGACCCTTTTACAGGCTGGTTGTGGCGGATGCGAGAGCACCGAGAGACGGAAGGTTTATAGAGGTGCTGGGTTATTACGACCCGGTTAAGGAGCCTCCTGAAATAAAGGTTGACGAGGAGAAGGTGAAGGCTTGGCTTGGAAAGGGTGCCCAGCTTACCAGTCAGGCAAAGTGGGTTATAAGAAAAGCGGGTATAAGCGTGGGCTAATCTCCCTGCCCCCTTTCTACTTACGGAAGCAGAGGTGGAGGTGAAAGATGTTCAAAGAGTTGGTTGAGAAAATTGCTAAGGCAATCGCTGATAATCCGGATAAGGTTGAAGTTACTGAAGTTGTTGGAGAAAGAACCTGTGTAATTGAGTTAAGGGTAGCTCCTGAGGATTTAGGCAAGATTATAGGCCGTCAGGGAAGAACAGCCAGGGCTATCAGGACCATTCTTTCTGCTGCTGCCACTAAAGAAGGCAAGAGAGCTGTTCTTGAGATTTTAGAATAGTCAAATCCTTTCGGGGGTGGGGAGTTAGGTTTGTATGAAAGGACGGGCTCGTCCCGTCCTCTTTTTTATTGAGGAGCCATGAAGGAGAAGGACTACGCCATAGTCAGCAAGATACTGGATTCTTTCGGGCTTAAAGGGGAAGCCAAGTGTTCCATAGAGACCGATATCCTTGAAAATATCACGAGGCAGAAGGGTTTTTACCTGAGGCAGGGTGATAAACGGGTCTTTATGGAGGTGGAGTATATCAAAGAGCACCACAACGCGGTGATTATCAAGTTTAAAGGGCTTGACAGCCCGGAGGCGGTGAAGTTTTTCAGAGGTTGGTTCCTTGAGGTGAGCCGTGATGACCTGATACCCCTTGAGGAGGGGATGTTTTACAGATTTGAGCTTATCGGCATGAAGGTTTACTCCACCGAGGGAGAGTTTATAGGAGTGATTGACGACATTATGTCAACGGCTGCCCGTGATGTGTATGTGATAAAAACCGAGGCGGGTAAAGAGGTGCTGATACCCTCTGCCTTTGTGGAGAGTATAGACAAAGACAAAAAAGAGATGGTGGTAAGGCTCATAGAAGGGCTCGTGGAGTGAGAAGGAATCAGCGGTGATGAAGTTTTATGTGGTCTCCATATTCCCTGAAATCTTCAAAGCCGTGAACTACAGCGTCCTCGGAAAGGCTGTGGATAAAGGTGCGGTTAGCGTTGAGTGCGTTAATCCACGGGATTTTGCCTCTGATAGACACAAGACCGTTGACGACGAGCCTTACGGCGGTGGAGCCGGTATGGTGATGAAGCCCGAGCCGCTGGTTGCCGCTATTGAAAAGGTTAGGAGCCTCTCGCCCGGGGTGAAGGTGCTTCTCCTTTCCCCGAGAGGAAGACGGTTTGACCAGAGGTTTGCCCGTGAGCTTGCCGGGGAAGAGGCTATCTGCCTTGTGTGCGGAAGGTATGAAGGGGTTGACGAGAGGGTGAGCTACTTCGTTGACGGCGAGCTGTCGGTGGGTGATTTCGTTTTGAGCGGTGGCGAGTATGCGGCTTTGTGCGTTATAGACGCCGTGTCAAGGCTTGTTCCCGGTGTTCTGGGTTCTCAAGAGTCTCTCAGAGAGGAGAGCTTCTCTTTCTCTTTGCTTGAGTATCCCCACTACACGAGACCCCCTGAATTCAGAGGCTTGAAGGTGCCGGAGGTGCTCCTTTCGGGGAATCATGCCCTTATAGCCGATTGGAGGAGGTTCCAGCAGTTGAAGCTCACCTTTGAGAGAAGGCCGGAGCTTCTGGCTGAAGCGGAGCTCAGCGAGCGCGATAAACAGAAGCTGTTGAGGATACTTAAGGGGGAAGAATGGAGCCCTTGAGATACTATCTCTTTCTGGTTCATTACCCCGTTTACAACAAAAGGGGAGATGTGGTGGTCTCTTCCATAACAAACCTTGACATCCACGACATCTCAAGGCTGGTGAAGACTTACTGCGGAAAAGCTTTCTTTATGATAACCCCGCTCAGCGCCCAGAAAGCCATGATAGAAAGGATAACCTCTCACTGGAAGGCAGGCTTCGGTGCCGTTTACAACCCCACCAGAGACGAGGCTCTTAAGCTCGTGCGGGTTGCAGACAGCATTGAGGATGCTGTGAAAAAGGTGGAAGAGGCTGAGGGCCAGAGGGTGCTTCTTGTGGCCACCTCTGCCAAGAAGAGAGAGGGCAAAAGGATTTCGTATAGAGAGCTTTCCCGCATTATAAGGTCGGGAGAGATGCCTGTAGCAATACTTCTGGGCACCGGTTGGGGGCTTACCGAAGATGTTATTAAAAAGTGCGATTTTGTTCTTGACCCTATTGAAGGTTTGGGTAATTATAACCACCTGTCCGTAAGGTGTGCGGCGGCTATAATTTTGGATAGAATTTTGGGGAGGAAAGACGATGAAGGGTGATGTTATACTTGAGCTGGAAAAGGAGTTTAAGGATAAACTGGAGAAGAAGTTACCTGAGTTTAATGTCGGCGATACGGTAAAGGTCTATTTCAGAATCGTGGAAGGTGATAGGGAAAGAGTTCAGCCTTTTGAAGGCGTGGTCATCAAGTTCTCCGGACAGATGCACAGGAGAACCTTTACGGTAAGGAGAATCTCCGGAGGTATAGGGGTTGAGAGGACCTTTCCCCTTCACTCTCCGAGGCTTGAGAAGGTTGAGGTGATAAGAAGGGGTAAGGTGAGAAGGGCAAAGCTCTACTACCTCAGGGGAAGAAGCGGAAAGGCGGCAAGGATAAAGGAGAGATTCCCCAAGTAAATGAGGAAGTTTGGCCCTTCAGTTGTCTATATAGTGCCCTCGGTGGTCATAGGGTTGATATCCCTTTTTCTGGGGGTCTTTCTGCTTTTGAAAAGCAAAGTGGCGGGAATTGCCTTTTTTGCTCTGGTCTTTCTTCCCCTCTCTTTTATACTGCTTTATCTGAACTACAGGTCTTTGTTTGTGGACGATTCTCAGCTCTGTCTGAAAACGGTTCTGGGCAAAAAATGCGTTTCCTGGGATAAGGTCAGGTCCGTTCGGGTTGAAAAGCTCGGTATGAGGAATGTTCTGTGGATTGATGGAGAGGATGTAACGCTTATTACCCCCCTTATATTTTCTGACTTGAAGGGGCTTAAAGACTTTCTCGTTGAGAAGGTGGGGGAAAAGGTCTCTTCTGAAGGGTGGCAGCGCTCTTTGATTGACCTTTTGATGCTTTACTTTGCTATGTTTTTCCTTCTTTTTGTGGTTTTGATAAAGATTATCTAAAAGCAGAGGAAGCAAAAACTTTTGTGAAGAGGTTTTTCCTTGATAGCTGTTATAGACTTTGGCTCACAATACACACAGCTTATAGCAAGAAGGATAAGGGAGCTTGGGGTTTACAGCGAGATTTATTCTCCTTTCGTTGATGTAAGGGAGCTTCCCCTTGACAGGATAAAGGGATTTGTGCTTTCGGGCGGACCTGCAAGCGTTTATGACGACAATGCCCCCGTTTGCTCTTCAGAGATTTTTGAACTGGGTAAGCCCGTTCTGGGTATATGTTACGGGATGCAGCTTATAACCAGAATGTTGGGCGGAGTCGTTGAGCGTAGCGACAAGAGGGAATACGGCTTTGCCCTTCTCAGGGTGCTGGATAAGAGCGATATTTTTAAGGGGTTGCCCGATGAGTTTCAGGTCTGGATGAGTCACGGGGATAGAATTCTGAAGATGCCGGAGGGCTTCAGGGCTATAGCGGAGACGGAAAACACCCCGGTTGCCGCTTTTAAGTCGGACCACAGAAAGATATACGGACTGCAGTTTCATCCCGAGGTGGTCCACACCGCTTACGGAAAGGAGATACTCTCAAACTTCGTGAAAGACATATGCGGCTGTGAGTCTGACTGGAGAATGGAATCTTTTATAGAGCAGTCTGTGAGGGAGATACGGGAGAGGGTGGGAGACGAAAAGGTTCTCTGCGCCCTTTCTGGTGGTGTTGATTCTTCTGTGGTGACCCTTCTCGTTCATAAAGCCATAGGTGACAGGCTTATCCCCATCTTTGTGGATAACGGCCTTTTGAGGAAAAATGAAGCGAAAGAGGTCCTTGAGACCTTTGAGTCTTTGGGAGTGAAGATTCACTTCGTTGACGCATCGGAAAGGTTTTTGAATCGGCTGAAAGGGGTGACGGACCCTGAAAAGAAGAGGAAAATCATAGGGGAGGAGTTTATAAGGGTCTTTGAGGAGGAGGCTTCAAAGTTCGGTAAGATAAGATTTCTTGCCCAGGGGACGCTGTATCCCGATGTTATAGAGAGCATTTCCGTATGGGGTCCTTCTTCCACCATAAAGAGCCACCACAATGTGGGAGGACTTCCTGATAGGTTTGACTTTGAGCTTATAGAACCCCTTCGCTTTCTCTTTAAAGACGAGGTGCGGGAGATTGGCAGACTTCTGGGCCTTCCCGATAGGATTCTGAAGCGGCATCCCTTCCCCGGTCCGGGATTGGCAATCAGGGTTGTGGGCGAGATAACCAGAGAAAAGCTTGATATACTGAGGGAAGCCGACGCCATAGTGGTGGAGGAGATAAAAAACGCCGGCCTTTACCACAAGCTGTGGCAGGCTTTTGCGGTTCTGCTTTCGGTAAAAAGCGTTGGCGTTATGGGAGATGAGAGGACCTACGATTATGTGGTGGCGGTGAGAGCCGTGGAGAGCGTTGACGGTATGACGGCAGACTGGTCAAGGCTTCCCTATGAGCTTTTAGGCAGAATCTCCAACAGGATAATCAACGAGGTGAAAGGGGTAAACAGGGTGGTCTATGACATATCGTCAAAGCCACCGAGCACCATAGAGTGGGAGTAGGATTATGGGCGGTTTCGTTCACCTCCATCTTCACACCCAATACAGCCTTCTTGACGGCGGCATCAGGGTGGACAGGCTTTTTGAAAGGGCTAAAGAGCTTGGATTTGAGTCGCTGGCTATAACTGACCACGGCAACCTTTTCGGTGCCGTTCGCTTTTATCAGGAGGCTAAAAAGGCGCAGATAAAGCCTATTATAGGGTGTGAGCTTTATGTGGCGCCCCGCTCCCGTTTTGAGAAAAAGTCCCAGAAAGGCGGCTCTGACGCATCCTACCACCTAACCGTGCTGGTTAAGGACCATGTGGGATATAAAAACCTCATAAAGCTTGCCTCACTGGGCTATCTTGAAGGGTTTTACTACAAGCCCAGGGTGGATAAAGAGCTGTTGAGGGAGATGAGCTCCGGGTTAATCGCTTTGAGCGGCTGTCTCAAGGGTGAGATATCACAGGCGCTTTTAAGGGACGACTTGGATAAGGCGGTGGAGATAGCCAGGGAATACCTTTCCATCTTTGGCGAGGGAAACTTCTTCATTGAGATTATGCGTCTGGGGCTTGAGGAGGAGGCAAAGGTCAACAGTGGTCTTATGGAGGTTTCCCGCATCACCGGTATTCCTCTGGTGGCTACCAACGACTGCCACTACCTCTATCCGGAGGATGCCGAAGCCCACGAAGTCCTTTTGTGCATACAGACGGGAGCCAAGCTTTCCGATACCAACAGAATGAGGATGAGCACCAACCAGCTCTACCTGAGGTCACCTGAGGAGATGAAAACGCTATTTGCCGACCTGCCGGAGGCGGTGGACATAACCTCTGAGATAGCCGAAAGGTGCAATTTTGACTTTGATTTTGAGGCGAGACACCTTCCCGTCTTCAATGTCCCCGGAGGGAAGGATGTTGACGAGTATCTGGAGGAGCTCGTTCGGGAAGGGCTTAAAAAGAGGCAGGAAAGCGGTGAGCTGTGCGATGAGGTCAGCTTTGAGGAGTATGAAAAGAGGTTGAAATACGAACTTTCGGTGATAAAGAAGCTCGGATTTTCCAGCTATTTCCTTATAGTGTGGGACTTTGTAAATTACGCAAAGTCCAGCGGCGTTCCCGTAGGACCCGGAAGGGGTTCTGCGGCTGGCTCTTTAGTCTCTTACTGCCTCGGCATCACCGACATTGACCCTCTGAGGTGGGGTCTTCTGTTTGAGAGGTTTCTCAATCCGGACAGGATAAGCATGCCGGACATAGACATAGATTTCTGCATGGAGAAAAGGGACAGGGTTCTGGAGTATGTGAAGAACAAATACGGCGAGCGTTCCGTGGCAAAGATAATCACCTTCGGAACCCTTTCGGCAAGAGCGGTGGTGAGGGATGTGGGAAGAGTGCTCGGTTTCTCTCCCAAGGAGGTTGACAGAATTGCCAAGATGATACCCCAGTCTCCCTCTATGGATATTGATAGAGCCCTTTCTCTTGAGCCCCGTCTTAAGGAGGAGATGGAGAAAAATCCCAGAATAAAGAAGCTTATAGAGATAGCGAGGAAGCTTGAGGGGTTGTGCCGTCACGCCTCAACCCATGCGGCAGGTATAGTCATCACTCCTGATGAGCTCACGGAATACATTCCCCTTTACAAAAACGAGAAGGAAAACGAGATAACCACCCAGTATGCCAAGGATGAGCTTGAAGCTCTGGGTCTTCTCAAGATGGACCTGCTCGGTCTGAAGACCCTGACGGTGATAGACACCACTTTAAAGCTTATTGAGACATACAAAAACGAAAAGCTTGACCTGCGGCATCTGCCCCTTGACGACGAAAAGACTTACGCCCTTCTCCAGTCCGGTGCTACATCGGGCGTCTTCCAGCTTGAAAGCTCCGGTATGAAAGAGCTTTTGAGGAGGCTGAAGCCTTCAAGGTTTGAAGACCTCATAGCCCTCGTTGCCCTTTACCGTCCGGGTCCTCTGGGCTCCGGCATGGTGGACGATTTTATTGAGCGAAAGCACGGCAGAAAGCCCATTGAATACGAGCTTCCCGAGCTTGAGCCCATACTCTCCGAGACTTACGGCGTTATCCTTTATCAGGAACAGGTGATGAAGATAGCGGAGAAGGTGGCCGGGTTTACCCTTTCCGAAGCGGATACCCTGAGAAAGGCTATGGGCAAGAAGAAAAAAGAGATTATGGAAAGGATGCGGGAGAAGTTTATTACGGGCGCCACAGAAAGGGGTGTTGACAGGTCCCTTGCCGAAGAGCTTTTTGCCAAGATGGAGAAGTTTGCCGAATACGGTTTCAACAAGTCACATTCCGCGGCTTACGCCATGATAGCCTATCAGACCGCTTACCTCAAAGCCCACTATCCCGTTGAGTTTATGGCGGCTCTGATTTCAAGTGAGATAAACAGGACCGAAAAGATTTACCTTTACATACAGGAGTGCAGGGAGATGGGGATTGATGTCCTGCCTCCCGATATAAACGAAAGCCATGTCAACTTCAGGATAGACGGTAATTCCCTTAGATTCGGGCTTGCGGCCATAAAGGGGGTGGGGGAGGCGGCCGCCTGCGCTATAATTGAGGCGCGTGGGGATAAGCCTTTTGAGTCCTTTTACGACTTCTGCAAAAGGGTTGTGGGCCACAGGGTTAATAAAAAGACGGTTGAGGCGCTAATCAAGGCGGGGGCTTTTGACTCCCTTGAGAAGAACAGAAAAGCCCTGCTTGAGGGGCTTGATGAGGCTATGGAAAAGGCGGCAAAGGCAAGCAAAAAGAGGGGGAATCAGCCCCTTCTCTTTGATGTCATGGGGGTTGATGTTCAGAAAGACGACGACTTTCGCCTTCCTGAGGTTGAGCCCCCTTCTCACAACGAGCTTTTGTCTATGGAAAAGGAGGCGCTCGGCTTTTATCTCAGCGGACATCCCCTTGACACCTATCTTGACAGGCTGAAGCTTTTCAATGTCTCCTCTGTCTCCTCACTGGATTCAAGGGAGGAGGGCGAGGAGGTGGTGGTTGCCGGAATGGTGGTCTCTCTGAAGGAGATAACCACGAGAAACGGGGATAGAATGGCTTTTGTCAACCTTGAGGACAGGGAGGGCAGGATTGAGGTTGTGGTCTTTCCGGAGCTTTACAAGGAGACGGACATTCTGCTCGCTATGGGTGAACCTGTCATTGTGCGGGGAAGCGTTTCCGTTGATGTGGGAAATGATGCCAAAAAGATACTTGCTCAGGAGATAGCCCTTCTGAAAGACGGAATTTCCCATATAGACTATGACTGCTTCGTCTTTATTGAGGACAAGGCTGATGTGTCTGTTGTCAAGCAGATTAAGGAGCTTGCTTTACGCTACCCCGGTGACATGAAGCTCGTCTTTGTGGTTTACAACGGCGTTTTTGAGGTTTTGATAAATTCCGGTGTCTCCGTTTCTCATGATTTTGCTCGTGAAATGAGGGGAAGATTTGATAAGGTTAAGGTAAAACTTGTGGGAGCCAAGAATGGTAAAGCCGCTTGATTTTGAGAAAGACATTTTTGAGATAGAGAAAAAGATTGAGGAACTTAAATCCATAGGCACCGGCGCTCAGCTTGACATGGAGGACGAGATAAAAAAGCTTGAGCGCAAGGTTAAGAGGAAGCTCATTCGTCTTTACAGAAGTCTCACTCCCTGGCAGAGGGTTCAGGTAGCAAGGCATCCCAGCAGGCCTTACACCCTGGATTACATAAGGCACATGATGACCGATTTTGTGGAGCTTAAGGGGGACAGAAAGTTTGGAGACGACAAGGCTATAGTGGCCGGTCTTGCGAGATTTGAGGGCATTACCGTTGCCGTGGTGGGCCATCAGAAGGGCAGGACCACCAAGGAGAATATAGAGAGAAACTTCGGCATGCCCCATCCGGAGGGGTATAGGAAGGCTTTGAGGGTTATGAAGCTTGCGGAGAAGTTTGGCTTTCCCGTTCTCACCTTCGTTGATACTCCCGGTGCCTTTCCCGGCATAGGGGCGGAGGAGAGAGGGCAGGCCCAGGTTATAGGGGAATGCCTTTACGAGATGGCGAGGCTCAGGGTGCCGGTGGTGGTCTCCGTCACCGGCGAGGGCGGTTCGGGAGGTGCTCTTGCCATAAGCGTGGGGGACAGGATTCTTATGCAGGAAAACGCCGTTTACGCCGTAATTTCCCCTGAGGGGTGTGCTTCTATTTTGTGGAGGGATTCCAGCAAGGCACAGCTTGCCGCTGACGCTTTGAAGCTGACCGCCTTTGACCTGAAGGAGCTTGGCGTCATAGACGAGATAGTGAAGGAGCCCATAGGGGGAGCACACAGAAATCACAAGCTTGCGGCAAGCATCTTGAAAAGGGCTATCAGACGCCATCTGTTTGAGCTTCTCAAAAAAGACATAGACTCCCTCCTTGAGGAGAGATATCTCAAATACAGAAACATAGGCGTTTTTGAGGAATAGCCCTTACTTTATGATTATCCCCGCGTATCCCACTACCTGGTCAAAGTCCCCGGTGACATCTCCCGAGGTCATGTATTTGACCAGCTCTGCCTCCTTTGCGTCAAGAAGCAGAGAAGCCTGTAGCGTGGCAACAGTGGGCATAACGCCGCACATGGTGATGTTGTATTCCATAACCACCTGATAGAGTTTCTGGGGATTGAGCTCTAAAATGGCAGATATCGCCAGCTTGTCTTTGGCTACGGCTTTTTCCTGCGGCTCGTAATGGGTAAAGTCGGTGCTTGCCACTATCAGCACCTCTTTTGGATAGACCTTTACGGATTTGGCTATGGCCTCTCCCAAATCCTTGCAGGCGGGGTAATTCCTCGTTCCTATGCATATGGGAACGATGGAAATCTCCCTTCTGAAGTATTGGATGAAGGGTATCTGAACCTCTATGGAGTGTTCTGCCAGATGGGCTGTATAGTCGGCTTCTGCATAGGATGCGTTGTCTAAAATCAGGTCTGCAAGCTCCTCTTCAATGGGCACATCCCCGAAAGGCATGCTCCATATTCCGGAGTTCATCACGGCTATGGGGCTTCCCACCCCGGTGTGGTTGGGTCCGAGAATCACCACCACCTCTGGTATGTATATTCTGGAATAGACTGCCGCCGCTACATAGCCTGAATACATGTATCCTGCGTGGGGGCTTACGGCGGAGATAGCTTTCTCCTGTTTTGCCGCAGGAGCGTCCATCAGCTTTTCTATCATTTCGGCAAGCCTTATGGGGTCTTTTGGGTAAAAATATCCAGCTACAGCAGGTTTCCTTACTATAGACATGTCATTTCCTCTCCAGATATGTTCTACTAAAGAATTTGTGCCTAAACTCTTTGGGAGTCAACTCTGCAATGGTCTCACTCATGCCTTTGACCAGTGGATAGGTTATGCAGTTCTTCAGCTTCTTTTCGCTCGGTGGATAAAATGTGACGAGGAGCATGAATATAACGGTGCTTATGAGAACCCCTTTGATAAAGCCGAAAATTCCTCCCAACACCCTGTCTATAAAGGTAAGGTGGGTTATCTTTAGCAGACTTCGTATGGAGACGCTCAGGACAAAGAAGACGAACAGCACGAAAATGTATATAATGACAAAACATGCCAGTTTACCTATTATAGGAAATCTTACAAAGATGTCCTGTAGCTGATTGTATAGGACTTTGTAGTAGTTAAACGAGAGAAAGATAGCGGTTATATTGCCCAGAAGATTTATAATCTCCTTGGTGAATCCCCTTGATATTCCGGCTATCGTAAATCCTAAAATTATTAAGATTACGAGTCCGTCAAAAACCATAATCTAAAACAACCAAAAGTGTTTTTTCTTCTTTTTGCCCTCTAAATCCTGCAGGGCTTCTTCTGCTTTATCTACATCCTCCCACATTCCAAATTCTTTAACAACCCTTTCGTAACATTTTTTGGCTTCTTTGATTTTGTGCATGGCTTCGTATGTCTTGCCCAGCCAGTAAAGGGCTTCTGCTGCCGTTGATGGGTTTTTTGCCTTTTCAAATGCCCATGTGAATCTTGCTTTTGCGGACTTGTATTCTTTCATCTTGTAGTAAAATTTGCCCACATATATATCGTGTTGGGCTAAATGTTCTTCACATTCTGCAAGCTTTTCTCTGGCTTTTATGACCCAGGGGCTTCTTGGGTAAAGCTTGATGAGTTTTTTAAATTCTTTTATGGCTTTCAGGGTGTAGGACTGGTCTCTATCCGGTGGAAGCATGAGCTTGTAGTAGCACATGGCGAGCTTGAACTGCACATAGTCAGAGTTGGGGCTCAGTGGGTGCAGTTTGAGGTAGTCCTGATATACCGCCG
>JAADEW010000077.1 GCA_013153205.1 Deferribacteres bacterium | reverse complement strand
GGGTTCAGGAAATTTTAGGGAGGAGGTGGTCTCAATCCCTTTTTGGTGAGGGGAGGTTCTCTATCTGCTGTCCTGATACCTCCAACAAAACTACTTGCTTACACACAAAAATTGTTGACCCCATGTTATACAATTCACAATCTCGCGACAATACCGTTTTAAAAACAAACAACTCAACAATAATCGCAATCAAACCAACAACTTACGCAAATTTTACCATGCCTATCCCTGTAAAACCCAAAACTCCTTATATAACAATAAGTTGCGAAAACACCCCAAAAACGGGGGAGCCCTGACAGTAATACCTCCCCCTCGGAGCCTATCCCCTTTTCAAGTATCTGCTTAACTTTACCTTACAATTTTTAAGCCCTTTTTTCAACAATAAGCTTTCCTTCTTTCATGTATATTACAAATTCTCCAGCCCGTATCTTTTTGTGCGGGTTGGATTTGAAAAAGTTCAGCAGTTCCTCTTCCGCTGTGGTCAGCCGCTCTCTAAGCTTTAGATAATGCATTGCCAGCTCTTTAGGAGCAGAGTAGCCCAGGGTAAACCTTTCCTCTTTTGTGGGGACGAGAGCAGGATTGATGTGAAGCAGTGGAGATGGATATCGGTTCTTGACCTTTTCTCCAAATACGCAGTAGCATGGGCTGTCCATAGTGTATTGAGGGAACCACTGTTCAAGTTTGATACAGCTTATAGGATTGTGAGGAGCTTGAGAGAGCATTCTTTCAATTCTGGAAAAATTGTAGTCGGGGGTGCTTGACAGGATTTTGTGAACCAGGCTTTTGCCGTTTTTCAAGAAGCCAGCAGTGAGGATGACGGCTATCTTTTCTTCTCTTGACAGCCTCTTTCCCGCTTCTGCCCGTTTAACGATAGTGTCAATTATAACGCACTTCGCACACAGCTTTTTTAGCTCTGAATGGCTCTCGCTCCAGACTTTAAATGTGGAGGGAGTTTTGCAAAATTCTTTCACACTTTCAAAGGTTATTGGAATTATCCGTTTTATAAATTCTAACTGCTCTTTGTAGGGCTGACCTTCTCTGTCCAGAAACAGTGAGCGCTCCAGAGTTATGGGATTTATCCCCAGTGGCAGTTCAAATCCTTTTTCCAGCCAGCCTATTCCAATACCCTCGGTGGGTATCCCAATTTCACAGCTTATCCCCGGCTCCATTGTCGGAAGCCTTTCTTTCACCGTCTCCAGAAACCGTTTAAACCACAGGAAGTGAAAAGGTTTTTCGGCGAAAAACCAGAGTCTGTAATGGAAAGGGTTGACCCTCTCAAGTGCGCACTGAAGTTCCCACGACAGCACCGTTGAATAGATGTTTATTGCATTTTGCTTCAAAATGTCTGCGAGTTTAGGAGAAAACTTGTGCTTTTCTCTTATTCTGTCTGGATACGAAAAGGATATAAAAGCCGAACTCATGGTTTTATCTTCCATGAGCGGATAATATATAAGAAAGGTTCTTCCGAGTATGTGCTCCTTTGCCTTTTTCGGGGTTATCTTTTCCTGTTTCATGTTTATAACCGTTTTTCCCAGAGAGTTGACGGATACTTCAGCATGTATGTTTCTTCCTTTGAACAGCTCCAGAAAGCGCTTCAGATGGACATTTCCAATGTCCGGGGGAAAATACCTGAGCAGGCCTTTGCTTTCTTCAGGGCTTTCTTTTTTTACTGCCAGAGCCGCGCCAAGCCGTCCCTGTTCTTTCAGGATGCGGGATAAAAATTCCCTTACGGTTGACGAGTCCTGTAAAATCAAAACTCGCTGAAGTATGCGGGCGGTTCTGTTCAGCATTCCCAGTTGATATAGGGCACCGGCGAGGGCGAGCAGATATCTGGAATTGTTGGGGTCTTTAGAGATGGCTTTTTCATAACACTCAACGGCAAGCTTTGTTAAGCCGAGGTCTTCACAGGCACAGCCCCACCTGTAGTAATCCCGGGCGGACTGGTTGGGATAGGTTCTGTATTTCAGAAGGAGCTTCGCCTTCGTGTCTTCACCGCGCTCTATTAAATCCACAATTTCTGAAAGCGCTTCTTCAGCCCTCATGTTGAAAAAATATCACCAGCCCAACATAATGTAAATCATGGCACAGCTTGTGTGGCTTCCTTTCGTAAGCGTCAGGGCGGTGTTTAAGGTTGCAGAGCCTCAGGCTTTGCCGGTGAAGCTTTTTTCCACCTTCAGAGGAGCATTCGGTAGGGCTCTGAGAAACATCTCCTGTATAGCCAGAGGATTTAAGAGCTGTCTGGAGTGTCCTCTTAACCAAAAGTGCGCTTACGGCTACCTCTTTGAAACGCCCAAGCCTCAGGATGCTGAGATTCTCAGGAAGTATCCCATCGTTCCACATCCTTTTATTTTCAGAGTGCCTTATCCCTACCAGAGGGAAGAAAAGCTTGAGGTGAGGCTTACCCTTGTGGGAGATGCCGCCGAATACTTTCCGCATGTGGTGCTTGCTCTCACGGGGGTGGGGAAGATGGGGCTTGGTCCCGGAAGGGTTTCGCTTTCACTGGAGGGGATTGAGGACGAGGAGACGGGAGAGCCTCTCGTTGAGCAGGAGAAGATAAAAAAGCCTTCCCTTATATCTTACAAAAAGCCGCAAGTTGAAAGAGACATTACCCTCAAATTTCTGTCGCCCACCTCTCTTAAGTTTTCCAGAAGGCTGATAAGGCCTCAGGAGCTTGAGTTTCACATGTTGATAAGAAATCTTATCCGTAGGATATCCATTCTCTCCTACTTTCACGCGAAAAAGCCCCTTGACATTGACTTCAAAGGCTTAATAGCCAGAGCCGAAAGCGTGCAGGTGGTGGAAAAGGACTTGAGAATGGTGAGGTTCAGGAGGACTTCTGCCCGAAACAGGAGCAGATACGCATTGAGCGGATTTGTGGGCAGTGCCTCTTTTTCCGGTGATTTGGAAGATTTTCTGCCTTTTC
The DNA here is from genome assembly GCA_013153205.1 of Deferribacteres bacterium. Classification (GTDB taxonomy): domain Bacteria; phylum Thermosulfidibacterota; class Thermosulfidibacteria; order Thermosulfidibacterales; family Thermosulfidibacteraceae; genus JAADEW01. The sequence continues at coordinate 11,719 of JAADEW010000077.1, read as the reverse complement.
TCGTTATGGGAACATATGTTGGGGTGGGGAAGAACACCAGTTTCGGGTTCGGGAGCTTTGAAATTGAAACCTGAGCTCAAGCTTGAAAATGTAAGCATATCTGCAGGCGGCAGAAAGATACTTTCGGGCTTGAGCCTTGAGCTTTTAAAGGGTTTCCGCCTTTTGATAAAGGGCGCTTCCGGTTCAGGAAAGAGCACATTTTTGAAGTGTCTGCTTGGCTTTGTTCCTTTTGAGGGGAGAATAACCGTAAAGGGTGTGCCCCTTACGCCGCAAACATCAGGACAGTGCCGTCTCTTTTTTTCTTACGTGCCTCAGGGGCTTGATGTATTTTCGGGACTCCTTAAAGAGGAGCTGGAGGAGGTGTTCAGGGCGAAGGCAAACAGAAATAAGGCTCTGGGATTTGGCTGTTTTCTGGAGCATCTCAGGGTTTTGGGGTTTGAGAATGCGGATTTTTCCCTTCTGGAGAAGCGCTGGGAGAGCTTTTCCGGAGGGGAGAAACAGAGAATCCTTATTGCGGTAGCCCTCACCCTTGAAAGGGACATTTTGCTTTTTGATGAACCCACCTCAGCCCTTGATGAGGAGCTTAAAGGCAGGATAGTGGACCACATGAGGCGGCTGGAGAAAAGCCTTGTGGTGGTCTCTCACGACGAGGTCTGGGAGAGGCTTGATAACCTGAAGGTCCTTGAGCTTGCGGAGGGAGGATGGCGCATCAGGTAAAAGACATACCGCTTTATTCAATGGTTTTCGTCTTTTTAACGCTGGCGGTTCCTGTTGCCTTATACATTTATCTCAAAATCAGGCTGGTGAAGGAACTTCTCACAGCCGCTTTTAGAATGGCAGTTCAGCTCACCCTTATGGGAATATACCTGAAGTATCTTTTCGCCTATGATAACGCTCTGGTGAATGTGGGCTGGCTTTGCGTTATGATTGTTGCGGCAACCTTTCAGGCTGTGAAGTCCTCCCGGCTCAACAAAAGATTGTTCTTTGCCCCGGTTTTCTTCTCCTATCTCTTCACAATCTACATGGTGACCCTTGCGTTCAACGCATTCGTTATCAATATAAAGAATGTCTTTTCAGCCAAGTATTTCATCGTTATAGGCGGCATGATACTGGGAAACTCTTTGAGAGGGGTCATTATATCCGTTTCGGACTTTTACAAGACCCTGTCAAGGGAGAAAGACAGGCTTATTTACAGAGTTGTAACTTTAGGGAGCTTTTTTGAGGCGCTCATTCCCTACATAGGCAGTTCACTTGAGCTTTCCGTGAAGCCCATAATTGCCACCATGGCAACCATGGGGATAGTCTCCATTCCCGGTATGATGACCGGGCAGATACTGGGAGGTGCCTCTCCTCTGGTGGCGGTGAAGTATCAGATGGCAATAGTGATAGCCGTGTTTGTATCTGTGAATGTAAGCGTGATATTGTGCCTTTTCATCACCAAAAGGTTTGCCTTTGATGAATACGGAAACTTGAAAAGCGATGTGTTTGAAAAGGGGAGGGGATAACCCCTCCCCGGCTGTTTTTATATGGAGTCTATAATAGCGTTGAAGGTGGGGCTGGGACGCATAACCTTTTCCACTTTTGACTCGTCGGGGAAGTAGTAGCCGTCAATGTCCACAGGTTTGCCTTCCGTTGCCGCTATCTCTTCCAGTATCTTCTGCTCGTTTTCGGCAAGCTTCTTGTAAACATCGGTGAATATCTTCTTGAGCTCCTCGTCCTCGTTCTGCTCTGCCAGCGCTTTAGCCCAGTAAAGGGCGAAGTAGAAGTGCTCTCCCCTTGTGTCAAGCTGTCCCACTTTTCTGCCGGGCCACTTCTGATTCTCTAAAACGCCTCTGATACCCTCGTTTGCAGTCTTGGCAAGGACTTCTGCCTTCTTGTTTCCTGTGAGCTCCGCGGCAAACTCTAATGACGCCGCCAGAGCGGTGAATTCCGCTATGGAGTCCCACCTCAGGTGTCCCTCTTTGAGGAACTGCTGGACGTGTTTGGGAGCGGAACCACCTGCTCCTGCCTCAAAGAGCTTTCCGCCTGCAAGCTGTGGAATCACAGAGAGCATCTTGGCGCTCGTTCCCACTTCAAGAATGGGGAAGAGGTCGGTGAGGTAGTCCCTCAACACGTTTCCGGTAACGGCAATCACGTTCTCGCCTTTTCTCACCTTCTCGCAGGTGAACTTCATGGCTTCTGCGGGGCTGAGAATCCTTATGTCAATACCGCTTGTGTCGTGGTCTTTGAGGTAGGTTTCCACCTTCTTGATAAGCTCTGCGTGGTGAGCTCTGTTCTTATCCAGCCAGAAGACAACATAGTATCCAGTGCTCCTTCCAAGCTCAACGGCGAGCTTGACCCAGTCCTTCACGGCTATGTCTTTAACCTGACAGCCTCTCCAGATGTCGTCTTTTCCAACCTTGTGCTCCATAAGGACGTTGCCTTCCTCGTCCACCACCCTGAATGTGCCGTTTGTGGGAGCGAAGAAGGTCTTGTCATGGGAGCCGTATTCCTCGGCTTTCATAGCCATAAGGCCGATGTTTATCACGGTGCCCATGGTGGTCCTGTCAAAGGCACCGTTTTTCTTGCAGTCTTCTATAATCTCCTCGTATATGGGGGCGTAGCACCTGTCAGGTATGACGCACTTGGCGTCGTGCTGTTTTCCGTCAGGTCCCCATGCTTTCCCGCCGTCTCTGATTATTACGGGCATTGAGGCGTCTATGATGACGAGGTTGGGTGCGTGGAGGTTGGTGATGCCTTTGTCAGAGTCCACCATATACATCTTGGGACCCTTCTCAAAAGCCTCTTTGATGGCGGCTTCAAGCTCTTTCCTTTTGTCTTCGGGAAGCTTTTTCATCTTCTCTTCAAGGTCAACCAGTCCGTTGTTGGGGTTGAAGCCTATCTCTTCCAGAAGGTCGCCGTATTTTTCATAGACATCTTTCAGAAGAGCCTTGATGCAGTATCCAAAGATTGGCGGGTCAGAGACCTTCATCATGGTGGCTTTGAGGTGCAGGGAGAAGAGAACGTCTTTCTTCTTTGCGTCCTCAAGCTGTTCCTCAAAGAATTTCTGAAGCTCCCTCACATCCATGAAGCTTCCGTCAAAGACTTCCCCGGCTGTGAGCGGCACTTCCTTGAGGTCGGTCACGTTTCCGTTTTCATCAACAAACTGGATGGTTACCTTGGTGTCTTTGGGCACGGTAACAGACTTTTCAGACTCATAGAAATCACCTTTGCTCATGTAGGAGACATGACATTTGGAATCCTTGGGCCAGGGCTTCAGCGGAAGTCCCATAAGGTCAGGAGCTTTCCTCGCGGCTTCCTTCACCGGTTCGGGCACCCTTCTGATGTTGTTGCCCTGCCTGATAATGGGGTTAACAACGCTTCCCACCACCTTGGTGTCGTATCTCTCTTTTATCTTTTTCTCTTCTTCGGTTTTCGGGTCTTCGGGATATTCGGGCACCATGTAGCCTTTTCTCCTGAGCTCGGCTATGGTGTCCTTAAGCTGAGGCACGGTAGCACTTATGTTGGGAAGCTTGATGATGTTGGAGCCGGGTTCGTTAACGAGTCTGCCCAGCTCTGCTAAGTCGTCAGGCACCCTCTGGTCTTCCCTCAGGTATTCGGGAAAGGCGGCGAGGGTCCTTCCCGCAAGGGAAATGTCTTTCAACACCACTTCAAGTCCAGCGGTCTTAACATACTGCTTCACTATAGGAAGCAGGGAAAAAGTTGCCAGATACGGTGCTTCGTCGGTCTTTGTCCAGATTATGGGCTTTTTCTCCATAAGAACTCCCCCTTAAAATGATTTTGTTCACAAATTGCGGTTTTATTAAAAATAACAAAAGCCCAATTGTCAATAAAAACAGGAGCTTGTTTATCCGCCTCTTATATTATACTAATTCAGTTAGACTTGCTTTAGGAGGGGTGAGATGGCTTTTCCCGTTCACAGACCGAGAAGATTGAGAAAAAATGAGAACATCAGGCGCATGGTGAGAGAGACCAGGCTTTCCGTTGATGACCTGATTCAGCCCTTTTTTGTTATCCACGGCAAAGATGTTAAGAATCCCATTGAATCAATGCCGGGGGTTTATCAGCTTTCCATTGACAGGCTCATTCCTGAGGTAAAAAGGGCTTGCGAGCTGGGAATTCCTGCTGTGATACTTTTCGGCATCCCGGACAAAAAAGACCCCATAGGTTCCGGAGCTTACGACGAAAACGGCATAATCCAGCAGGCAACAAAGGCGGTTAAAGACGCTGTGCCTGACATTCTCGTGATTACCGATGTGTGTCTGTGTGAATACACAAGCCACGGACACTGCGGGCTGGTGAAGGATGGGGATGTGCTGAACGACGCCACTCTTGAACTGCTCGCTAAAACCGCTGTCTCTCAGGCTAAAGCCGGTGCTGATATAGTGGCGCCTTCAGACATGATGGACGGAAGGGTTGCCGCCATAAGAGCCGCGCTGGACGAGGAGGGGTTCGTTGACGTTGCCATAATGTCCTACTCAGTCAAGTATGCCTCTTCTTATTACGGTCCCTTCAGGGATGCGGCGGATTCTGCCCCCAAGTTCGGGGACAGAAGGGCTTATCAGATGGACCCGCCAAACGTGAGGGAGGCTGTAAAAGAGGCGGCTATGGATATTGAGGAGGGTGCCGATATAATAATGGTGAAGCCGGCTCTTGCTTATCTTGACGTGATTAAAACCATAAGGGAGACCTTTTCCGAAGTGCCCCTTGCCGCCTACAATGTGAGCGGTGAGTATTCCATGATAAAGGCGGCGGCTCAGCTGGGGTGGATAGATTACGAAAAGGTCATGCTTGAAACCCTTATCAGCATCAGGCGGGCAGGTGCCGACATTATACTCACCTATTTTGCCATGGAAGTGGCGGAAATACTGCAACGATAAGGCTTGTGTTTTGATGCTACTTGTGAAATATATTTCACAGGTTCAGGGAAAAAGGATAAGGAGGTAAGAGATGGGATTGAACCTTGTTCAGAAAATTTTGAAGGAGCACCTGGTAGAGGGTGAGCTCGAACCGGGAAAAGAGATAGCCATAAAGATTGACCAGACCCTCTATCAGGATGCTACGGGGACTATGGCGGCCATTGAGTTTGAGATGATGGGCGTTCCCCGCGTGCAGACTGAAAAGTCTGTTATCTACATTGACCACAAAACCATACAGATGGGCTATGAGGACAAGGACGACCACGAGTATTTGAGGACTTTTGCCGCCAAATACGGTTGCCTCTATTCCAAGCCCGGAAACGGTATATGCCATCAGGTTCACCTTGAAAGATTTGGGAAGCCGGGCAAAACCCTGCTGGGCTCCGATTCCCACACACCCACAGGTGGTGGTATAGGTATGATAGCCATAGGTGCCGGTGGACTTGATGTCTCCGTGGCTATGGCTGGAAGGCCCTTCTACATGACCTGCCCCAAGGTTATAGGAGTGAAGCTCACCGGCAAGCTCAAACCCTGGGTGTCGGCTAAGGATGTGATACTTCACATGTTGAGGCTTCTCACCACCAAAGGAAATGTGGGCTGGGTGGTTGAGTATTTTGGTCCCGGCGTGAAAACCCTTACCGTTCCTGAGCGTGCTACCATAACCAACATGGGAGCAGAGCTCGGTGTTACCTTCTCTATATTCCCCTCAGACGAAATCACCAGAGAGTTTTTGAAGGCTCAGGACAGAGAGGAAGACTGGATTCCACTTGAAGCGGATGCTGACGCCGAATACCAGAAGATTATAGAGATAGACCTTTCCGAGCTTGAGCCTCTCGTTGCCTGCCCCCACAGCCCGGACAATGTTGTGCCTGTGTCGGAGCTTGAGGGTAAGGTGGTGGACCAGGTGTGTGTGGGTTCATGTACCAACTCTTCCTACCGTGACCTTATGACCTTTGCGAGGATACTCAAGGCTTCCGGAAGACACTGCCCCGCTCACATAGATGTGGTTGTGGCTCCCGGTTCCAAGCAGGTTTTGAGGATGATAGACCAGGAGGGTATGCTGGATGCCCTCTTTGAGTTCGGTATTAGACTTCAGGAGCTTGCGTGCGGTTTCTGTATCGGTATGGGACAGGCACCCAAGAACAACGCAGTTTCCGTCAGAACCAACAACCGTAACTTCTACGGCAGGTCCGGAACCCTCACCGCCGGTGTGTATCTCGTCAGCCCCGAAACGGCGGCGGCCTGTGCAATAGAGGGAGCTTTCCTTGACCCGAGAAAGCTTGAGGAAAAATACGGCATTCAGTATCCCGACGTCAAACTGCCCGAGAAGTTCCTTATTGATGATTCCATGATACTTCCGCCTTCTGATGAACCGGAGAAGGTGCAGATATACAGGGGTCCCAACATTGTGCCTCCGCCTCCCAACGACCCGCTACCTCACGACATTGTGGGTGAGGTTACCATTAAGGTGGGAGACAAGATTACCACCGACCACATCATGCCCGCGGGACAGCGCTTGAAATACAGGTCCAATGTGCCCAAGTATGCGGAGTTCGTCTTTGAAAGCGTTGACCCCACCTTTGCCAAGCGTGCTCTTGAAAACAAAAACAAGGGGATTCACAACATTATAGTGGCAAGAGAGTCCTACGGACAGGGTTCTTCAAGGGAACATGCGGCTTTGTGCCCCATGTATCTCGGGGTGAAGGCTGTTATCGCTGTGTCCATTGAGAGAATCCACAGAGCCAACCTCATCAACTTTGGTATAGTTCCCATGTATTTCGTCAATCCGGAAGATTACGATAAGATTGACCAGGGAGATAAGGTGAGGATAGAGGGTATAAGAAAAGGCTTGATAGAGGGAAGGGATACCTTCGTCATGCATGTTGAGAACAAGGGGCTTGACATCATGCTCAAGGTTGACCTGTCCGATAGGGAAAGAAAGATTGTGCTTCTTGGTGGTATGCTCAATGTTGCCAAGGAGTTTGGCACCAAGTCCTTCAAGGAGATAGAAATTAAAGAGTAAGCTGTTATGCCTCATGGGGAGGGAAAGGCTGTGTATCGGTTGTTTTCCCTCCCCCTTTTCAATTTTCTCAAAACTTTTTTCAAAACCCGAAAAATTTTTTCTCCGAAATCCCTACAAGTTGTTAAAAATTCTGCCTAAACTTTGGCTCTTGGGTATGTTGACTTTTATACTTGTATCCACTATCACAAGAATAGACCAAAAAGCGGGAGGTGTATTATGAAGTTAAAGGAAAAATTGGCTGAACTGATACCCCAGTGGAGAGCTGAAGTAGCTCAGATAAGAAAGACCTACGGAAACAGAAAAACAATGGACTGCACCATAGGACATGCCTACGGTGGTATGAGGGGACTCAAAGCGCTCATTTGTGATACTTCTGAAGTCTTCCCCAACGAAGGTGTCAAGTTTCGTGGATATACAATTCCTGAGTTGAGAAAAGGAGATGCCAAACTTCCTTCAGCCCCCGGCGGTGAAGAGCCCCTGCCTGAGGGTCTGTGGTATCTGCTTCTTACCGGTGAGCTTCCCACAGAGGAAGCCGTGAAAGAGCTTACCGCTGAGTTTGCGAAGAGAGCTACCGTTCCTCAGTATGTAATTGATGTTATCAGGGCGATGCCCGTTGACACCCATCCAATGACCCAGTTCTCCGCTGCTATCCTTGCCATGCAGAAGGAGTCCATTTTCGCCAAAAGGTATCAGGAAGGCATGAGGAGAGAGGAATACTGGGAGGCTATGTTTGAAGATTCCCTCAATCTTCTCGCAAGAATCACGGGAATTGCCGCATACATCTACAGAAGAAAATACAAAGACGACACCTTTATCGCTCCCGACCCCAACCTTGACTGGGGAGCAAACTTTGCCCACATGCTTGGAAACGACGACCCTGCTTTCTATGAGCTGATGAGGCTTTACCTCTTCCTCCACTCTGACCACGAGGGCGGTAATGTTTCTGCCCACACCAACTTCCTGGTAAGCTCTGCCCTTTCCGACATTTACTACTCTGTCTCTGCGGGACTGGATGGCCTTGCCGGACCTCTTCACGGTCTTGCCAATCAGGAGTGCTTGAGATGGATAATGATGCTTTACGAAAAGTTTGGTGGCGTTCCCACGAAGGAACAGCTTGAAGAGTTCTGCTGGGAAACCCTCAACTCCGGTCAGGTTATTCCCGGATACGGCCACGCAGTGCTGAGGGTTACAGACCCCAGATACACGGCTCAGAGAGAGTTTGCTCTTAAATACATGGCGGATGACGAGCTCTTCAAGATTGTCTCCCTGGCTTATGAGGTTGTGCCTCAGGTTCTCATGAAACACGGTAAAGCCAAGAACCCCTGGCCCAATGTTGATGCTCACTCTGGTGTGCTTCTCTATCACTTCGGTATCAAAGAGTTTGACTTCTACACCGTCTTCTTCGGTGTTTCCAGGGCACTTGGTATGACCGCTCAGGCTATACTTGCAAGGGGATACCTGCTGCCCATTGAAAGGCCCAAATCCATCACCACAAGATGGGTTAAGGAAGTGGCTGAAAGCTTACCTGTGTCTGAAGGCTAAATTTTGGAGGGGAGCTATACGCTCCCCTTTTTTTATTTAAAACCAAACGGAGGTGAAGTTATGGGTAGAAGACCTAAAATTACAGTGGTTGGCGCGGGGCATGTGGGAGAGCATGTTGCTCTGTTTTGCGCCATAAAAGAGCTTGGTGATGTGGTCCTCATTGATATCGTGGAGGATATGCCTCAGGGTAAGGCTCTTGACATGTTTGAGGCTACTCCTCTTGAGGGATGGGACTCCAAGATAATCGGAACCAACGATTACAAAGATACAGCCGATTCCGATATAGCCGTTATTACCGCCGGACTTCCCAGAAAACCCGGTATGAGCAGGGACGAGCTTCTTGATAAGAACGCTGGCATCATCAAAGCTGTTACCGAGCAGATAGTGAAGTATTCTCCTAACTGCACAATAATTGTGGTCACCAATCCTCTTGACGCCATGACCCAGCTTGCCTGGGCTGTGTCTGGATTCCCCAAAAACAGGGTGCTCGGACAGGCTGGTAACCTTGACTCTGCAAGGTTCCGTGCCTTTATTGCCATGGAGCTCGGCATTTCTGTGAAGGAGATATCCGCCATGGTTCTGGGCGGTCACGGTGACGACATGGTGCCTCTGCCCAGGTTCACCACGGTTAGCGGTATTCCTATCACGGAGCTCATTCCTCCCGACAGGATTGAGGCTCTCGTTCAGAGGACAAGGGTTGGCGGCGGCGAGATTGTTAAGCTCTTGAAGACCGGTTCTGCATACTATGCACCTGCTCTCGCCACTGTTGAGATGGTTGAGGCTATCCTGAAAGACCAGAAGAGGATTCAGCCCTGTGCCGCTCTGTGCGAGGGAGAATACGGCATAAACGGCGTTTATTGTGGTGTTCCCTGCCTCTTGGGTGCCAATGGTGTGGAGAAAATCATAGAGCTTAAACTCACCGACGATGAGCTCAAAGCCCTTCAGGCATCTGCCGGAAGAGTTAAAGGGCTTATAGATAAGCTTAAAGAGTTTGGTTACATTAAGTAAGGATAAGCACTCCCTTAAAAGTCGCAAAAAAGGGGGAAACCGCGTTTCCCCCTTTTTCAATCCTTATCGGAGGTAAGAGATGAGAGTTATAGACCTTTCTGAAGTTACGGAAGCTATAGCAAAGCTTTGCATAGATGCAAATTACAACCTGCCTGAAGATGTCTATAATGCGTTGAAAGAGGCTATTGAGAAGGAGAAATCTCCTGTTGGAAAAGCTGTTCTCCAGCATATCATAGAAAACGCTGACCTTGCGAGGGAAGGGGTGGCTCCAATTTGTCAGGACTGCGGTCTTGCCGTTATATTTATGGAGATAGGGCAGGATGTGAGGTTTACCGGGGGCAATCTGAAAGATGCTATATTTGAAGGGGTGAGGAAGGGCTACAGGGAAGGATACCTGAGAAAGTCCACCTGCCATCCTTTCACCAGAGCCAACATAGGGGACAATACCCCGCCGGTAATCCACTACGACATAGTGCCGGGGGATAAAGTCAGGATTGTGGTGGCTCCCAAGGGCGGTGGTAGCGAAAACATGAGTCAGGTTGTAATGCTTAAACCTGCTGACGGTGTGGAAGGAATTATTGAGACGGTGGTGAAAAGGGTGGATGAGGCGGGAGGCAACCCCTGTCCGCCTATTATAGTGGGAGTTGGAGTGGGCGGCACCTTTGAGAGGTCTGCTTTCCTCGCCAAAAAAGCCCTTTTGAGGCCCGTGGGCAAACCCAATCCCGATGTTGAGATTGCGCGTATAGAGCAGGAGATACTTGAAAGGGTGAACAAGCTTGGTATAGGACCTATGGGTTGGGGTGGAACGGTGACTGCTTTGGCGGTTCACTTTGAGATGGAGCCGGTTCACATAGCGAGCCTTCCTTGTGCCATTAACATAAACTGCCATGTGGCAAGGCACAAGGAGATTATACTGTGATGGAGGTCTGTTATGAGTGATGTAATCAGATTAACCACACCTTTGAGTGACGAAGATGTCGTGAAGCTGAAAGCCGGAGACAGAGTGCTTATATCCGGCGTTATATATACAGGAAGGGATGCGGCACACAAGAGAATGATAGAGGCTCTGGAGAAGGGTGAGCCTCTTCCCTTTGATGTGAAGGGTCAGGTCATATACTATGTGGGTCCCTCTCCTGCCAAACCGGGAAGGCCTATAGGTGCCGCTGGACCCACCACAAGCTACAGAATGAACCCTTATGCTCCCAAATTGATAAGGCTCGGCCTCAAGGGTATGATTGGGAAAGGCAAGATGAGCGAGGAGGTCAGGGAGCACTGCATAAAGTATAAAGCTGTCTATTTCGGAGCTATTGGTGGGTGTGGCGCACTTTTATCTCAGAGAATTAAAAAGGCGGAAGTGATAGCTTACGAAGACCTCGGACCTGAAGCAGTGAGAAGGCTTGAAGTGGAAGATTTTCCTGTTATAGTTGTTTACGATACGCACGGTGGTAATCTTGAAGAGATTGGTATAAAGCAGTATAGAGTGGTTGAATAAATTTTAGCAGGGGGTATGAGATGTTACAGAAACCGCCGGTAATCAAACATTACCGCTGGCATCTTGGTTCTATTGCTTGGGTGCTTCACAGAATAACCGGTCTTTTGCTGGTTTTTTATCTTTTGCTCCACATCTGGGTTATTCACAACATATCTTCAGGACCCGAAGGTTTTAATAAGGTCATGAGCGTCGTCCAGTCTCCCATATTTTTACTGCTTGAGATAGGTCTTCTCGGGACGGTGCTGTATCACGCCTTTAACGGATTGAGGATTATCATTGTTGAGTTTGCTGACAACGCTGCTTCTGCCCACAAGGCTATCTTTGGAGCGGTTATGGCAATAGCAGTTTTTCTGTTCCTCATAGGTGGAATACCTATGTTCATGCACTTCCTGCACGCCTTAAAATAAAAGGAGGTTGTAGAGATGAAGGAGAAAAGAACTTCTGGCGGTTTTTATGCGTGGCTCTTCCAGAGGATAACGGGGGTATTGCTTCTCGTATTGCTTCTCGTTCACTTCTGGGTAACTCACGGTCTTCCCAAACCTGAGGGCGTAACCTATGAAAGGATAGCGCCGAGGCTCGCCACTCCGGCTTGGAAAGTTATAGATATGGTCTTTCTGGTTTGTGCTTTGTATCACGGTCTTAACGGTGTCTGGATGGTGGTTCAGGACTATGTGGACAGCGAGTTCTGGCAGGGAGTTATCTTCTTCTTACTGGTGACAGCGGGCGGAATCCTTT
>JAADEW010000071.1 GCA_013153205.1 Deferribacteres bacterium | reverse complement strand
GAACTGCTTAAAGAGCTGAAAGCGGTTCCCGTGAAAGTTGAAGACGGAAGACTTCTTCTGGCTATGGCTGACCCAAGGGATTTGTCGGCTGTGGAGATAGTGGAGAAGATAACGGGATACGAGGTTGTGCCTCTTTTAGCTTTTGAGGACAGGGTTCTGGAAGCTATAACCCGCGTTTATGAGGGCAAAAAAAGTCAGGTTGACGACATAGTAAGCTCCATAAACGGGATAGAGGTGGTTGAGGACAATGTTGAGTATCTTAAGGACATAGCTTCCGAAGCCCCTATAATAAGGCTGGTCAACATTATCATAAACAGGGCTGTGGAGAAGGGGGCAAGCGATATTCACATTGAGCCTTTTGAGAAAGAGGTTAAGGTGAGATACAGGATAGACGGTGTGCTCCACGAGGTGGAGACCCTCCCCAAAAACGCCCTTCCCGGTATCGTGTCACGTATCAAGATAATGGCTAAGCTTGATATAGCCGAAAAGAGACTGCCTCAGGATGGGCGCATAAAGCTTAAAATAGAGGGAAAAGACATAGACATAAGGGTTGCCACGCTTCCCACCCTTTTTGGTGAAGAGGTGGTTATGAGACTGCTTGACCGCTCAAGTATTCTGCTTTCTCTTGAGGATTTGGGTTTTTCAAAGGATGTTTTTGATAAGTTCGTCAGGCTCATCACTTCTTCTTACGGCATGATACTCGTAACCGGGCCTACCGGTTCCGGTAAGACCACAACCCTTTATGCGTCTCTCAACAGGATAAACACTCCCGATAAAAAGATAATCACCATTGAGGACCCGGTTGAGTATCAGCTTGAGGGAATAAACCAGATTCAGGTTAACCCTGCCATAGGGCTCACCTTTGCCAGTGGGTTGAGGTCTATCGTCAGGCAGGACCCTGACATAGTGATGGTGGGAGAGATAAGGGACATAGAGACAGCGGAGATAGCGATTCAGGCGGCTCTCACGGGGCATCTGGTCTTTTCAACGCTTCACACAAACGATGCGGCAAGCGCCATAACAAGGCTCATTGACATGGGGGTGGAGGATTATCTGGTTGCCTCTTCCGTAATAGGCATTCTGGCGCAGAGGCTTGTGAGGAAGCTCTGTCCCCACTGCAAAAAGAAAATAGCGGTCTCCGATTATATGAGAAGGGTTTTTGAGGAGCACGGTATGGCGGAAAGGCTTGATAAAGGGGAAATATACGCCGCTGAGGGGTGTGCTGAGTGTGATTACACGGGATATAAAGGCAGGATGGGCATATTTGAACTGCTTGTGGTTGACGATGACATAAGGGCTCTTATATCAAAGGGAGTGGATTCGGAAACCATAAAGAAGAAAGCCATTTCAAAAGGCATGAGAACCCTTATTGAGGACGGGTTGGATAAGGTTGCGTCCGGTGTTACTACCCTGGAAGAGGTGCTCAGAGTGGCTCAAAAGGGAATAATATGAGGTTCAGTTACAAGGCTCTTTCTGATTCCGGGGAAGTTGTAGCGGGTGAGATAGAGGCTCAGAGCAAAGAGGAGGTGGTTGAAGAGCTTGAGAAAAGAGGTTTCCTTCCTCTCGTCATCAAAAAAGAGAGAAAGAAGATAAGCCTTTCCCTTTCATGGGGTAAGAGGATAAAAAGCAAAGATTTCCTCATCTTTACCCAATCGCTTGCCACCCTGTTAAAGGCTGGTGTTCCTCTGGACAGAGCCTTGAGGATAACCGCTGATATTCTGGGAGACTCTCCCATGGGAGAGGTGGTGAGGGAGATACTCCGTGCAGTGAAGGAGGGAAGTTCTCTTTCCTTTGCCCTTGCCCGGTATAAGAAAATATTTCCTCCGCTTTACATAAACGCTGTTCAGGCGGGAGAGGCGAGCGGTGCCCTCAGTGAAGTGATGTCGGAGCTTGCAAGATACTATCAGAGGTTTTACGAGTTCAGAAACAACATCATATCCTCGCTCATCTATCCGGTGCTGCTTTTTGGGGTCAGCGTGCTTTCCCTTGCGGTGCTCATAATCTTCGTGGTGCCGAGGTTTGAGACCATGTTCGCCACCCTGAATCTGAAGCCTCCTCTGCCCCTGAGGATAGCCGGATTCACCGGAAAGATGGTTGCAAAGTTCTGGTGGGTGGGGCTGATTCTCGTTGTGCTGTTCTATCTTCTGTTCAGATTTAAGCTGAAAACTCCGGAGGGTAAGCTGTGGCTTGACGAAAAGATTTTGAAGACACCTTTGCTGAAAGAGTTCGTCATAAAACTGGAGAATGCGAGGTTTTCGCGAACTTTCGGCACGCTTTTGAAGAACGGAGTTTCAATCCTGCAGGCTTTGCTTATATCCAAGGAGATAGTGGCCAACGAGATAATAAAGAGAAACATAGAGCTTCTGTATATAGGAATAAGGGAGGGGGATAAGCTTGCAAACCTGCTGATGGCTCAGAAAACCGGCTGGCACCCGGTTCTCGTAAGTATGGTGAGCATAGGAGAGGAGTCCGGAGAGCTTCCTGAGATGCTCCTGAAAGCGGCGGATATGCTTGAGCGTGATGTGGAGGATACCTTAAAGAGGCTGGTCTCTCTGGTTGAGCCTGCTACCATCATAGTTATGGGACTTCTGGTGGGGTCCATAATCGTGTCCATGCTTGTTGCCATATTCAGCATCAACGAGATGGTTTTCTGAACTCAAGGCGGGTAACCTTCAAAACAGACTTTCCAGTAGCCGCATCTCAGGTTCTCAAGGCTGGAGAGGTCGTCCCGGTCCGTGAAGTATCCGATGTAAATGTAGAAACAGCCTGACAGCCCGTTTACATACAGATAGTCCGGAATGATGTAATACTTGATAAGTGTGCCCCCTAAAGAGTTGGGCGGTGTCTCTCCCAGCTTTTCAACGAGAAGAACCCTTCCCTTTTCGTCAGTTACCGCCCAGTAGAAAAAGAGATACTTTTTCAGGTCTTCCGCAGGAATTTCTATCTCGGGAACAAGGGCTATCCTGTAAGAGTAAGGAACAAAGGCTTCATTGTTTTCTCTACAGTATCCTTTCCCTAACGATACGGGGATGTAGGGATTTAGCCCGGGAACGATGTTTGCCCTGTTCAGAACGGTGGAGACCACCTGTCCGTCCCTGCTCTTTATGGTGATGTGAGCACCGTTTTCGTATTTATAGCAGAATGCGTTTCCGTCCCGTTCAACGAGGGTTGCTCCCGTGACTTCGTATGGATATACCCCGCCGTTTATGCAGAAGACTTCACCGTATAGGTCCTGCCACCACATGGAGTCTTTCACCTTGAATTCCGGTGGAAAGCTTGGGGTGTAGTATGTGGTTATAAATATCGGCTCTCCCCGGTCGGTCTTTTCTCCGTAAAGGTGTTCAATAACGTCTATGTCGTCTAAAGACGGGTATAAGGTGGCTTTATACTGGCTGTAGCTCATAACTGAAGGGGTGTAAAGCTCGCCGCTGTATTCAAAGGGATGCCCCAATCCCAGAGAGTGGCCCAGCTCGTGAAGCAGATAGTGCAGAAAGTAGGCTTCCTTTTTTATGCTCCAGTCTTTCAGGGTGCCTCCGCTTTCGTAATTTTCCACAACCATAATATTGTAAGCTATGTGGCATGATGTTGCTTTATCTGACATGCATAGGTAAAGGGGGGCGGAGCATCCGGCAAGGTTATCTTCGTCTCCGCATATCTTGCTTAGATACTCGTGGGAGCTGTCTTCCACCACATAGATAGCCTCTTCTACATTTGTGTCCCTGTTTATAAACTTTTCCGCCACCGATTTTGTATCACGCTTTCCTGCATATACCAGTTTGGCTGATATCACGGAATTCCATATTTTAATTGCCCTTTTGAGAATCTCTATAAAGGCATCGCTTGCATCGTAGTTTACATACACATTTACCGTGGTCTGTGGATTCCATCTTACGGTGTAGCCTGCGTATTCCGGGCTTATCTCTCCCAAATCCATGGAATATCTGTAGCTTGGCACCGCCGAGCTTTTGTAAAAGGTGAGGGCTTTTACGGTAGGGTCTTTAGGGAGCAGAACAATCCTGCCTTTTATGTCTGAAAAGCCCGATGCACTGCCCCAAAGGGACAGTATAAAAATGGCAATTGCCAGAAACCTTTTCATACCTAAATTAAAATCGCCTTACTTCAATTTGTAAAGACACAGGGTCTCTTTCTGGTAGGAACAGCAGAGGATTTTTTCCGCATGGGGGAACCTTTTTTCAAACTTGCGGGGTTTTCTGGTATAAACATAGACGCCTTTTGTGCGGGCTTTTTCGGATAAATCCAGCTTGTGTATCTCTCTGTTTATATAGAAAAGCTCGTTAGCCCTGATGGAGCCGTAAACGAACAAAGGCCCATCTTTGACGGCTTCTTTTATCATACTGCTACAATATTTTGGGGAGTGGAAGGCTTTGTCCGCAAGAGGCTGGTAAACATTGGTGTAGATGAGGGCAAAGCCTAAAGCCGCACTCAAAAAGAGCTTCACGGTCTTTTCCCGCAAAATGTAAAGGATAAAGGCATAGACGGCGGAAACCGCAAGGATTGTGAAAAGCCAATCCAGGCTGAAGGTTTTCAGCAGAATTTTCCCGAATCCTGAGACGCCTATTGCCGCAAGGCTTGTGAAGAGGAGAGTTTTAGAGATTCGGCATGTCCTTTCAAATTCGGTGAGCCTGTTTTCCAGCGGCTTGAGCCTGTTTAAAGCCCATCCGGTTATAGCGGCAGCGGCAGGGTAAAGCGGAAGTATGTAGGAAGACCTTTTGGTGTCGGATATGGAAAAGAGAACAAATACGAAGCAGAACCATATGAAAAAGAGAGAAAGCTCGTCCGGAGTCTTTCTCT
Source organism: Deferribacteres bacterium (assembly GCA_013153205.1). Lineage (GTDB taxonomy): Bacteria > Thermosulfidibacterota > Thermosulfidibacteria > Thermosulfidibacterales > Thermosulfidibacteraceae > JAADEW01. Next base: position 10,216 of record JAADEW010000071.1, on the reverse strand, counting down.
TTATCAGGTGGAATACCACCGGGATAAAGGCTGACCATACGAAAAAGTTTGCCGGAAAATTGAAGAGATAGAAGAACATGGATGTCCGCCAGCTCGGATTATATGCGAAACGCTTTACATTGGAGCCGATTATAAACTTTTCCCAGTAGGGCTTGCCCACGTAAAGGGGCCACCACACAGAGATGGCGAGAAAGAGCAGAAAACCTATAAGGGTCTCCCTTTTTTTGAGGCTGTCGGTCAGAATCTGCCTTGAATAAAGGTAAAGCAGAACCACACAGGAAGGTATTACGAAAGCCACAGGCCCCTTGTCCATAAAGCCAAAGCCCATCAGTATGAATCCGCCAATAACGGACCACCTTTTTTCCTGTTCAAAGCCGTTGATTAACGCAAAGATTGACGATGTTACGAAAAAGAGGAGCACCATGTCGGTTATTGCGAATCTTGCCTGTTTAACGAAAAGATAGCTGGTCAAAAGCACAAAAGCAGAGAAAAAAGCGGTGTCCGGGTCTTTCAGCCTGTTGTAGATGAAGAGATAAAGGAGCAAAACGGTTAAAAACGCCGCCACTGCTGAGGGAAGCCTTGCGGTGAACTCGTTCACCTTCCCGTGGTTGAAAAGCACGGAGCTTGCGGCAACCAGCCAGACCATAAGGGGCGGTTTGGCGATTCTCGGTCTTCCGTTGTATTCCGGTATAATCCACCTGCCCTTGTCTATAGCGTTCTGAGCGCACACGAGATATCTGCCTTCGTCAATTTCCCAGAGGCTTACCCTGCCCATTGTTGGTAATATTACGGCGGCGAAGATTGCGGTAAGGAGGAGGAGATGTATTATTTTCTTGTAATTTTCTGCTATCATGACTAAAATTACATACCGTAAAACATCTTTGTGTTAAAGAGGTGCGGTTATGAAAAGGCAGTGGGAGGAGCTCTTCTTGATACCTCTTGGGCTTGCCGCTGTGGTTGAGGAAAGACTGAAAGAGATTACGGATACACTGATTGACAGGGGTAAGGAAAAGGAGAGAGAGCTTAAAGAGAAGCTCTCTGAAGTAAAAGAAAAGCCGCTTTTTGCCACCCTTGAGAAGAAAAGTTCCCTCTTGGTTGACAGATTGCTGAAAGAGCTTGATGTTCCGAGAAAAAGGGACATCATGGAGATAAAACGCGAAATAGAAGAGATAAAACGCTTGCTGAGAGAAAAGTCATGCGAAGAGCAGAAATAGCCAGAAAGACCAGAGAGACGGATATAAAGGTAGAGATTGAGCTTGACGGCAAAGGCTCCTTTGAGGGCTTCACCGTTTCGGGTTTTTTCAACCACATGCTTGAAGCCTTTGCCAAACATGCGGGGTTTGACCTTGTGGTGGAGGCAAGGGGGGATAAGGAGGTTGATGCCCACCACACCGTTGAGGATACGGGTATCGTTCTGGGAAGGGCGTTTTCCGAGGCTCTGGGCGATAAAAGGGGTATAAGAAGGTTTGGAGACGCCGTTGTGCCTATGGACGAGGCTCTCGTTATGGCCGCTGTGGATATATCGGGAAGGGGCGGCTTCTTTCTGGACGGTGTCTTTCCCGGTTATGCGGTGGGAGATTTTCCGGCGGAGCTCGTTGAGGAGTTTTTTATAGCCTTTTCCCGTGAGGCGGGGATAACCCTTCACATGAGGATTCTTGCGGGGAAAAACCTGCACCACACCATTGAAGCCGCCTTCAAAGCGGTAGCCCGTGCGCTGAGAGAGGCTGTTTCCGTTGAAGGCGATGATATACCCAGCACCAAGGGAGTGCTATGATAGTAGTTGTGGATTACGGGAGGGGCAATTTAAGAAGCGTTGAAAAGGCTCTCCAAAAGCTCGGTTACGCCACCAAGGTTTCCTCTGACCCGGAGGAGGTTGTAAAGGCGGATAAGCTTGTTCTGCCCGGTGTGGGAGCTTTTGGAGACTGTATGGACAACCTCAGCTCGTATGGTCTGAAAGAAGCCGTTCTGGACTTTATAAGAAGCGGAAAGCCTTTTCTGGGAATTTGTCTGGGGCTACAGCTTCTTTTTTCTGAGAGCGAGGAGTATGGACCGGTAAAGGGGCTTGACGTTATACCCGGGAGGGTTAAAAGATTTCCCAGAGGTCTTAAGGTTCCTCACATGGGGTGGAACACCGTGAGGATTGTGAGGGAGAATCCCCTGCTTTCGGGTGTTCCTGACAACAGCTATTTCTACTTTGTGCACTCCTATTATGTTGCTCCGGAAAGTGAAGATGTGGTATCCACCCTTACCGATTACGGGCTGGATTTCGTGTCAATGATAAATTACGAGAACATTTTCGCCACCCAGTTCCATCCCGAAAAGAGCCAGAAGGTAGGGCTTAGGTTCCTTGATAACTTTGCTAAGCTGAAGATTTAATGCTCGTAAAAAAGGCTGTTGATATCTGGGAAAAGCTGGTTATACTGGGGGTCCACGCAAAATACGATGTCTGCTCCCGCTGGGATGAAAGCGAGATAAATGTAGGCATACCGGGGATATACTTTGCCCGCACCCCTTCCGGGAAATTTCCCTTGTTGAAGGTGCTTTTCACCAATGTCTGCTTTTACGACTGCAATTACTGCTCCAACAGGGCGGGAAGAGACAGGGTAAAAAGGGTCTCCTTTGATGTTTTTGAGCTGGTGAGGATTACGGAGAAGCTTTTCGCTAAAGGTGCAATAAAGGGGATATTCCTTTCTTCCGGTGTGGGTTGTTCTCCGGAGGAGACCTTCGTCAGAATGGGAGAGGTGGTTAGGCTACTGAGAAAGCGAGGGTTCAGAGGATACATTCACCTGAAGGTTCTGCCCGGTGTGGGGTTTGATGCGGTCAAGTTTTACAGCCGATTTGCCAGCAGGCTTTCCTACAACCTTGAGGCTCCAAGCGGTGCTCTTCTTTCTCATCTCACCGGAAACAAGGATTTTAACTATGCTGTTTCGCTTCTCAAAAAGTTGAGCTCCTTCACCACCCAGTTCATCGTTGATTACCGGAAAGACAGGGATATTGATTATCTCAAAACGGTTGAGATGCTTTCCTCGTGGGGGCTGAAGAGAGCCTATTTCAAAGCCTTTGAGCCTATCCCGGATACCCCCTTTGAAGGGCTTCCTCCGGGAAGAAGGCTCAGGGAACACCGGCTTTATCAGGCGGAGTATCTCATAAGGGGCTACGGCTTTAAGGGAGAGGAGCTGGTTAAAGCTGACGGCAACATGGATTTAAAGCTTGACCCCAAGGAGTTCTGGGCGAGGAAAAACCCGGAAGTGTTCCCCGTTGACCTTGCCCGTTCCGACTTTGAAGAGCTTATAAAGGTGCCGGGAATAGGTCCTAAAACTGCAAAAAGAATAATCAGTCTGAGGAGGAAAGGCGAGCTTGACAGGTGGAGTGTGCGGAAGGTTTTGCCCTTTTATTCAAAAAGTGTCAAATACATAACCTTTAAAGGAAAAAGACTGGAGGACGAGGATGGTGATTCACTCAGAATGCTACCCCTGTTTTCTCAGGCAGGTTCTTAATGCCTGTAAGGTCATAGGCTCGGACGAAAGCGAAAAGAAGCGGGTGTTGAAGGAGGTGCTCGCCTATCTTAAAGATGCGCCTGATAATCTGCCCCCTCCGTATCTTTCCCGCGACGTTTACAACATCATATCCCGGATTACGGGGGTGGAAGACCCGTATTACGAGATAAAAAAGGAGTCAAACCGCACGGCGTTAAAGCTTTATCCGGAGCTTAAAAAGAGGGTGAAAGAGGCTCAGGACCCCCTTTTTGAGGCTGTCAAGATAGCCATCATTGGAAACATCATAGATTTCGGAGCAGGGCACAACTTCACCCTTGAGGATATAGCCTCTTTTGAGAATATCCCCATAGGGATAAATCACTACAGCTATTTGAAGGAGGACATCAGCTCGGCTAAAACTGTGCTGTATATAGGGGATAATGCAGGAGAGGTGGTTTTTGACCGCATATTGCTGGAGGAGCTTTACTCTATGGGCAAAAAGATATTTTTTGCCGTAAGGGCGAAGCCTATAATAAACGACGCCACAGTCAGCGACGCTCTTGAGGCGGGGATTCAGCAGTTTGCGGAGATAGTTGACAGCGGTTCCGATGGACCTGGCATAGTTTTTGATAGGGTGACTGAGGAGTTCAAGCATCTGTTCAGGGACTGCGATGTGGTTATAAGCAAGGGGCAGGGGAATTTTGAAACGCTGGAGGACATCCCCAGAAGGGTCTATTTTTTGCTCAGGACCAAGTGTGATGTGGTTGCCTCTATACTTGGCACCCGTTTGGGTGATATAGTGATATTAAAGGGAGGGGTAGAGTGCGCCGATGGCCTTCTCTTGTGATAGGGGAATTTGAGTTTGAACATCCCATTATACAGGGTGGGATGGGAGTGGGTATCTCTCTGCACAGGCTTTCTTCTGCCGTGTCAAAAGCCGGTGGGCTGGGGGTTATAGCCGCCGCCGCAATCGGGCTTGAGATAAGGAATGAGCTTGCCAACCTGAAAGAGGCGGACAAGGTGGTCCTTGAGAGGGAGATAAGAAAGGCAAAGGAGCTTTCCGGCGGAAAACCTATAGGTATAAACATCATGGTTGCCGTGACCGATTACGAGGAGAAGGTGAAGATTGCCGTTGATGCCGGGGCTGATGTGATTATATCGGGGGCTGGTCTTCCTTTCAGCCTTCCGGAGGTGACCGAAGGGAAGGATGTCTGCCTTATCCCCATAATATCGTCGGCAAGGGCGGCTGAAATAATTTTGAAGCGCTGGTGGTCAAGGTATAAAAGGCTTCCCGATGCCTTTGTTATAGAGGGACCCCTTGCCGGAGGACATCTCGGCTTCAAAGAGGACGAGCTTGTTAAAGAAGAGGCTCCCGACATCTACTCTATACTGGACGATGTGCTTCACATCGTTGATAAGTGGCGGATAAAAGCGGGATTCAGGATTCCCGTTATCGTTGCAGGCGGCATTTACAGAGGCTGGGAGGTGAAGGAGGCTCTGTCGAGAGGGGCTTCCGGGGTGCAGATGGCGACGAGGTTTGTGGCCACCCATGAGTGTGATGCGGATTCCGCCTTCAAGGAGATGTATGTGAAGGCGAAAAAAGAGGACATCGTGATAATAAAGAGCCCCGTGGGGATGCCCGCAAGGGCGCTTAAGACCCCTTTCGTTGAGAGCATGATGCGGGGGGAGAAGAGGCCCGTGAAGTGTCCCTATCATTGTCTCAAGCCCTGCAATCCCAGAAAGGTTCCTTACTGTATAGCGGAAGCTCTTATAAAGGCAAAGGAAGGAGATGTTGAGGAGGGGCTTTTCTTCTGCGGCGCGAGGGTTTATGAGGTGGATAGAATCATTTCCGTTGACGAGCTGTTTGAGGAGATTCACTCGGAATACGAAAGGGAACAGGCATGAAGTATATTTTCGGTCCCGTCCCTTCAAGAAGGCTGGGGCTTTCCCTTGGGGTTGACCTCGTGCCGTTTAAGGTCTGCTCCTTTGACTGCGTTTACTGCGAGTGCGGCAGCACAACCGTTAAGACCCTTGAGAGAAGGGAGTATGTTCCGGCTGAAGAGGTGCTGGCTGAGCTGAAAAGGGTTCTTGATGGTGGGTTTTTTGCAGATTACATCACTTTTTCCGGATTTGGAGAGCCCACCCTCAATGTGAGATTCGGCTTTGTTGCCTCTGAAATAAAGAAGCTTACCTCTACAAGGCTTGCCCTTTTAACCAATGCCTCTCTGTTTCGGGATAGGGAGGTGAGGCGGGAGGCGGCTTTGTGCGATTACATCCTGCCATCTCTGGATTCCGCCGTTGAGGAGACCTTCAGAAGAATTAACAAACCCTGTGAAGGGGTGAGGGTGGAGGACATCGTTGAAGGGCTTAAAGCCTTCCGAACGGAATATCCCCACAGGAAAATGGCGGTTGAGGTGCTCTTTGTGAAAGGATACAACACTTCAGACGAGGAGCTTTCGGCACTGAAAGACGCCCTTGAATACATATGCCCGGACGAGATTCACCTGAATACGGTGGTGAGACCCCCGGCGGAGGCGGTTTTCCCTGTTGATAGAGCCTTTCTGGAGAAGGCGAGGGCTTTTTTTGGAGAGAAGGCGGTTATCGTTGGGGAGGCTCACATAGATAAGAAGACAGAAATGCCCGGGCTTGAGGAAGCAATTCTTGACACGATAAAGAGAAGGCCTCTCACCGCTTCAGATATAGCGGAGCTTTTGAAAGAAGACATCAGGGTGGTGGACAAGTGCGTCGCCCGCCTTAAAGCTGAAGGTAAGGTGAGAGAGGTTCTTTTCGGCAACAACATTTTTTACGCAGTCAGGGAGGAAGGCGATGAAAAAACTGTTGATAGTGCTGATGCTGATGTTTCCCCTTGTGGTTTCCGCTCAGGTGAAAAAAAAGGTGATAATGGTAATAGCGCCTGTTAACTTCAGGGATGAGGAGCTTTTCCACACCATGAACGTTTTGACTTCGTGCGGTGCGGATGTGGAGGTGGTTTCAACAAGAAAGGGGATAGCCAAGGGGATGCTCGGTGGGACCTTTGAGGTTAAAAAGACCATTTATGATGCGGACTGGGATAAGGCTTCCGCCGTGGTTTTGGTGGGAGGCTCCGGGGCTACCGTCTTCTGGAAAAATGGCTATCTTCTCAACAAGCTGAAGGAAGCGTATAAAGAGGGAAAAATCATAGCCGCCATATGCATATCTCCTGTTGCCCTTGCCAAAGCCGGGATTCTGGCAGGGAGGAAAGCTACATGCTGGGCAGGGGTGAGGGGACAGCTCATGATGTATGGGGCGAGATACACCGGTTCCGATGTTGAGGTCAGCGGCAGGGTGGTTACCGCCGCAGGACCCTGGGCCGCTGACGAGTTCGGCAGGGCTATCTGTTCCCTTTTAGGTTATAGGTGATAGCTAAAAAGGTAAAAGAGACCATCCGCAAGTTTTCCCTCGTGGAGGAGGGAGATAGGGTTCTCGTCGCAGTTTCCGGGGGAGCCGACTCTGTTTCTCTGCTGTGTGTTCTTCACGAGCTTGCGGGCAGTTTGGGAATAGAGCTTGGCGTTGCCCATCTTCATCACGGTTTGAGGGATACGGCAGACAGGGACCTTGCCTTTGTTAGGGAGCTTGCCTTACGATTTGCTCTTCCCTTTCACTTTGAGAGAGCCGATGTTAAGTCTGTGGCTGAGGAAAGGGGATTGGGGCTTGAGGAAGCCGCCCGGTTTGTCCGATACGGGTTTCTTGAGAGGATGAAGGAGGAGCACGGCTACTCTAAAGTTGCGCTGGGCCACACCCTTGATGACAATGTGGAGACCTTTCTTTTGAGGGTGGTAAGAGGCGGCTCCCTTGAGGGGCTGAAGGGTATCCCGCCTAAAAGGGATTTCTGGATAAGGCCTTTGATAGAGACGAAGAGGGAGGAGTTGCTCTCTTACCTCAAAGAGAGAGGTATGCCTTTTGTGGTTGACGAGAGCAACGAGGATTTGAGTATTCTGAGAAACTGGGTGAGGCTGAAGCTCATTCCCGTTCTTAAAGAGAAAAACCCATCGGTGGTGGACACCCTTTCTGTGACGCTTGAGGTTTTGAGGCAGGAGCACGAGTTCATAGAGAAAGAGGTGGAGCGCTCTCTCAGCCTTATTGATTACTCCTATGAGGAGGGAAGGCTTACTGTTTCGTTGAAAGAGTTCAGAAAATTTCCCACAATAATAAAGAGGAAGCTCCTGTTTAAGTTGCTGTATAGATACTTCTATCCGGGTTTACCTAACGCTTTGGGATATAAACATGTGGAGGAGATTCTGAAGATGGCGTCGGAGAAGAGGGGAAGCAGGTCCGTCTCTCTTCCCATGGGGATTGTTGCCGTAAGAGAATACGATACCCTCGTGGTGAAAAAAGGTGGTGAGGATGCGGAGTTTGACGGTGAGGTGATGGTAACCGGGTGTGGGACTTACATTTTCGGGGATTACCTCTTTGAGGTGAGCGAGGGCGATTATTCAAACCTGATAGTTGACGGCAGATGGAATGCCCTTTTCAGCCCCGAAAAATTGAAATATCCGCTTATCATGAGGTATAAAAGAGCGGGGGATAGAATCCTGATTAAAGGCGTGGGAAGAAAGAAGTTGCAGGACTTTTTCGTGGATAAAAAGGTGCCGAGAAGCGAAAGGGGAAAGATACCGCTTCTGGTTGACAGAGAGGGTAATGTGTTGTGGATAGTGGGCTACAGGCAGAGGGAAGACCTGAAGCCCGAAACAGGCAGAGGGGTTTTGATAAAAGCGTTAAGGAGGGACGGGTGAAGGTCCTCATTGACGAAGATGCGATAAGACAGAAGGTTAAGGAGCTTGCCGGAAGGATTTCGGAGAAATACAGGGGAGAAGAACTTGTGGTGGTCTGCGTTCTTAAAGGGGCTTTTATCTTTGCCGCAGACCTTGTGAGGGAGATTGAGGGGGTTGATGTTCTCTGCGATTTCGTTAAGGCTTCCTCTTACGGTATGAACACCGTCTCAAGCGGTGAGGTCAGAATTGACTACTTTCCTGAAATAGAGCTTGAGGGAAAAAACGTGCTCATAGTGGATGACATACTTGATGCGGGATACACCCTGAAGAGAATAAAAGAGGAGATAGAGGCTAAAAAGCCCAAAAACTGTGAGGTGTGCGTGCTTTTGAACAAGCCTGAAAGAAGGGCTGTTGATGTGGATGTGGACTATGTTGGGTTTGAGATACCCAACGAGTTCGTGGTGGGGTATGGTATGGACTGTGCGGAAAAGTATAGAAATCTCAAGTGCGTAGCTATCTATGAAGGGTAGGAGGTTGCTATGGGTGTGAAGGAAAAGATAATGGCGGACATGAAAGAGGCTATGAAAGCCAAGGATATGGCGAAGGTATCCACTTTGAGGCTTCTCCTTTCTGAGATTAAGAACAAGGAGATTGACAAAAAGGGCGAGCTGAGTGACGAGGAGATATACGCCCTGATTCAGAAAGCGGTCAAACAGCGTAAAGAGTCCATAGAGCAGTATAAATCCGCAGGAAGGGAGGACCTCGTCCAGAAAGAGGAGGCTGAGCTGAAGATACTTGAAGCCTATCTGCCCGAACAGCTTTCGGAAGAGGAGCTTGAGAAAATCATAGACGAGGCAATTAAAGAGGCGGAAGCCGCCACCATGAAGGACATGGGAAAGGTTATGAGGCTGGTTATGCCCAGAGTTAAGGGAAGAGCCGACGGGAAAGTGGTTAACGAAATGGTTAAGAGAAAGTTAGGAGGATAATGGAATACTCTTTAGAAACCCTTGAGTTTGATAAGGTAAAGGAGATTTTAGCGGGGTATCTCTCTTCTCCCCTGGGTGAGGTGCCCCTTAAGGATTTGGCGCCGGTTACCGATTTTGACAGGGTCAACCGCTGGTTTTCCGAGGTGAAAGAAGCCATAGAGTTCGTTGAGGTGGAGGACGAGCTTCCCCTTGCGGATATAGAGGACTTGAGGGACATTCTGGAGTCTGCCAGACTGGAAGGGGCGGTGCTTTCCGCCGACAAACTGCTCAGGGTCAAAAGGTTTCTCGTTCTCGTTGCCGTTTTGAGGAGGGCGTTAAGCGGTGAGAAATATCCCACCCTGTCCCGGCTGGTTCAGCGCTTTTCCCCTCTGGATGAGCTCAAAAGCTCAATTGGAAGGGTTATAGACGATTCCGCTGAAGTGCGGGATACGGCTTCTTCCGAGCTTGAAGCTGTGAGGGGACAGATACGGGGAGTGAAAAGAGCCATATCGGAAAGGTTGAGGAGGATAATCCACAACCCCCGGTTTTCCAGAATCCTGCAGGACAGAAATGTCCACATAAGGGACGGGAGGTATGTGGTTGCCGTAAGAGCCGATAGGGTAAGGGATATAAGAGGTATGGTGGTTGACACCTCTTCCACAGGCTATACGGCTTTCGTTGAGCCTGACGGGATTATTGAGCTTAACAATAGACTTGCCATGCTTGCGAAGAGAGAAAAGAAGGAGGTTGAAAAAATCCTGAGGAGCCTGACCTCCCTTGTGGGAAAACACCACCGTGCTCTTATGGATAACCAGAGGCTTGCCGGTTATCTTGATTTCGTCTTTGCCAAGGCTAAATACGCAAGGGATTTTAAGGCTTCTATTCCCAGAATCACAAAGAAACGGGTGGTAACCATCGTAGAGGGCAGGCATCCCGTTCTTTATCGGGTGAAGGGAGATGAGACCGTTCCTTTGACCCTTGATTTGGGAAGGGACTTTACCACGCTGATAATCACCGGTCCCAA
>JAADEW010000052.1 GCA_013153205.1 Deferribacteres bacterium | reverse complement strand
TCACCTCAGGGAATGCTTGGCTATGGTTATCCCCTCTCCTCTTTTGAGAGGGGGCTTTCCTTTGAGCCGGACTTCATAGGGGTTGATGCCGGTTCAACGGATGCGGGTCCCTACAGACTTGGCTCGGGCAGGCCCACTGTCTCTAAGGAGGCGGTGAAGAAAGACCTTGCTCCCATGATAAGGGCGGCCAAATCCCGCAGAATTCCCCTGATTATAGGTTCGGCCGGTGGAGCTGGTGCAAAGCCCCATGTGGACTGGGTGAAGTCAATAATAAGGGAAATAGCGAAGGAGGAAGGGTTTTCCCTTCAGATTGCCGTTATCTACTCGGATGTGGACAAGGGATGGCTTAAGGAGAAGCTTTCACGGGGTAAGGTTAAGCCTCTGGGTCCCGTGGATGAGCTGACGGAAGACGAGATAGAAGCTTCCGAGAACATTGTTGCGGTTATGGGAATTGAGCCTTACTTCAAGGCTTTTGAAAAAGGGGTGGATGTCGTTTTGTGCGGCAGGTCCAATGACCCTGCCATATTTGCTTCTTACGCGGTCTATAAGGGATTTGATTGTGCTTTGTCCTTTCACCTCGGCAAGATACTTGAGTGCGGTGCCATAGCGTCCGTTCCCGGGAGTGCTTCTGACGGGATGGTGGGAATTTTACGCAGGGAAAGCTTTGTGGTGGAGCCTGCAAATCCTGCGAGAAGGTGCACAAAACTGTCGGTGGCGGCGCATTCTCTTTACGAAAAGTCTCATCCTTACCTCATACCCTTTCCTGAAGGGGTGCTTAACTTGAAGGAGACGCAGTTTTTTGAGCTGGACGAAAGGAGGGTGGAGGTCAGGGGGGCACGCTTTGAGCCTGCACAGCAGTTGTGGATAAAGCTTGAAGGTGCCAGGTTCTGCGGTTTCAGGAGCGTGGCTTTCTGTGCCGTGAGGGACCCCATCATGATTTCTCAGAAGAGCGAATGGGTGAAGGCCTGCAGGGATGCCGTCAGAGACTATTTCGGGGACGATGATGTAATGGTCAACTTCAAGTTTTACGGATTTCAGGAGGAGGCGGTTATAATAGAAGCTCTGGCGTCTTCCCGGGAGAAGTCAAAGGCTGTCTGTTCCTGGGTCAGGTCTTACCTCATGCACTATCACTACAAAGGCAGAAAGTCCACTTCAGGCAATCTTGCCCTTCCCTTTTCCCCTTCTGAGATAGAGGCGGGTGAGGTATATCAGTTCAACATCCATCACCTCGTAAGGCTTGAGGAGGGGGAAGACATCTTCCCCCTTGAGGTTGAGCGCTATTCGTAAACCTTCTCCTCAACAGCTTCCGCTTCAGGGGCATCAAGCTCAACATCCCTTCCTTCTATGCCCTTTGAGAGAAACTCTTTGAAGAACTCGTGCTGAATTATGAGCCTCATTATCTCATTGGTTCCGGTCCATATCATGATGAGACGGGTATCCCTCAACAGCTTTTCAACAGGATAGACGTTTGTGTAGCCTATTCCCCCTAAGACCTGCATGGCGTTGTTCACCACATGCCACGCCATCTCGGTGGCGAAGGCTTTGCTTTCGGATACGAGCCTTCTCAGTCTTCCCGGCTCGTCCCCTTCGTCTATGGCACAGGCTGTCTGGAAGACGAGAGCCCTTGCCGCATCAAGCTCGGTGATGCTGTCCGCTATTTTGAAGGATACCGCCTGAAACTTCCTGATTTTCTGCCCGAAAGCTTTTCTTTTGTCGGAATATCTGGCGGCTACCTGAAGAGCAGCCCTTGCCATTCCAAGAGCTGCAGCCGCTGAGGTCATTCTCTCCGGTATCATCATCTGATAGAAGACCTCGGCTCCCCTGTTTATTCCATTTTCTCCACCGAGCACGTTCTCAACGGGAACCTTTACATTGTTGAAGTATATCCTGCCCGTGCCGCCGCCTCTTGTTCCCATGAGTCCGTAGAGGTATTTGACTTCTACCTCCGGGCATCTGTCAACCAGAAAGGCGGTCATGGACTTATGGGGTTCAGCGTCCTGCGTTCTGGCGTAAACGAGAAAGAAGTCGGCACCTTCCGCCCCCACAATGAACCTTTTGTATCCTCTGAGGATGAAGTAATCCCCTTTTCTTTCTGCCGTGCATGTTGAGCCGAAAAAGTCGGAGCCGCCTCTGGGTTCGGTGAGGGCTTCTGCGGGTTTTAGCTTTCCTGCTATCATGGGAGCAAGGTATTTCTCTTTCTGTTCTTCCGTTCCGAACTTATCAATGGCTTCCCCCACTATAGACACCAGAGAATAGAGGCATGCGAGGGATGTTCCCAATACGCCAATCTCTTCAAGGGCTACCACCTCTTCTTTCCAGCCAAGCCCTCTTCCCCCATATTTTTTCGGGAATCTGAGCCCCAGCAGGTTTCTCCTTCCGCCTTCTTCCAGAAATTCAGCGGGATACCGCACTTTATCCTGGTCCATGTCTATTATTAGCTGTCTCGGCACCCACTTTACGAATTCCTGCGTCTGCTCTTTTATCTCTTTCTGCAATTTGCTTAATAGCTTATCGCTTAACATGAGAGCTATTCTCCTTGCTTTGTTTTTATCATTTCTCTTTCTTTTAATATTCTTCTTAACACCTTCCCCACGGCAGACTTGGGCAACTCCTCCACAAACTCAACTATTTTTGGAACCTTGTATGCCGCGAGGTGTTTCTTGCAAAACTCAATTATCTCTTCCGCGGAGGCTTGGCATCCGGGTTTGAGCACCACGAAAGCTTTTACCACCTCTCCCCTGTATTCGTCAGGCACTCCTATTACCGCCGCTTCAAGAACCTTGGGATGCTGGTAGAGCACTTCCTCCACATCTCTCGGATATATGTTGTATCCACCGGATATTATCATGTCTTTTTTCCTGTCGACGATGTAGAAGTAGCCGTCCTCATCCATCTTGGCTATGTCACCGGTGTGAAGCCATCCTTCTTCGTCAAGGGCAATCTTTGTTTCCTCAGGCCGCTTCCAGTATCCCTTCATCACCTGCGGTCCCTTTATGCACAGCTCTCCCGTTTCGCCTATGGGCACCTCTTCTCCTGTGTCCAGGTCAACTATTTTGGCAACGGTGTCGGGAACGGGTATGCCTATACTTCCCTTTCTCGGTTTTCCGTAGGCGAGGTTTGCGTGGGTGACCGGGGAGGATTCCGAAAGGCCGTAGCCTTCCCTTACGGTTCCGCCGGTGAGCCTTTCAAATTCCTCTGCCACCTCAACGGGAAGAGGTGCTCCTCCGGAAAGGCAGAAGC
>JAADEW010000007.1 GCA_013153205.1 Deferribacteres bacterium | reverse complement strand
GGATAACCCCTCCCTGCTCAGCCTGCTTGTAAATGTCCCTTATGGTGCGGGAGGTCCAGTAAGCGTTCTCCTTAAACTCGTTCTGAACGCGTTTTATCTTTATAGCCCCGGTGGGGCATAAAGACTCGCACCTTTTGCATCCAACGCATTTAAAGTTATCATTCACCACCTTTTTCTTGTAGGGAAGAAAGAGGGTGGCATCGTAAGTGCACTGCTGAACGCAACAGCCGCAAACAATGCACTTATCACTATTCCTCTCCACCTCAAACTGCGGATAGGTAAACACCGACTTGTAGAGCATCCACTCCCTCCACGAAAAAACGAAATAGCCTTTATAAAAATCACTCTTATCAATGCTTTGTCAAGAGCACCACAAAAAACACCAACTTTTTCAATATCTTACTGACAAACCTGCATTGAAACAACAGTCCACCACAGCTTGCTATTTATTTCACTTACTTTTGGTATTATATTAATTCTGTGTGGAACACAAAAATCATAAAAGGGAGGTTTCCGATGAAACGGTTCACCAAATTGTTGTTCATCTTTCTGTCAGTCTCTTTAATGGCGTCTGCAGGCTATACTTATTCTCTTCCGCCGGCTCCCACAAGCGGCATCTGTGATGACACCTGCCTGAGCTCGTGGGAGAACATCCTTGGCATCAAGTTCGAGCTTGGAGAGACCACAGACAACAGCACCCTGTATCTCGACGTTTCCATACCTCAGATGGACAGGCCCGTGAACGTGTATCTTGCCATAATGTTGCCCGATAACCAGACCATAGTAGGCTTTAGCGATTTGGGAAACGGCACCTATGCCTGCTACAACAGCGATACGGGCTTTTCCTGTTTTGACGAAAATGGCAATCCTTTAACCTCAATTCCCCCATTTGCCACCAATCTGACCAACAGCCTCAACATGACCCTGAAAACCATTCCTCTTCAGGGGGTAACAAAAGGTGAATACAGGCTTTTCTGGCTCATAATCCCCGCCGAGTATGACTTAAATACCATCAACTGGTTGACCACACCCTACATATTCAGATGGGTCAAGCTGGATTTGATGCCGGATAACATCTGCATCAATGATAGCTGCTGGAAAGAGAACGGAAAGGTAAACGACATGTGGCTCGAAAAATTCAGCAAAACCAAACCCAAAGAAACCAACTACAACTTCTTCGACTGCATAAGCGACTATGACCCCGTATGCGGCGTTGACGGCGTCACCTACAAAAATCCCTGCATGGCAGAAATGGCTGGAGTGGAGATAGCCCACGAAGGAGCCTGCACCTGTGCGGAGAGAAATGCAGCCCAGAGCACGCCGTAATTCTGAGATAAGCCTAAAAGAAGCTGAGAAGGGAGTCCCTTCTCAGCTTCCCCACCAAGCTCCATACAAGCCTTTTGGATTCTTGCACATTATTTGTGCTCTGCAAAATCTTGAGAAAAGGAAAGCAATTTGAGAAAGTTACAAAAAACCATCTGGAGGTTAGGAGCATGGAGAAAGAGCAGTTTCTTAAGTTAGTAAAAAGCGGTGAGGTAAAGTTCGTTGACGTGAGGTTCACCGACCCCTTTGGAACATGGCAGCACTTTACGCTTCCCGCCGAAGAGGTTGACGAAGCGGCTTTTGAAGAGGGCCTTGGCTTTGACGGCTCCTCCATCAGAGGCTGGCAGGGTATAGAAGCCTCTGACATGAACGTCATCATTGACCCCAAGGGTGCTTTCATTGACCCGTTCATGAAAGAGCCTACTCTGGTTTGCTTTGTTGAGGTGATTGACCCCATAACCAGAGAGCCCTACCAGAGAGACCCGAGATACATCGCCAAGAAAGCCATAAACTACCTCCAGTCCACGGGCATTGCTGACACCTGCTTTGTGGGACCGGAAATAGAGTTCTTCATCTTTGACGACGTCAAGTTCGGATACGGCAGAAACTACAGCTACCACTTCGTGGACTCCATAGAGGGCTGGTGGAACACCGACAGAGAGGAAGCGCCCAACCTTGGATACAAGATTCCCCACAAAAGGGGCTACTTCCCCGTTCCGCCTCATGACAAGACCCACGACATAAGGAGCGAAATGTGCCTGCTCTTACAGGATGCGGGGATAACCGTTGAGTTCCACCACCACGAGGTGGCAACTGCCGGACAGGGAGAAATAGACATAAGGTATGCAGAGCTGGTTACTCAGGCGGACAATGTCATGAAATACAAATACATCCTGAGAGGAACCGCTACAAAATACGGCAAGACCGTCACCTTCATGCCCAAGCCCATATTTGAAGACAACGGAACCGGAATGCACACCCACATGTCCCTGTGGAAAAACGGCGAGCCCCTCTTTGCAGGAAATGAGTATGCGGGGCTTTCTGAGCTCGCCCTCTACTTCATCGGCGGCGTTCTGAAGCACGCAAAGGCGATATGCGCCTTCACCAACCCCACCACCAACTCTTACAAGAGGCTCGTTCCCGGATTTGAGGCACCCGTTAACCTTGCCTACTCTGCAAGAAACAGGAGTGCCGCGGTGAGAATACCCATGTATTCTCCCAGCCCGAAAGCCAAGAGAATTGAGGTGAGGTTCCCCGACCCCTCCTCCAACCCCTATCTCGCTTTCTCCGCACTGCTTCTCGCTGGAATAGACGGAATCCTCAACAAGATTGACCCCGGCGAGCCCATGGACAAAGACCTCTACTCCCTGCCTCCTGAAGAGCTTGCCAACATACCCACAACGCCCGCAAGCCTTGAAGAGGCAATAAAAGCCCTTGAAGAAGACATGGACTTCCTCAAAGCAGGAGATGTCTTCACCGAAGACTTCCTCAACATGTATATAGAATACAAGAGGGAAAACGACATAGACGCAATCAGGCTTCGCCCCCACCCCTACGAGTTTCTCCTCTACTTCGACGTGTAACGCACGGCCTTTTGGGGAGGGTCACACACCCTCCCCATTTTTTTATCCCCATTTTTTATCCCTCCTCTAAAGTTTTCACCCTTTCCGACGATAAATAGAAGTGCAGGGAGGCGAAAACCCTCACAGGGATGTGAATTGTGGGGGTTTCATATGCTCACATTGAACACCAACATTCCCGCCTTATACACCGCTGATGAGCTATCCAGAATAACCGATGCCATCAACAGAACGGTAAGCCATCTTTCCACAGGAAAGAGGATAGTAACCGCAGAGGACGAACCCGGTTCTATAGGGTATCTGGAAAGAACAAGGGCTTACAAGATAGGCTGGGAAA
>JAADEW010000061.1 GCA_013153205.1 Deferribacteres bacterium | reverse complement strand
ACCGTGGTGCTTGAGCTCAAAGTGGCTCCGGAAGATTTAGGAAGAGTCATCGGAAAAGACGGAGTCAGAGCCAAAGCAATGAGAACCATCATAAACGCCGCAAACAAAAACAGAGAAAAGAGATACATTCTGGAGATAATCGGATAACCAGAAGAGGCGGGGACATCCCCGCCTCCATACAGATTCTACACCTCAAGAGGTGGGTTAACTCCTGCCCATTCCTCTTTTTTAGCGTCTCTGATAATCACCTTTCTTCCCCTAACGGCAACCCTTCCCTCCGCAATTAGCTTGATGGCCATGGGGTATATCTTGTGCTCATACTTCAGAATCCTTGCCGAAAGGGTGTCCTCGTCGTCATCGTCAAACACCGGAACAGCCGCCTGAATGATAATGGGACCTGCATCAACCTCCTCGTTAACAAAGTGGACCGTGCAACCGGCTATCTTCACCCCGTAGTCAAGAGCCTGCTTCTGGCCGTGAAGTCCGGGGAAAGACGGCAGGAGAGCAGGATGTATGTTTATCACCCTGTTCTCAAACCTCTTCACAAAATACGGTGAGAGTATCCTCATAAACCCGGCAAGGCACACGAGCTCCACTCCTCTCTTCTCAAGCTCATCACCAACGGCTTTCTCAAAATCCTCCTTTGTGGGAAAAGCCGTCGGGTCAATAAACAGAGCCTCAATCCCATGCCTCTTAGCCCTCTCAAGTCCGTAAGCATCCTTCTTATCCGATATAACAACCTCAATCCGGGCGGGAACCTTGCCATCCTCTATGTGGTCAATTATGGACTGGAGGTTGCTTCCCCTGCCTGAAATGAGAACGCCAAGTTTCAAAACCTTCCTTCCCATAACAAAACCTCCCCTTTCCCTTCTATCACCTCACCCACGGGGAAAGCCTTCTCCCCGCAGGAAGAGATAACGTCAACGGTTCTGTCCGCATCCTCTCTGGAAACCACCACTATCATGCCAACACCCATGTTAAAGGTCCGATACATCTCGTCTTCCGGAACCTCTCCCCACTTCTGTATCAGCCGGAACACCGCGGGAGGCTCCCACGCATCTCTGTATATGCAAAGGGAAACACCGGGTCTCAAAAGCCTTTTGGGCTTCTCGTAAAAGGCACCACCGGTAATGTGGGCAACTCCCTTAACCCTTACCCCGGCAGATTTCAAAGCCTTCATCGCCTTCACATATATCTTCGTGGGGGTGAGAAGCTCCTCACCAAGGGTCTTCCCCAGCTCAGGAATGTATGTGTCAACCGTAAAGCCCATTTTGTCAAAAACCACCTTCCGAACCAGAGAAAAGCCATTGCTGTGCAGTCCGCTTGAAGCAATTCCCACGGCAAGGTCGCCCACCTCAAGGGAGGGAACGATGAGCTCCTCTCTTTCGCACACGCCCACGCAAAAACCGGCAAGGTCATACTCCCCCGGCGGATAGAAGTCCGGCATCTCAGCCGTTTCGCCGCCTATAAGGGCACACTCAGCTTCCTCACAGCCCTTCACTATGCCTTCAATCACCGAAATGTAAGTCTTTTCGTCAAGCTTACCGCACGCAAAGTAGTCAAGGAAGCTGAGCGGCTCCGCCCCTCCGGTTATAAGGTCGTTGACGCACATAGCCACCAGGTCCACCCCAACGGTGTTGTGAACGCCTGTGAGAAAAGCTATCTTCAGCTTGGTTCCCACCCCGTCCGTGGTGACGGAAAAGACGGGCTCCCTAAACCCCTTAACGGTGAAGGCACCGGCAAAACCGCCTATGCCAAACTCCACCCCGTCCCTCACGGTCCTTTCGGCAAGCTTTTTTATCCTTTCAACGAGCCTTTCCGCCTTGTCAACATCCACACCAGCGTCTTTATACCTCATTGTTCTCCCTCTTAATCCCGTATGCTCTCATTTTTTTATACAGGTGGCTCCTCTCAATACCAAGCTCCTCCGCCGTTTTGGATATGTTCCAGTCATTCTTTTTAAGCTGTCTGAGGATAAACTCCTTCTCAAAGGCTTCCTTTGCCTCCCTCAGGGTTTTCGTCCCCTCAGAGGCATCCGCCTGACCCAGAGGATAGGGCAAATCGCTCTCCTCTATCACATCTTTCTGCACGGTGATAACGAGCCTTTCCACAAGGTTTTTAAGTTCCCTAACATTGCCGGGCCAGTGGTAATCGGTGAGAATCTTCAGAGCACCATCAGAAAAGAGGGGTGTCTTTCTTCCATACTTTCTGGCAAAAAAGTTTGAAAAGTGCTCAACCAGAAGGGGAATATCCTCCTTCCTTTCCCTGAGCGGAGGAACCACTATGGGAACCACATTGAGCCTGTAATACAGGTCTTTACGGAAATTGCCCTCAGCCACCTCCCTTTCAAGGTCCTTGTTGGACGAGGCAATCACCCTTATGTCAAGCTCAACCGGCTCGTCAGCCCCCACCCTCTCAACCTTCAGCTCCTCAAGCACCCTCAAGACCTTCGCCTGAGTCCTCAGGTCCATATCGCCCACCTCGTCAAAGTAAAGGGTGCCCCCGTTGGCAAGCTCAAACTTGCCCTTTTTAGAAACCTCAGCACCGGCAAAGCTCCCCTTTTCATAACCGAAAAGCTCATACTCTATCCTGTCAGAGGGAATTGCCGCACAGTTCACCTCAACAAAGGGACCGTCGCTTCTCGGAGAGAGCCTGTGAATCTCTCTTGCCACGAGCTCCTTGCCCGTGCCCGATTCCCCCAGAATAAGAACCCAGCAGTCGGTAGGAGCAACGAGCTTTATCTGCTCCATAAGCTCCTTCATTCTGGGGCTTTTGCCTATTATTTTCTTTTCCTCACCGCTTTTTTCCCTCAACCTCTCGTATTCCAGCCTCAAGCGGCTTTCCTCAAGGGCTCTCTCCACCTTCAGGAGAAACTTATCAAGGTCAATGGGTTTCTCTATAAAGTCGTAAGCACCAAGCTTCACCGCCTTAACCGCCGTCTCAATGGTGCCGTGTCCCGATATGATGAGCACCGGAAGGTGGGGGTGCTTCCTCTTTATCTGGT
This sequence comes from Deferribacteres bacterium, assembly GCA_013153205.1. Classification (GTDB taxonomy): domain Bacteria; phylum Thermosulfidibacterota; class Thermosulfidibacteria; order Thermosulfidibacterales; family Thermosulfidibacteraceae; genus JAADEW01. The sequence goes on along the minus strand of JAADEW010000061.1, from coordinate 253 downwards.
CAAGAACCTGAATTCCATCTATACCCGGAAGCCATATGTCCAGCACCACCAAATCCGGTAGCACCCGGTCTATAGCCTCAAGGGCATCCTCCCCCTTCAGATAACCGACGAACCTGTATCCCTCATCCTCAAGGATGTCCTTTAAGGTGGAGAGAATCTCCGGCTCATCGTCCACTACGAGAACAAGTTTGCTCATGCTTCTTTCCTCACGGGAAGCTCTATAACAAACACCGCTCCCCTCGGTTTGTTGTCC
>JAADEW010000108.1 GCA_013153205.1 Deferribacteres bacterium | reverse complement strand
ATATCGTAGTGTTTGATGTGGGCAAGTTCGTGTCCCAGAACGCCCATGAGCTCCTCTTCAGACAGGAGGTTGAGTATCCCTTCCGTTACGGCAACGGCGGCGTGTTTGGGACTTCTGCCCGTTGCAAAGGCGTTGGGGGTTGCCGTGGGTATGATGTATATCCTCGGCATGGGGAGGTTTGCCCTCTGGCAGAGGGTCCTCACAATCCTGTAAAGCTCGGGGGCTTCCGATTCGGAAACCTGTCTCGCCCTATACATGGCAAGGACGATTTTGTCGCTGAACCAGTAGGAGAGGAAGTTCATTATCATGGCGAAAATAAACGCTATCACCATGCCGGAGCGTCCACCTATCAGGTCGCCTATCAGGATAAAGCACACCGTCAGTATGCTCAAGAAGATGAAGGTCTTAATCTGGTTTTTCATGTCATTCCTCCAACCGCAGTGGTTTAGAATAAAAATATGGACTTATTTCAATTCCATCAACTCTTCGGGGGCATCGGTCAGGGATACGGCTTTCTCTTTCGTGATGAGATAGGTGTTCTCAAGCCCCACTGCTCCTTCTTTCGGGAAGATGAATTTGGGCTCCACGGCAACCACCATGCCGGATTTGAGCTCCATGTCAAGCCTTTTCGCAATGAACGGAAACTCGTTTATCTCCGTTCCTACCCCGTGTCCTATGAAGTTCACCCTGTCCCTGCCGTATCCCATGAAAAACTCTCCGTATCCGCTTGAGGCGGCTATCTTCACCACCTCGTCAAATATAACGGCTCCGTTTGCACCCTCTTTCAGGTTTTCTCTCAGGTATGCGTGTATCTCCTCAACCACGCGGTAAGCCTCTTTAAACTTCCGGTCGAGCGGGGCAAGTCCAAAGGTTCTCGTCATGTCAACGAGGTAGCCCATGTATGTTCCGAAAAAGTCAAATATGACAGGCTCTCCTCTTGCTATCCTCTTTCTGCTTGGTCCCGCCGGCATGGCTGGAGAAAGGCCCACGCCGTTTAGCGGGGCGTTGGCGTAGCTCGGCACTGCGGCGGCTTCTCCGGACAATATGTGTCCCAGAAAGCCTTCCATTCTTGCTCCCCTCATCACCTCGCCGGATTCATGTCCAAGCTTTCTCATCTCGCATATGGCTAATGCGTTCAGCTCCACTTCCGTTATTCCTTCTTTGAGGTTGTCCAGAGCCGCTTTGTAGCCCGCTTTGACTATCTCTGCGGCTTTTTTGAGGACATCTATCTCCCACCGGGATTTTATCGCCTTCAGACCTCTTATTAATCCGGATGCGTCGGTAAACTCCGCCTCAGGGAGGGCTTTTTTGAGCCTGTTGAAGAGGTTGAGGCTGATAACATCAAGCTCCGTGGCAACGCTGTTGGCGGAAAAGCCCAGCTCTTTTATCTTTTCTCCCACCTTTTTGAGGGAGCCGAGCTCCACCACTTCAAAGGGGCTTTCTGCCTTTGCTCTCTCAAGGTGTTTCAGCACTAAAAAGGCGGGAGCACCTTCTTTAGGGATGAGGAAGACTCCTTCCTGTTTGCTTCCCGAAAAGTAGTAGATGTCAGGCGGGTGAACGATTAACGCAATGTCTGCGTTCAGGCTTTTCTGGAATTTTTTGACCCTTTCGGTCAGCTCTTTTTCCGGCACAAGCTCCATGTATCTTTCCAGAATCTCTCTCAGGCTCATCCCTTCACCCCCTTGAGAAAATTGCTCACTTTTGAGAAGAAAGCTTTTTATGAAAATTTACACGAAAATAGAGGAAATAGAAAGGTTTGTGGAGAAAACCCTTGCGGATGAAGCGAAGGCGGTTGAAGAGGTTTACCCCTTTAGGTGCACGGATTACTACTTTTTTCTGGCAAAAAGTAAGGACTTTTCCGATGCCGTTTTCAGGCAGTTTTTCCCTGAAAAGAGTGAGCTTTCATCCTGCGGCGAGGAGGACCCCTTTGGTGAGGATGAAAGCACCGGGATACCCCATCTCGTGAGAAGGTATAAGAACAGACTGCTGGTTGTGACCACGAATCTCTGCTTTGTTTACTGCCGGTTCTGCATGAGAAAGAGGAACTGGAAGGCTTCTCCCTTCGTCTTTGATAGGTTTGACGAGCTTGAAAACTATCTTAAAGCCCATCCGGAAATCAGCGATGTCATCCTTTCGGGAGGGGACCCTTTTGCGCTTCCCGTTGAGCTTCTGGAGGAGCTTCTTGCCCGGATAAGGTCGGTGGAAAGCGTCAGGATAGTGAGGATAGGCACGAGGGCACCGGTGGTGGCGCCTGGCATCTTTGATGGAAAGAGGCTTTCTCTTCTTGAGAAGTACGCTCCGCTGTGGATAAATACCCACTTCAACCACCCGAATGAGGTGACGAGGGAAAGCAGAGATGCTATACTTTCCCTGTTGAAAACGGGGGTTTCCATCAACAACCAGAGTGTGCTGTTGAAAGGGGTGAACGACAGCTTTGAAACGCTGAAGGAGCTCTTCTTCAGACTTGCGTCTGTGGGGGTGAAGCCTTACTATCTGTTTTCCTGCGACCCGGTGAAGGGCACTCAGCACTTCAAGGTGGATGAGGGGAGGGGGGTTGAGCTCACAAAAAGGCTCCTTTCCGAGTTTGGACCCATGGTGACTCCGAGATTTGCCGTGGATACGAGATATGGGAAAAGGCTCCTCGTGTGAGAGGATAGACAAGCTTTTGGTGGACAGGGGACTGGTAAAAAGCAGGGAGAGAGCCAAGGCCCTTCTTATGGCTGGCAGGGTTCTGGTTGACGGAAAGCCCGTCACCAAACCGGGAACCAGAGTTTCCGGCGATGCCCGTATAGAGCTTAGGGGCGAGGATATACCTTACGTTTCCCGGGGTGGGCTTAAGCTTGAGAAAGCCCTCAAGCACTTCCGCATAGATGTGAAGGACAAGGTGTGCGTTGACATCGGGGCGTCAACCGGTGGTTTTACCCACTGTCTTCTGCTTAACGGAGCGAAAAAGGTTTACGCCGTGGATGTGGGGTATGGTGTGCTTGACTGGAAGCTGAGAAACGACCCAAGGGTGGTGGTGCTTGAGAAGACCAACATCAGGCACATGCCGAGGAGCGCGGTTGCGGATAGGGTTGATTTCGTCTGCGTTGATGTTTCTTTTATCTCTCTGGAGAAGGTGCTTCCCAAGGTGAAGGAACTTCTGGAAGAGGGCGGAGAATGCGTGGTTCTCGTAAAGCCTCAGTTTGAAGTGGGCAGGGAGAAGGTCTCCCGCGGAGGTATAGTTAGAGAAGAGGCTTACAGGCAGGAGGCGGTGGAGAAGATAAAAAAGACAGCACAACAGCTCGGTTTTTCCGTTTTGGGAGTGACGGAGTCCCCCATAAAGGGTGCCAAAGGCAATGTTGAATATCTCATGCACTTGAGATTAAATAAAGTGGACCAAACAGGAGGTGAAAGCCATGGCTGAGATTATTGATGTTTGGGCAAGGGAGATACTGGATTCAAGGGGTAACCCCACCGTTGAGGTTGACGTGGTTCTTGATAACGGTGTGTGGGGGAGAGCTTCCGTTCCTTCCGGGGCATCAACCGGTGAGAAGGAAGCTCTTGAGCTGAGGGACGGAGACAAGGAGAGGTATCTTGGCAAAGGGGTGAGGAAAGCCGTTGATAATGTGAACGAGGTCATAGCCCCTGAGGTGATAGGCCTTGACCCCTTTGACCAGGTGGGTATAGACAAACTCCTTATAGAGCTTGACGGCACCGAAAACAAATCAAGGCTTGGGGCAAACGCCATATTGGGCGTTTCCCTTGCCGTGGCCAAAGCCGCCGCCAACGAGCTTGAGCTTCCCCTTTACCGCTACATAGGTGGGGTGAACGCCAAGGTTCTGCCCGTTCCCATGATGAATGTGTTGAACGGCGGGGCTCATGCGGACAACAATGTGGATATACAGGAGTTTATGATACTGCCCTGGGGTGCTCCTTCCTTTTCCGAGGCTTTGAGGATGGGGGCTGAGACCTTCCATCACCTGAAAGCCGTGCTGAAGAGCAAGGGCTACAGCACCAATGTGGGAGACGAGGGCGGTTTTGCTCCCAACCTTTCAAGCAATCAGGAAGCTCTGGATGTCCTTATGGAAGCCATTGAGAGGGCAGGGTATAAACCCGGTGAAGATATTGCTATAGCCATAGATTCGGCATCCAGCACCTTCTACAGGGACGGGAAATATCTGGTTGACGGGAAGGAGCTCACGGTTGACGAGCTTATAGAGTGGTATAAAAAGCTCATAGAGGCTTATCCCATAGTCTCCATTGAGGACGGGGTTGACGAAAACGACTGGGAAGGCTGGAAGAAGCTTACAGAGGAACTTGGGGACCGGATTCTTCTTGTGGGCGATGACGTCTTCGTGACCAACACCAAGCTGATAAAGAAGGGGATAGAGGAGAATGTGGCAAATGCAGTGCTGATAAAGCTGAATCAGATAGGCACCCTGACCGAAACCCTTGACGCCATTGAGCTTGCCAGAACCCACGGATACAAGACCATAATCTCCCACAGGTCGGGTGAGACGGAGGATACCACCATTGCCGACCTTGCGGTGGCGGTCAACTCCGGGTTTATAAAAACGGGCTCCCTTTCAAGAACCGACAGGGTCTGCAAGTATAACCAGCTTTTGAGGATAGAGGAAGAGCTTGAGGATGTAGCCATCTATCCCGGAAAAGCCGTCCTTGACTGAGAGGTTGGTCAGTCCTTTTTCAGGCTGAATCTGGGCTCCTCTTTCCGGAGGAGCCTTTTTATATTCTCCCTGTGCCTGTAAGTGATGAACAGCGCTACAAGAAGCGTGATGAAAGCCTTTTTCGCGTCGTGGGTGAGCAGAAGTATCCACACCGGCATGGAGAGGGCTGAAGTTATGGATGCGAGGGAGACTATCTTTGTTGCGGCAAACACTGTGGCGAACACTAAAAGCCCCATGAGGAAGGCTTTGAAGTTGAAAGCCATGAACACCCCTGCGCCCGTTGCCACTCCCTTTCCTCCGTTGAAGCCCAGAAACGGGGAGTAGCAGTGGCCCACTATGGCTGAGAGCCCGCACAAAAATGCGAAGGACGAGGAGGGGAAAAGCCTTTCCGCTATTACAACGGGGATGGCGCCCTTCAGTATGTCAAGGATGAGGGTTATGAGCCCTGCCGCAGGTCCTGCCGCCCGCGCCACATTGGTGGCTCCTATGTTTCCGCTTCCCACCTTTCTGGGGTCTTCACCTTTGAAGAGCTTTGACACGATAATTCCAAAGGGGATTGAGCCTGTGAGGAAGCTTAATATTATGAGCAGTGCCTTCATGCTTTTACTCCTACAAGTTTTGTGTGAACCTCCTCCGGTGAGAGGGGCTGTCCTTTTATCTTCTTTCCTTTCAGGATAACGGTTCCGCCCTTTCTTGCGTATCGCAGTATAATACCTGCAATCTCCCTTTCTGCGCCTTCAGAGTTTCCTATGATGCATCCGGCTGTTCTCCTTTCCTCGTCAAACACGGCGTTATCCTTTGAGAGGAAGAAGGCTTTTTCCTTTTCGTTTCTTGCAACGAGCAGGATACAGCCATTTATCAGGAACATTCTCCCCATCTTTATCAGCTCTATCTCCTCCCATCCGGTTTCCTCCACCACATCCATGAGAATCTTTAGCCTCCGGGAAAAGGTGGGGTCGGTGAGAAGGCATCCTCCGGCGGGGGTTGGAATCTTCTTCAGCCCGAACTCTTCAGCCAGTTTGAGCTGTATCTTTCTGCCTCTTCCAGAAATTCCGCAAAGCTCATCCCGTTTTATCCACCCCTTCTCTTCCGGGATGGAGGGTGGGAGGAGTTTGGCGCTTAAAGGCCGAACAATCAACCCTTTGAGGGAGCTCTCTTTCTCTATGAGAAGCATGGCGGATTTGTTCTGGCTCATGGGCCTTTGTCCCAGCACCTCTCCGGTTACAGCGAACTGAGCCCCTGTCTTCTGCATAAGTTCTTTCAGCTTTCTCAGAAAGAATATCTTGCAGTCTATGCACGGGTTTAGGTGCTTCCCGTAGCCGTATCTGGGGCTTTTGAGAATGTGCAGAAACTCCTCTCTCGCATCGAGCACAACAGGCTCTTTTAAGCCGTAGGCTTTCACCGCCTCCTCAATAAAGGCTTTATCTTTTCTTCCGGCAAATCCCGTGTATATGTGAACGGGAACCACATCTATCCCCTGCCTTTCTATGAGCTTAACGGCCAGTATGCTGTCCAGCCCACCTGAGTAAAGGGCTAATGCCTTCATGTTAGCCTCTCCTGCAGTCTTGCAAGCCTTTTGAGGGCTTTGCTTTTTTCCACCTCTCCCACCTTTGCCCTGCTGATAATCTCTTTAAGCGTTTCTATGGTGTGGTCGTAGATTTTTCTGTTTACGGGAAAGGGATGGCCGTCCTTTCCGCCGTGGGCAAAGGCGTATCTTGCCGGGTCTTTAAAGCTTATTCTTTTGCCGTGCACGATTTCCGCCGTGAGGGCTAACGCCCTTAAAAACTTGGCGCCTGCGCCTTTTACCGCAAGAAGCTCTTCAAAGTCCTTTACCTGATTTTCGTAAGCCTTCTCCATGGTGGTTTTAAACCTTTTTATGTCAATGTCTTCAAGGCTTATGTGGTGCCTTCTCGGCATTGAGAGCCTTGCGAGCTCCATCTCCGCGGCAAGCCTTTCCGGATGAAGAAGCGCAAGCTCTACCATGGAGGATTGAAGCTCCTTTGCCGTTTTGTCCACTAAATTGAGGGTGGGTTTTCTTACATCACAGCAAACAGCCGCGTGTGGTTCTATGGTCATTTTCTTCACCCGCTCCCCGAGCCAGTGGTATCTTCTGGCGAGAAGCCTTTTGTCGTCCAGTCCCTGCTGAATCACCGCCCAGCTTCCGTCTGCGGTGAAGATAAATGTGTGGTGGTAGAGGCTGAATCCGTCCTGAACGGCGCTGTTGTCTATCTTTGCGGCAAGCCTGCTCAATTTTATCAGCCTGTTTCCGTGGGAAATCCCCTTTTTCTCGCATGTATTGGCTATCTCTTCCGGGGTTTTGAGGCTCGTCTTTCCCTTTCCGCCGGCAACAAAGAGGTTGAGCTCCGGATATTTTTTCAGCCCTTCTTTAACGGCACCCATAACTGTGGTGGTGATGCCGCTTGAGTGCCAGTCAAATCCCAGAAGACATCCGAAAGCCTGAAACCAGAAGGGGTCGGAAAACCTCCTTAAAACCTCGGCGGTTCCGTATTCCAGGGCTATGAGGTAGAGCACCTCTGCGGCAAGGCTCTTCATTCTTTCAAAGAGCCACCTCGGTGCCTTTCCCGTGTGGAGGGGCAGGTCTGTCAGTCCCGTTCTTCTCATGGGGCATATTATAGGCTAAACTTCTATTGACATAAAGAGGCACTGCGGCTATAAATAAGCCTCGCTTTTCAAGGAGGGAGAGAGATGGCAAGAAGATGCGAGATATGCGGAAAGCAGACCGTTTTCGGTAAGCAGATAAGCCACGCTCACAATGTGAGTAGCAGGAAGTTTCATCCCAACATTCAGAAGGTTAAGGTGAGGCTTCCCAACGGGCAGGTCAAGAGGATAAAGGTCTGCACCAAGTGCCTCAAAGCGGGGAAGGTGGAGAAGGCGGTTTAACCGGAGCTAAGGCCTATCTTTTTACCCTTTCTGCCCTCAAAACGCCGTTAATTTTTTGTATGTCGTTGAGGATTTTTGTGAGCTGGTCCGTGTTTTTTACGTCTATTATGAAGTTGAGCACGGCTTTGTTTTCTGTGGTGGTGTGAACGTTGGCTGATTCTATGTTTACTCCCTCTTTTGAGATGAGCTGGGTTATCTCCGCAAGCATTCCGGGTCTGTCAAGGGATTCAACCCGTATCTTGACGGGCAGGGCGCCTTTAGCTGATGGCTGGTCTTTCCACTCAACTTCAACCAGCCTTTCCGGGTCGGGTTTGATACGGGCTAAATTTGCACAGTCGGCCGTGTGTATGGTTATCCCCTTGCCTTTGGTGATGTAGCCCACGATGTCGTCTCCCGGAACGGGGTTACAGCACTTTGCAAACTTGACCAGTATGTTGCCCATTCCGTCAACGGAGACCCGGATTCCTGCCGGCGGCTTGGGGCTTGTCTTCTCCTCTTTCTCTTCTTTGGGGTGAATGGGCTGAAGCAGTTTTCTGGCGATGCTTCTTGCAGATATTTTGCCGAGACCCACGGCGTATATCAGGTCCTGAGCGTTTTTGTATCCAAACTCGTGGGCTATTTCGTCAATTTTGCCCTCGTCTAAAAATCTGGAGAAGTTTTCGTGCCACTTTCTGAACTCTTTTACGCAAAGCTCCCTTCCTAACTCTATGGCTTTTTCCCTTTCCTGAGCCCTGAGCCATGCGGATATTTTGGCTCTTGCCCTTGAGGTCTTTACTATTCTGAGCCAGTCCTTGCTGGGATGCTGGTGGGGTGAGGTGATAATCTCCACCTTGTCGCCGGTTTTGAGCTCGTAATCCAGAGGGACCAGCCTTCCGTCAACCTTTGCTCCAACGCAGTGGTGTCCCACCTCCGTGTGGATGGAGTAGGCGAAGTCTATGGGGGTGGCGCCTTTGGGAAGGGCTTTCACATCTCCTTTGGGGGTGAATACATAGACCTTTTCCGGGAAGAGGTCCGTTTTCAGGTTTTTTATGAAGTCCCTGTGGTCCTCAACATCCTTCTGCCAGTCAACGAACCTTCTTATCCAGGAGAATATCTGCTCTTCTTCCCTGTCAACCCGCCCTTTCTCCTTATACTTCCAGTGGGCGGCTATACCTTCCTCGGCTATTTTGTGCATCTCCCAGGTTCTTATCTGAAACTCAACCTTTTCTCCTCCCGGTCCTATAACGGTGGTGTGGAGGGACTGATACATGTTGGGCTTGGGCATGGCTATGTAGTCCTTGAACCTTCCCGGTATGTAGGGCCAGCTTGAGTGGATGATTCCTAAAACGGTGTAGCATTCGTCCACGGTGTTCACTATGATTCGGAGGGCTATCAGGTCGTAAAGCTCTTCAAAGCTTAGGTTCTGCTCCACCATCTTTTTGTATATGCTGTAAAAGTGCTTGGGGCGCCCTTCTATGTGTGCCTTGATGCCTTTCTGCTTCAGCTTTTCCGATACTATCTCAATCATGTTTTTGATGTATTCTTCCCGTTCCTCTCTGCTTTTTGCCACGTTCTCTTTGATGTATTCATACATCTCCGGATTCACTTCCCGGAATGCCAAATCCTCAAGCTCCCACTTTATCAGCGCAAACCCGAGCCTGTGGGCTAATGGAGCGTATATGTCAAGGGTTTCCTGCGCTATTCTCTTTCTCTTTTCCGGGTTCTGTATGAAGTGGAGGGTTCTCATGTTGTGAAGCCTGTCTGCAAGCTTGATAATAATAACCCTCAGGTCCCGCGCCATGGCAAGCAGCATCTTTCTTATGGTCTCTGCCTGTCTCTGAAGGTGGGTTTTGGCTTCTATTCGGCTGATTTTGGATACGCTTTCCACCAGAAATGCAATCTCCTCGCCGAACTCTTTTTTCAGCTCTTCTTCTGTTACAGGGGTATCCTCAAGGACATCGTGCAGTAAAGCGGCGGCAACGGTGATGGGGTCCATGCGCATTCTGGACAGAATGGATGCCACCTCTATGGGATGAATTATGTAAGGTTCGCCGGACTGCCTGTATTGACCCTCGTGGGCTTTTGCGGCAAAACTGTAAGCCTTATCCACTACGGACAGGTCCGCATCGGGATGATGCTTTTTTATCTCCTCTTTTATAGCCGAAAGCTTCTCTGGATATACCTGTAGTGTTTCCATGTTCTCTCCTTGTTTTCCCAAAATATAGGCGCAAAAAGAGGCGGTGTAAAGGCTTTTGGAGATAACGGCTTTTAGTCTTTCAGGTGTTCTTTCAGCTTTTGAGCGAATTCCACCGCTTTTGACCTGATGCTCCAGTCTGCTATGGATGTTATGGGGGTTGATTCCGGGTTGACCTCTGCCACCTTTGCTCCGGCGTTTTTGGCGATGAGGGGCAGGCTTGCCGCAGGCTGAACCACTCCCGATGTGCCTATGACCAGCATTAAGTCGCAGGTTTCTGAATGGTGCACCGCTTCGTTCAGGATTTCTGCATCCAGCGGTTCACCGAACCACACCACATCGGGTCTCAGCAGGGCACCGCATTCCGGGCACTTTGGTGGGACCTCTTCAAGGGGCACCCGGTAGTCTTCGCCTTTGTAGGGACAGTTTGTGCATCTTACGCGCCATATGTTTCCGTGTAGCTCTAATATCTTTTTAGAGCCTGCCTTTTTGTGGAGGCCGTCAATGTTCTGGGTTATGAGGGCGAACTCCGGATATCTTTCCTCCAGCTCTGCTATCAGCCTGTGGGCTTCGTTGGGCTCAAGGGGAGCAATGAGGCTTCTTCTCCAGTCGTACCATTCCCATACGAGCTTCGGGTTTTTCTTGAAGGCGAAAGGGGTGGCAAGCTCTTCCGGCCTGTATCTTTTCCACAGACCGTCTTTTCCCCTGAAGGTGGGAACTCCGGATTCTGCGGATATGCCTGCACCTGTGAGAACCACGAGCTTTCTGGCGGCCCTCAAAGCTTCTATGAACTCTTTCGGTAGCTTCATCTTTCAAAAGTGTTTGAACCCTTCCGGTGAAAGCGGCTTAATTTCCCCGTTTTCTTTTATATACACTCCTTCCCCCTCGTCAACAAAGCCGATAACGGTAAATTCAGTCTGGGTCTCTTCGGCAATCTGCTTGACCTTGGCAAGCTTTTCAGGTCTTACGGTGAAGAGAAGCTCGTAATCTTCTCCGCCGTGCAGTATGTAAAAGGCTTCCTCCTTTTCCAGAAACGCCCTTTCGTCCTCTTTCAGGTTGAGGGACGGAAGCTTTTCCCTTTCAATAACCACCCTGACGCCGCTTGCTTCTGCAATTCTTCTGGCGTCTGACGCTATCCCATCGCTTATGTCTATCATGGATGTGGCGGCTTTCAGGATGGATAGCCCCCGCGCAAATGGTATTTTTATGCTGGGTTCAATGTGGTGTTTTATGTATTTGAGAAAAACAGGCGGCGGATAGCCTTTGAGCAGAGCTTCAAGCCCTATGGCGGAGCATCCCGGCTTCCCGGTGACGCAGAGCAGGTCTCCACAGGAGGCGGTGGAGCGCAGTATGGAACCGTCTTTCTCGTTGCTTCCCACGATGGTTATGGAGATGGTGAACCTTTCCGAGCGGGATATATCACCCCCTACGAGCTGGCACCGGTAGTTTGACGAGGCTTCTTTTATGCCGAGGTAAAGCTCTTTCACCTCTTTTTCCCTTACGGTGGGTGGAAGCCCTAACGATACGGTGAAGGCTTCCGGTATGCCTCCCATGGCGGATATGTCGCTGATGTTGGCGAGTATTGCTTTCTTGCCGAGCTCATAAGGCTTGAAAGGGGGGATGAGGAAGTGGGTATTTTCTATCAGAAGGTCGGAGCTTACCAGTATCTCTTTGTCTTTGAAGTGGAGTATGGCACAATCGTCTCCTATTCCGAGCTTGACCGGCGGCTTTGCCTTGGGAAACATTTCCCGTATGCCGTTTATGAGCTCAAACTCATCAATTTTCTGGCTCACCTTGTTGCTCCTGTGTAGGGCAGGTTGGTGTAGAGTATGGTGCCGTCGGGAAGCTTGACCTTTCTTATGCGGCTTCCTCTGTATGCCGGGACGCTTCCCCTTATTTTCCGCACGTAATTTATGGTCTCTTTGTAAGGGGGGATGTCGCCGTATCTGTCCACGGCGGAAGGTCCTGCGTTGTAGGCGGCAAGGGCAAGGTCAATGTCGCCGTTATACTTTTCAATAAGGTATTTGAGATAGGCTATTCCGCCTTTTATGTTCTCTTCAAGATTGTAGGGGTTGACCCCGAGCTCTCTGGCTGTTTCAGGCATGAGTTGCATAACCCCTATGGCTCCCTTGGGGGATACCGCCTGCTGATTGAGGTTGGACTCTATCTTTGCCACTTTGAGGGCAAGCTCCGGGTCAACTCCGTATTTTCTCGCCGTGTCTTTTATAAGGCTTTCAATGTAGGCTTTTCTTCCGTCAGCGGTGGTGCTTTTGGCTTTTTCGGGTCTGTTGTAGCAGAAGATAACCCCTTTCTGGCTTTCGCAGATGATTTCTGCCGAAAGGTTAGCGCTCAAAAAGAGCGTCAACAAAACGCTCAGCATTAAATTCCTGAAGGTCATCTATCTTTTCTCCCACTCCAATAAATTTAATAGGAATATTGAAGAGCTTTGCAATGGCTATAATCACTCCTCCCTTGGCGGTTCCGTCCAGCTTGGTGAGGATTATGCCTGTTATGGGGATGGCTTCGGAGAAGATTTTCGCCTGAGATATGGCGTTCTGCCCCACCACCGCATCAAGCACGAGAAGCGTTTCGTGGGGTGCGCCGGGAAGCTCCCTTGATGCAACGCGCGCCATTTTCTTCAGCTCTTCCATGAGGTTTACCTTTGTGTGGAGCCTTCCGGCAGTGTCAATGATAACCACATCCACGTTTCTTGCCTTTGCGGCTTTCACAGCGTCGTAAACCACACCGGAGGGGTCTGCCTGCGGTTTCTGCTTTATCACATCAACTCCCAGCCTCTTTCCCCATGTTTCAAGCTGTTCAATTGCGGCGGCTCTGAAGGTATCTCCTGCCGCAAGCAGAACGGAATATCCCTTGTTTTTAAGATAGTAGGCGAGCTTGGCTATGGATGTGGTCTTTCCCGTTCCGTTTACCCCTACCACCATTATAACGAAGGGCTTTTCCGTGATGACGAGCTTGCCTTCAGCTTTTTTGAGGATTTTGAGTATCTCTTCTTCCAGAGCGCTTATGAGGGAGGATTCGTTCTTTATCTCGCCTATCTCCATTCTTCTTTTTATGTTTGAGAGTATCTGCTGGGTGGCTTCCACCCCAACATCTGCCGCAAGAAGAATCTCCTCAAGCTCTTCAAGGGTTTTCGCATCAACCTTTTTGCCTTCCGTAAAAAGGTTTTCTATCTGCTGAACTATGGAGGACCTGCTTTTGGAAAGCCCCTCCTTAAGCCGCTTGAAAAAGGAGTCTTCGGCAAGGAGCTGTTCGCACACCTCTCTGACCTGTTCCTCTTCACATTCCTCTTTTATTTTCTTGATGAGCCTTTTCGCGTCCTTTCTCAGCTCCGTCTCCATAAGGTTTGCGAGTATCCTCAAAGCCCGTGGATAGTCCCCGGTGTGGATGTATGCCTCTGCCAGAAGGAGCCTGTCTTTGTCGCTTAAAAGCTTTGTGGTTTCAAGGGGAGACAGAAGTATGGTGATTTCCTTCCACTTTTCGCTTTCCCTGTAGTAGTCTGTGATTATTCTTATGGCAATCTGTTTCTCCTCACCCTTCAGGTCTTTCACGATTTCAGAAGCTATCCGGTATGCCTCCTCAGTTTTACCTTCCTGCGAAAGGATGTAGGCTTCGTAAAGCTTGGCTTTTTCGTCTTCAAGCTGTTTCACCACCTCTTTTGCCTCTTTGAGCTTGCCCTTCTCAATCAGGATTCTGGCAAGCTTTGATATGAGCTCCTGATTTTCAATGTGCTCTATAATTTTGAGGCACTCTTTGATATCGCCTGCTTCTATAAGGGCGGAGAACGCCTTGTCCCATTCCTCCAGCTCTTTGAATATCTTCGCCGCTTTTTTAGGCTCGCTCTGCTTTATGTATAGGTTGGCAAGCTTCTCTTTGGCTTCCTTGAACTCTTCCTTTGCCGCCTTTTCGTAAAAGCTTTTTGCAGTGTTTACTATTCCTTTCTGCTCGTATGCCCATCCGAGAAGGTAGTTTATGGTGGGCTCGCCACTTTTTTCCACCTGATTCAGAAAAAAGAGGGCAAGGTCTGCTTCCCCTTTGTCAAGAAGTGCTGGAACAAATTCTTTTATCAGATAGACCTTGAATATCTGGGAGGGAAGCTTTTTGAAAAGCTCTTTAAATTCTTCGTCTATTTCGCCTTCCTTTATCTTTTTAAAAAGCACTCCAGGGCTTCCTTCTGCCTTTTCAAAGGCGTAAATGTCTTCAGAGGCGAGCTTGGAAAGCTCTTTAAGGCTTTCAATGTCAGCGTCTTTCACCTTTTTCTTGGCATCTTTTAGAATCTTTTCCCGCTCTTTTTCCTCACCGGCTTTTTCTAAGAGGAATAGGGCTATGAGCAGGGCATCGGCGGAGCCCCTCTTTTTTACCTCTTTGTGTAGCTCTTTTATCTCCTTTTTGAGCAGTTTTTTATCTATGGTTATCGTTGACAATCCTTCCTCCTTTTACATAGATTCATAAGCGCTATGTCTCATATCATTATAGATGCCAAATTTGAAGAGCTTGTTGAAAGGCTTGAGTCTGTGGGAGAGCCTTTTTTAAGCGGCAGAAGCGCGGTGATTGTGGTGGAAAGAGGCGGTTATCAGCTTCCTTTGATGTTCGTCTGTTCAAAAAGGGGGGTGGTGGTTAAGGTGGGAAACGGCTCCCAGCACGTTGACCAGTCTCTTATTCAGGAGGTTATAGCCGAATTTGCGTCAAGGCTCTCCTTCCCTGTAAAAGAGGCGAGATTGGCTAAAAAGGTGCTGAGAAGGTATGGAATACCTTACCCCTAAAGAATACATGGAAGCCCTTTTCCCGCTGGATAATGCGGTTGTTGAGATTGGTTTCGGAAACGGCCTTTTTCTCAGATGGCTGTGGGAAAACAGAAAGGAAAAGCCCATTGTGGGTGTTGACATAGCCAACATCTCTTTCAAAAAGGCACGCTCAAGACTGAAAGATACAGGGGTTTATCTTGTGAAGTCCGAGGGAAACTTCTTCCTTAAATACATGGTCCCGCCTTCTTCCGTGTCGGAGGTTTACATTCTCTTTCCCGACCCCTGGCCCAAAAATAAGAAGAGAAGGCTTGTAAACGAGGATTTCGTGCGGCTTTTGAGAAGCAGGTTGAAAAAGATGGGCACCGTTTACCTTGCCACCGATGACGAGGATTACGCTGAAAGCATAAAGACTGTTTTTCGGGGACAGATGCTTGAGGAGAGGTGGAGCCTTCCGGAGAAGACCAAATACATGGTAAAGTGGGAGAAGATGGGCAAGAAAATCTTTTCCTTGGCCTTTGTCAACCACAGCCCTTCTGAAGCCCCTTTTGAAAAAGCTATGAGCCTTTTTGAGATGCCGCTGGACTTTTCCTTTAAAGCCGGGGATATTGTGCGGGATGGGGGATGCGTTCTAAAGGTTGATGCGGTCTTTTCCTCTGCGAAATCCGCTGATAGGAAGCTTTATAAGTTCGTCTTTTCAGAGGACAACTTCAGCCACACCTACTTTGCCCTTCACCACGGCTCTTTTATTCGCTTTTTGAACACATGGGGCGAGGTCTTCTCTCC
>JAADEW010000086.1 GCA_013153205.1 Deferribacteres bacterium | reverse complement strand
ACTATAAGGTGTCAACTTGACCTGAAAGCAATTAATACCTTAAACTAAGAGTAAAAAAAAGGGGGAGGTATTTCAAGATGAAGATGATAATCGCCTATGTCAATCCGGAGAAGCTGTGGGAGTTGAAGAGAAGGCTTTTTGAGATAAGGGCGCCGGGTCTCAGCGTGGACAACTTCATGGGTATAGGGAAGCCTCTGGCGAAACACCGTGAAATGATGGAGAAATACGGAGCTATTCCCAAGTTCTTTCCCAAAACCAGAGTGGAGGTGGTGGCACCTGATTCTCAGGTTGAGGAGATTGTCAATGCCATACTTGATGTGTGTAAAACAGGCCATCCCGGTGACGGCAAGATTTTTATACTTCCCGTTGAGGACGCTATAAGAATAAGAACCGGCGAAAAGGGAGAAGAAGCTCTTTAATGGACGAGTTGGCGGCTTTCGTGGAGAAATTTACCTCTACAGGAGGAGAGATAGCCTCCTCTTTATCTCATCTGGCTTCTCTTTTAAAAGGCGTGGAGCGTTTTGCCGCAGAAAAGGAGCTTCGTGGTCTCATCGCTTCAAGCTTTGACTTTCTCACCGAGGTTGAACCGAAAGAGGCGCAGGTCTCCTTCACAAAGGCTGTATGCGGTGTGGTGGAAACTGGAAGTCTCGTTTTTGCATACTCCGCCGAGGGCGAGCATCTTCTCACCGCTTTGCCCAGGATACATGTTGCTTTTTTAAGCAGAAAGCGCATCTGTCCCACAGTTGAGCAGGCTCTTTCCAGTTTGATGGACAGGGCTTATGTGTCTGTTATAACCGGGCCGAGCAAAACCGGAGACATAGAGCTTATCCACGTTATGGGGGTTCACGGACCCGAAAGGCTGATACTCTGCTGGGAGGATTGAGTGTTATTCTGGAAGACTCCGGATGAGCTTAAAAGCTATCTTGAGAATGAAGAGATAAGAGAGGCGTTGAGGCGGGCTTCTTCAAGGTTTGTGGAGGGAAGACTTAAAGCTTTAGCCTCCCTGGGAAGTTTTGATGATGTGAGGAAGCGCTTGAGGGATGTGAAGGAAAAGGCGTTAGAATGCGCCGATTTGCACTGGAGCAGGGTAAGGGACGAGCTGTCCTCAAAGGGGGCTCATCTCGTTGAGGCGGAGGATGCTCTTTCTGCTGACTCCATCATCTATGAAATCTGTGAGAGGCATGGGATAGACCTGCTTATAAAGGGCAAGTCAATAACCAGCGAGGAGATAGGGCTTAATGCCTTCCTTGAGGAAAGAGGAGTGGAGGTTATTGAGACAGACCTCGGTGAGAGAATCGTTCAGCTCTTCAGGGAGAAGCCTTCTCATCTCATCGTTCCCGCCATTCACCACACCAAAGAGGAGGTTGCGAAACTTTTCTCCCGGTATTTTGGAGAGGAGATTCCCCCTGACCCATACGTGATAACCAAAAAGGTGAGAGCAGATTTGAGAGAGAAATTCCTTTCCGCCAGAGGGGGAATGACGGGTATTAATGTGGTCTCTTCGGAGCCCTGTGCCTTTTACCTTATGACCAACGAGGGAAACGGCAGGCTCTGCTCCACAGTGCCTTCCGTTCAGATAATTCTTACGGGATGGGAGAAGATTGTATCTTCCCTTGAGGATGCCCTCTTTCTCCTCAAGGTTCTTCCCAAAAACTCGGTGGGCCTTGACTTTTCCAGTTATGTGAGCATCTTTACCGCACCTTTCAGGTGGAAGGAGAGGGAGATGTATGTGGTGGTTCTGGATAACGGAAGAAAGAGGGCGCTTGAGGACATCCACTTCCGCCATGCGTTGAGGTGTATAAGGTGCGGAGCCTGCATGAACGTTTGCCCCGTGTATCAGGTTTTAAGCGGGCAGGGCTTCAGTCATATATACATGGGAGGGATAGGAGCCGTGTGGACGGCTATAACTGCTGGTCTGGATGAAGCTTATAAGGTGGCTCAGCTGTGCACGGGTTGTGGTTCCTGCAACGAGGTGTGTCCTGTGGAGATACCCATATCCCATCTGGTATCCGAGGTTAAGAGCCGTGCCGAAAAGAGGGATTTGCTGGAAGATGTGGCGGTGGGGCTTGTCCTCAAAAGGGACAGGTTCTCTTCCGTTGCCGAAATCCAGAGGCTTATGGGTACCTATAAAGGAGAGCCTTTTCTCGTATGGGCTAAGGGGCAGGGACTGTTGAAGGACTCCGGGGATGTGAACTTTTATGTGGGATGTCTTATGGAGCAGTGCTATCCTGAAACGGCTCTGAAGGCATATCTGTTGCTCAGGGCTCTGGGTAAAGACGTTGCCCTTTTTGAGGAGGAGTGTTGCGGTCTGCCTGCTCTGGCTTACGGGAGGAAGTCCGAGTTTTTCAGGCTGGGACTTTTGAACCTTGAAAGATACGCCAACGGCAGAAAGACCCTCTTCATCTGTGATTCGTGCTACTCAACCTTCAGGGAGTATTTGAGCTTCTTTGCCGCGGAAAAGCCCGATGTGGTTCCGGAGACTCTTTTCTCCTTTCTGCTGAGGGAAGGGGTGAAGTTTTCTCTTAAAGAGAAGATGAAGGTGATGATTCACTTCCCGTGCCATTTGAGGGCGTGGAAGGGAGACGAGGAGCTTGAGAGGTTTGTGAGAAGCATAGACAACCTTGAGCTGGTTGAGCATCCAACTTCAAGGCACTGCTGTGGCGGAGCCGGGCTGTATAAATACAAGTATCCTGAGATTTCACGGGCTATATTTGACGTTAAAGCTGAGGCTATAAAGAAGCACCTTCCGCAGGCTGTGATAACCACCTGCCCAAGCTGTTATCAGCAGATAAAAGAACAGCTTGCGGAAAGGGGAGTTGATGTTGATGTTTACCACCTCGTTGACTTTTTGTTTGAGCACGGCAGATGCGGGCTTTTAGATTCAATCCGGTTCTCAGATACAAAGAGGCAGTAAGGTTCAGGCAGGTAGTCAACACCTTTCTGGCACACGGCGTAGGCACTTTTTTAGATACGAGGAGCTCTTTTTTAAGGCTTAAGCGCCTTTTTAAAAAAGATGCCCATGCATATCCAGCCCACGTTCGCTTTCGCATGGCTCTTGAGAGTCTGGGTCCCACCTTTATAAAGCTGGGGCAGATATTGAGCACGAGAGCCGACATCCTTCCGGAAGAGTGGGTTAAAGAGCTTATGAAGCTGAGGGACGAGCTTCCCCCTAACAGCTGGGACGAGATAGAGGAGGTTCTGATTTCTGAGCTGGGCAGGGATTATGAAAGGCTGTTTTCGTATATTGAGCCTGTTCCCATAGGCTCTGCCTCCATGGCTCAGGTGCATAGAGCCCGTTTGAAGACGGGGGAGAGGGTGGTCATAAAGGTTCTCAGGCCACACATAGAGGAGACGGTGGAGATTGACATAGCCGTCTTAAGGAGAATAGCCGCCTTTATTCACAGACACTTTGAGGAGTTCAGAATATACGACTTTCCCTCGCTGGTTGAGGAGTTTGCCTTCACCATAAAGCGGGAGATGGACTTCAGGATAGAGGCGGCAAACAGCGAGAGGATAGCAAAGATTCTTGCTGATGAGGGGGTGAAGATTCCCGGAGTTTTCTGGGACTACACCACCAGAAGGGTGTTGGTTCTTGAGGAGGTTGAGGGGGTAAAGCTTGAGAAGTGGCAGGGGGAGAGGGAGGAGGCATGCAGGCTGGCAGAAAAGCTGGTTTACGTGCTTCTCAAGCAGATAATTGAAGGGGATATTTTCCACGCCGACCCCCATCCTGCAAATGTTATCGTCACTTCCTGCGGCAGTTTTGCCTTTGTGGATTTTGGTATGGTGGGCTTCCTGGACAGGAAGATGAGGCAGTTTGTTGGAAAGATTTTCCTGTACATAGTCAACAGGGACTACGATGCCATAGTTTCAGAATACAAGAGGATGAACCTTGTTGAGAGGATGGACGAAAGGAGATTTAAGCTTGAGCTTATGGGTCTCGTTGAGCCCTATCTGGTGAGCAGGTTGAGCAGGATAGACCTGGGAGATGTGGTGAGGAGGGTTATAGAGATATCCTCAAGATACGGGGTTAAATTTCCGTCTGAGTTTCTTATGCTTGCAAGGGCCCTTCTGGTGATGGACGGCACGGTGAGGGGGCTGTGCGGGGATATAAATGTGCTTGAGCTTGTGGCGGATTACGCACGGGATGTGGAAAGCAAAAGAGGCAGGATGGAGGTTCTGGCGGAGGAGCTGAGGGAGTTTCAGGCGGATATCAAGCGGGTGAGGGAAGATTTAAAGGTAATACTCTTTTCGGGAGCGGAGCTTGCGCTTAAGGCAAAAGATGAGGGCATCAGGGTAAAGGTTATGCAGGATGAGATAAGGGAGAAAGAGATGCGTTCTCTGGGCAACAGACTGGTTGCGTCAACGGTTTCTGTGGGGTTCTTCCTTGGTTCAATCTTCGCCTACGGCCTTAAGGTAGGCTGGTTTAAGGGATTTCCCGTGCTCTCCTTGGCTCTTTTGGTCGCAGCACTCTTTACTTTTCTGCTTTCTCTAAAACTTTGAAGTGCTCGCTCAGTATCTTTACTATATCAATAGCCTTGGGGTCCACCACGGAATAACAGGTCATAACCCCTTCTCTTCTTGCTGTTATTATCCCTTTGCTTTTCAAAAGGGAAAGGTGCTGGGAGACATTGGACTGCTGAAGTCCCAGCTCCTTCCACAACAGCTTAACGCACATCTCTTTCTCTTTCATAAGGTAATATATGATTCTCAACCTTGTCGGATGAGCCAGAGCTTTTAAATATTCTGCCATCTCTTCAAAATCTTTCTCCTGCACAACCCCTCTCCCAAACTAAGATGTAGTTTAAGAACACCACGTCAGCAAAATAACAGCAAAGCCGCTACATTTCAATAGATTCTAAAATCTGTTTTGCTTTTTGGGCAGGGTAGGCGGATTTGTATAGGGGTCTTCCCACCACGATGAAGTCAGCTCCCATCTCAATTGCCTTTTTCGGGGTGGCGGTTCTTTTCTGGTCATCTTTTTTGCCGTTTTCCTCGGGTCTTATTCCCGGTGTTACTATGATTGCGTCTTTTTTGAGCCTTTCGCGAAGGGGTTTTACTTCGTTAGGTGAGCAGACGATACCGTCAGAGCCTGCCGAGACCGCAAGCTCTGCAAGGTGAATCACCTGTTCTTCCGGATTTTTTAATATGCCAATCTCTTTTAGCTGTTTTTCGTCCATGGAGGTCAGAACCGTTACGGAAAGAAGAAGGGGGAAGCCTTCCCCTTTAGCTTTTCTGGCATGCTCTATCATTTTCCTTCCCCCT
This sequence comes from Deferribacteres bacterium, assembly GCA_013153205.1. Lineage (GTDB taxonomy): Bacteria > Thermosulfidibacterota > Thermosulfidibacteria > Thermosulfidibacterales > Thermosulfidibacteraceae > JAADEW01. Next base: position 10,134 of record JAADEW010000086.1, on the reverse strand, counting down.
GATGCGTGCAGGGTGAGCATGAATATCCCTTTTTCCCTTGCGGCTTTCACAGCAAGATAGACGGTGTTTGGGATATCGTGCAGTTTGACGTCAAGAAACACCTTCTTCCCTTTGCCTGTTATGTAGTCGGTTACCTCGTATCCATACCGCATGAACAGGGGGTGTCCCACCTTGAAAATGTCCACGTAAGGTGAAAGCTCGTCCACAAGCCTTTGTGCCTCTTTTGCATTTTCCACATCAAGGGCGGCTATGAGGGGTGACAGGTTCATTTCTGCCTCTCTTTTATAAGTCTGTCCATTATTTTTACCGCTTCAACGGCGTCTTTTGCGTAAGAATCTGCTCCTATCTCTCTGGCGAACTCCGGTGTTACCACGGCTCCTCCCACCATGGTGAAGACCTTTATTCCGTGTTTTTTGAGCTCTTCAATCACGTTCTTCATCTCCATCATGGTGGTGGTCATGAGGGCGGAGAGTCCTACCGCATCGGGTTTTTCCTCTAAAGCGGCCTTCACTATTTTTTCCTTGGGCACATTCTTTCCAAGGTCAATGACCTGATAGCCGTGGTTTTCAAGGAGAAGAGCCACGATGTTTTTGCCGATGTCGTGGATGTCTCCTTCAACGGTGGCAAGTATTATTTTGCCCTTGGGTTTTTGAGGCTTCCCCTTGGAGTGCTCTTTGATGACGCTGAAAGCCGCTTTCATGGCTTTTGCCGAAGCCATGAGCTGTGGAAGAAAGTATATGCCCTTCTCAAACCTTCTTCCCACCTCCTCCATTGCGGGAATAAGCACTTCATTTATGATTTCCAGCGGTTTCTTGTGTTCAAGCAGGATTTCGGTAAGCCTTTTAGCCTCTTGGGCATCTCCTGAAAGCACGGCCTCTTTCAGCTCCTCTTCCGGTTCTATCTCTATCACTTCCCTTTTAGCCTGGGGCTTCTGGCTCTTTCCGTATCTTGAGAGGAATCTTCTCGCTTCAAAGTCTCTTCCCGCTATGAGAGCCCCTGCAAAGAAAGCCTCCATAATTCTTGGGTCTTCAGGGTTTATGATGGCGGCATCAAGCCCGCGGGAAAGAGCCGCCGATAAAAAGGCGGCGTTTACTGCGCTTCTGTTGGGAAGGCCGAAGGAGATGTTGCTTATACCCAGTATGGTGGTGAACCCGCTGTCTTTAGCCAGCTCCAGAGTTTTCAGGGTTATCTGAGCCGCCTCTCTTTTGGTTGCCACGGTGAGAACGATGCAGTCCAGTATGATGTCTTCCGGGTTGAGTCCGTATTCCTCCGCTATCTTTCTGGCTTTTTCGCCGAGCTTTACCCGTTCTTCCGGCACATCGGGTATTCCCTTTTCGTCCATGGGAAGAACCAGAAGAGCCGCTCCGTATCTTCTGGCAATGGGCAGTATCCTGTGTATCTTCTTTTTTTCAAGGGTGGTTGAATTTATAATGGGCTTTCCGTCCAGTATCTTGAGGGTCTCCTCTATGGCTTCCGGACTGCTCGAGTCAATCATTATGGGGGCACCTGTTGCTATCTGAACGGAGCTTGCGATAAAGGGCAGAACCTTCTCTTCCTTTATGCCGCCGAGCCCCACGTTGACGTCAAGTATTTCGGCACCTTTTTCTATCTGTGAAAGGGCGGCTCTGGTAGCCCATGTGGCTCTGTTTTTTTTCAGGTCTTCCTGAAAGTCTTTTTTCCCGGTGGGGTTTATCCTTTCGCCCACCACCACGGGAAAGTATCTCCCGCCTATGAAGGCGATTCTGTTTCTTCCTGCCACCTTTACACCGGGGGAGGGCACCTTTTTAACCGGGGAAAGGGACGACAGCCGCTCTTTTAAAAGCCTTATGTGTTCAGGCTCCGTTCCGCAACATCCTCCCATTATCCATGTTCCCAGCTCCACAAACGCATCGGCGTATTCTGCGAACTCTTCCGGACCCAGAGGGAACACCGTCTTTCCGTCTATCACCTGCGGCAGACCCGCATTCGGCATGAATATGAGGGGTTTTTCAGAGACAGCCGCCATCTTTTTTGCCACTTCAAGCATCAAGTCCGGACCTGTGGAGCAGTTTGCCCCTAAAGCGAGCACATCAAGGGCTTCCAGCGTTATCGCCGCCGCTTCCGGGCTTACTCCTAAAAGGGTGTTGCCGTCCTCCTGAAAGGTCATCATGGCGCACACGGGAAGCCCGGCGTCCTTTGCGGCAATGACAGCGGCTTTGGCTTCTTTAAGGTCAGACATGGTCTCCACAAAAATCAGGTCAGCCCCTCCGTCTTTAAGGCCCTTTATCTGTTCGGAAAAGGCGAGATACGCCTCGTCAAAACTGACGTCTCCCACGGGTTTGAGTAGCTGGCCCAGAGGACCTACGGAGCCTGCAACCAGAGCTTTATCTTTGGCGGCTTTTCTGGCTATCTGAGCGGCTAAAAGGTTGAGCTCGTAAGCTTCATGGGACAGTCCATAGTTTTTAAGCTTAATCCTGTTTGCCCCAAAGGTGTTGGTCTCTATAATGTCGGCACCCGCCTCAACATAGGCGCTGTGTATTTTAAATATGAGCTCGGGGTCCGTCTTGTTCAGGCTTTCCGGCGCCCCTTTAAGCTCGGATTTACACCTCTGGATGAGGGTTCCCATGGCGCCGTCCACACAAAGAACCCTTTTGCCGAAGTCTCTTATCATCACCTTCTCCCTATATGGCGTGTTCTTCTATGAATCTCTTGACTCTTTCCGTGTCTGCTGGAAGAACCGTGAGCCTCTTTTCCCTGCCTTCAAGCTCCTTTATGGCTTTCGGTTTTTCCGGCTCTCTCCCTATGGCTTTTTTCACGGCATCCGGAAACTTTGCGGGATGAGCCGTGGCAAGGCATACGGTGGTGAAGTCCCCTTTAAGCTCAAGGGCAACCTTGACTCCCACTGCCGTGTGAGGGTCAAGGATGTAGCCCGTCTCGTCAAAAAACCGTTTTATGGTGTTCAGGGTGTCGCTCTGGGTGGCGTATCCGGACAGGAAGTCTTTTTTCACCTTTTCTATCTCCTCCCCGGTGAAGGTGATTCTTCCGGTCTTTTTGAACTTGAGCATGGTTTCTGCCACTTTCTGGGCATCCTCGTTGAAGAGGTAGTAGAGATATCTCTCGAAGTTGCTCGCTATCTGGATGTCCATTGAGGGGCTTATGGTGGGCACCACACTGCTTATGGAATAGTCTCCAAAGTTGACGAAGCGGTAGAGGATGTCGTTTTCGTTGGTGGCAAGTATCAGTCTTTCTATTTTCCCGGTCATCCTCTTGGCTATGAAACCGGCAAATATGTTTCCGAAGTTGCCCGTGGGCACGCATACCCTTATGGGCTCTTCAAACTTCAGCACAGCCCACACATAATAGACCACCTGTGCAAGGACCCTTGCCCAGTTGATGGAGTTCACCGCACCAAGCTTGTATCTCTCTTTGAACTCAAGGTCGCCGAAAATCTCTTTTACGATGTTCTGGCAGTCGTCAAAGGTTCCCTCTATAGCCAGATTGAACACATTCGGGTCCGTTACCGTGGTCATCTGAAGCTCCTGAATGTAGGAGACCCTTTTGTGGGGATGCAGTATGAATATGGCCATGTTCTTTCTGCCTTTTACCCCGTATATGGCGGCTGAACCCGTGTCTCCAGAGGTGGCTCCAAGAATGTTCATCTTTTCAGAGCGCCTCTCAAGCAGGTATTCAAAGAGATTGCCCAGAAACTGAAGAGCCACATCTTTAAAGGCAAGAGTTGGTCCGTGGAAAAGCTCCATTATGTGAAGCTCGCCCTTTTTTACTATGGGAACAATCTCCGGATGGGAAAAGGTTGAGTATGCCCTGTCAATAAGTCCTTTCAGGTCTTCTTCCGGAATGTCGTCTATGAAGAGCCTCATCACATTGAAGGCAAGCTCAGGGTAGGTTAGCCTGCTCCACCTTTTCAGGGTTTTCGCGTCAACTTCCGGTATCTCATCCGGGATAAGCAGACCCCCGTCCGTGGCAAGCCCCATCATAACCGCCTGGGAAAAGCTTATGTCGCTGACCTGTCCTCTCGTGCTTTTATACCTCATCTCAACCCCTTATTCAGGATTTCCTACTAAGATAGAGTCTGAAAGCTCTTTAAGCAATACCGTGGCAAAGCTTCCTTTGGGAAGAAAGAACCTGACTCTGACCCCTTCCTCTTCACGGGTGATTTCGTAAACTTCTGGAAAGACCCTTATGGCTCTCCTTGTGCCCTTTGCTTTGAAGGGCTTGAAGTCTTCCTTTTTCACCCCGAAGCTTTCAATAACGCTCCTTTCAAACTCAAGGGATTTTCCTGCGGGCTCCGGCATCCTGTATCCGAGAATGGGTCCTGTGGCTATCTCTTCGCCTTTTATCTTTCGGGTGATGTCCCCTTCAATCACTTTGAAAAAGATGCCCTCTTTTACTCTTTCAAGAACGTAGTGGTTGAATATTCTGGATGAGACGGCTGACACGAAAAGCCTTTTTTCATAGGGTGAGGCTTTGACCCTTTTCCCTTTGAGAAGCTCAAGTCCCAGCTCAAAGTTTCTGGAAGAGAACCTCTGGGAGTCAAAGAGGTTGGGAAAACCCGTGCTTTTTATCCTGTTAAGCCTGTTTATCAGCTCGTCTTTCTGGGGGGTTTTTATTCTTATCTCAAAGATGTTGCCCTTCAGGTGTCCCGGTTTGAGCTTATTTTTGTGTCTTGTCACATCCAGTATTTCAAGCTTTTCGTCTTCTATCTCGTGCAGTCTGCTTTCCACTTCATCCTTGTAGGGTATGGAGATGTGCTGTATGCTCACGGATATTTTGTCTTTAAGTCCTGCGTATCCTATGAGCTTTTCGCTGATGCTGAATGCTTTTGATATCCTTTTTATGACGTCAAGGGTGGTGAGCTCCCTTTTTCTCACTTTGACGATGATGTGTTGACCCTCTCCCGAAAAGGGATAAAGGGGTATCTCCTCAACGATGAAGTCTTCAGGAGCTTCCTTGTAGCGAAGCTCAAGCTTCATTTCTTTCTGGACTTTCGGGGAGGACGGGGCTTGGGCTGACACTGACCTCCCGACCCGGGAGGACCTTCAAGGCTTCAGAGAATACCACCTACCTTTCCCGTTCGCTTGTAGGTGTAGAACTGGAAGGCGAGTATCAAGACGCCCAGTATGATGTAGGATACGCCTTCGCTGTTTTTGTTTTTGAAGACCTCAACGGCTCCAAAAACGAGCATCACTATTGCAAATCCTATCCAGATTATGCCACTTATCACCCTGTGGTCCATGGGCTATAAATTTAAGCCATATTTATTTCCTGGTCAATATGGTGCTAAAATAACTGCGAAAGGAGGGTGGATATGCTGGACAAACTGTCTGAGTTTTTCAAAAAGCGCGGGTGGAAGGAGAAGTTTTCCATTGGCAGAAAGAAGGCGAAAAAGGTGCTCGGCAAGTTTAAGAAGAACGACAAGTTTGAGCTTGATAAAGAGGCGATGGAGCTTCTGGAGTTTTACGGCATAGAGGTTGCTGAATTCAGGGTGGCTCGTTCCATAGAAGACGTGTATGTGGCGGCTAAAGAGATTGGCTATCCCGTGGTTCTGAAGACCCTCACATCCAGAGCGGTTCACCGGGGAGATGCGGGTGGAGTGGCTGTGGTGAAAAGCCCGGAGGAGGTTAAGGAGGCTTATCCTCAGGTGCTCGGCGAGATATTTACGAGGATGCCGTGGCTTCTTCTTGAAGGGGTTTTGGTTCAGGCGTTTATAGACGGGGATAAGAAACTGTGGCTCAAGCTGGAGAGGGCTCAGAAGAAGGTTCTGCCTTTCAAGGTCTGGAAAAAGGACGACGGCGGTGAGAGCGAGAAAGTGATATCTTCCGAAGAGGAGCTTGAAGGCTATCTGTCCGATGAATATCTTGAGGGGGTTTTTGCCTTCTTCATGGACTTTCCCGAAATTAGAAAGCTTGAAGCGGATTTCGTGGAAAAGGACGGCGAGAAAATTCTTGTGGATTCAAAACTTTACCTTTTTGAGTGATGAGGCTTGCTGTAATTGCGGGAGACGGGGACGCCGTATCTGAGGTTCTGGAGCACATAAAGGATAGGGAGCCTGTTGTTATAACACTTTCTTCAAATCCATCTTACCCTTATCACTACAGGTTTTCTCCGGGTGAGGTGGGAAAGATTTTGAAGGTCCTTGAGAGGGAAAGGGTGGATTCCCTCTTTTTTATAGGCAAGGTTGAGAGGATGGGCATATTCGGTGCTTTCAAAATGGATTTGACCGCTTTGAAGCTCATTTCCGGGCTTAGAAGCTTCAGCGACGATGCCATTCTGAACAAGGTGGTGGAGGTGCTTGAGGAAAGGGGCATCAGGGTTCTGGACCAGAAGGAGGTTCTGAAAGACTTCGTTGCCCCTTCCGGTGTAATCTGCGGCAGGCTTTCAAAGGAAGAGCTGGAGGATGTGGAGTTTGGCTTCGGAGTTGCCAGGAAGCTGGGGGAACTTGGTATAGGCCAGACGGTGGTGGTGAAGAAGAAGAGCGTTATTGCGGTTGAAGCCATTGAGGGAACGGATGCAACCATAAAAAGGGCCGGGGAGTATGTGAAAGACTTTGTGGTGGTTAAGGTCAAAAGGCCCGGACAGACCACGCTTATGGACCTGCCGGTGGTGGGTTTGAAGACCCTTGAGGTCATGAAGGCTTCAAAGGGGAAGGTGCTTGCGGTGGAGGCTGGCGCCACACTCATTCTGGGGAAGGGTTTCAGGAAAAAGGCGAAGGAGTATGGTATTAAGGTGGTTGGAGTGGATAAGGGGGGATTGGGGCGTTCATGAAAAAGGTTCTTGTGGTTGCGGCTGAGGATTCGGCTTCTTTTCACGCCAGCAGGCTTTTGGAGAAGCTGAGAGGACTCGGTGACTTCAGCTTTTTCGGGGTCGGCACCCGCTCTCTGCTTGATGAGCACATGGATGTGGTGTATGACTCCTCTGAGCTTTCTTTCGTGGGACTGGAGGAGCCTGCCAAGCTCTTCAAAATAGTGAAGATATACAGCTCATTAAAGGGCTTTGCAAAGGAGGCGGACGGTCTTCTTCTCATTGACTATCCCGGTATGAACCTGAGGCTTGCAAGGTATGCGAAAAGATGCGGTAAGCCCGTCTGCTATTATGTGGCGCCGCAGGTCTGGGCCTGGTGGCGTTCGCGGGTTAAAGCGGTCAGGGCGAGTGTTGACAGGCTGGTGTGTCTTTTTCCGTTTGAAGTAGATTTCTTCAGGAATTACGGGGTTTCTGCCCGTTTTTTCGGCCATCCTCTGGTCAATCTGCTTGAGGGATACAAAGGAGAAAGCAGAGATTGCATCGTCTTTCTGCCGGGCTCAAGGGAGAGCGAGTTTTCGCGGCTGTTTCCCGTTATGCTGGAGGCTTCCGTTAAGCTGAAAAGGCTTTTTCCTGAAAGGAGGTTTGCCTTTATAAGGGCGCCGGGGATTCCCAGAGAGAGGTTCGGGTCCCTTTTTCCGTGGATTGAGCTGGTTGAACCTGACGAGCGGTTTGAGGTGATGGGTAAGGCTTTGTGTGCCGTCTCCGCAAGCGGCACCGCCACCCTTGAGCTTGCCGTTCTGGAGGTGCCCACGGTGGTGGTTTACAGGACATCAAGGCTTACCTTTGAGCTGGGCAGGCGTCTGGTTAAGGTAAACAATTTGAGCATAGTTAACATACTGGCTCAGCGTGAGGTTTTCCCTGAATTACTGCAGGAGCGGCTTCAGGCTGAAAGGGTTGTGGACTGGATGAGGCTTTTCGTCGTTGACTATAACCTCAGGAGAAATATACTAAAAGCCGTTAGAAAGGTAGTAGAAGACTTGAAGGGGGATAATCCCTATATGAAAGCGGCGGAGTTTTTCTGTGAAGTATTATGTTAGACTGCTGAAGGAGTATCTTCTTCCCCACTGGGGGCTGGTTCTCATAGCCCTTCTCTGTTCCGCGGTGGTGGCGGCTACCCACGGTGCTACTGCGTGGCTGGTGAAGCCCATGATGGACAAGATTTTTATCGCAAAGGACAGGAGGATGCTCACCATTCTTCCTGCGGTTATCGTGGGGCTTTACTTCGTAAAAGGGGTGTGCCGCTTTCTGCAGAACTACATCATGAAGTATGTAAGCAACCTCATGGTGATGAACATAAGGGTGGATTTGTATTCCAAGCTTCAGCACATGAGCTACTCTTTCCTGAAGAGCAGAAGGGTGGGAGAGCTTTTGTCCCGCATCATAAATGATGTGAGCGTGATAAAAAAGGCGAATGTTTCTCTCATAAGAAACTTCATACGCCAGATTTTCACCCTTGTTGCCCTTCTGTTTGTGCTTTTTAAGCGGGACTGGCAGCTTGCCCTTATATCTTTAAGCGTTTTGCCCCTCATGGGGATAGCCATATACCGCATAGGCAGGATGATGAAGAAGATTTCAAAGAAACAGCAGAAGAAGATGGCAACGGTCTCCAGCGTTCTCATAGAGGGCTTTTCGGGAGCCAAAGTGATAAAGGCTTTCAACGCTGAGCAGAAGGAGATAGAGCGGTTCAAGAAAGAGATGAAAAAGCTTTTAAAGCTCAACATGAAAGGGGTGGTGGTAAAGGAGATAAACGCCCCTCTGGTTGAGTTTCTGGGAGCGGTAGCCGCTTCTTTCATAGTCTATCTCGGTGGAAGACGGGTGATAGACGGGATTCTCACGCCGGGTGACTTCTTCTCCTTCATGGCGGCTCTCATGATGATGTATGACCCCATAACCAAGATTTCCAATGTCAACACCTCTATCAACGCCGCTATCGCCGCAGCCGAAAGAATCTATGCCTTTTTAGATATGGAGCCGGACATTAAAGATGCCCCTGATGCCGTTGATAAGAGGGAATTTGAGGATTCCATTGAGTACGACAATGTCTGGTTCCGGTATCCTGATGCCCCCGAGGACCAGTGGGTTTTGAAGGGGGTGAGCTTTACCGTGAACAGAGGAGAGAAGGTGGCTATCGTGGGGGAAAGCGGCGTGGGTAAGACCACTCTGGTGGACCTTCTGCCGCGGTTTTACGATGTGACTAAGGGGGCAATCCGGATAGACGGGATAGACATAAGAAAGATAAGGCTTGCCGCATTGAGAAGCATGATAAGCATCGTCAGTCAGGACATAATCCTCTTTAACGACACTATATACAACAATATCCTTTACGGCAGGCCCGATGCCACGAGGGAAGAGGTGATAGAAGCCGCCAAGCTTGCGAGAGCCCACGACTTCATAGTTGAACTGCCGGAGGGATACGACACCGTGGTTGGCGACAGAGGTGTCAGACTTTCCGGCGGGCAGAAGCAGAGAATCTCCATCGCAAGGGCTATTCTGAAAAATGCCCCCATCCTAATCCTTGACGAAGCCACATCAGCCCTTGATGCCGAAAGCGAAAAGCTTGTTCAGGATGCCCTTTACAACCTTATGAAGGACAGGACGGTGTTTATAATAGCCCACAGACTTTCCACCGTTATGGATGCCGACAGGATACTGGTGATGGAGGCTGGAAGGATAGTGGAGGAGGGAAGCCACAGCGAACTTATTAGAAAGAAAGGCATATACAAAAGACTGTGTGAGCTTCAGTTTGCCAACTATGGAAGCCCTGAAGAACTGGTTAGCGGTTAATCTTCTGCCTCCGCTGGCTTCACTGTATTACAGGAGCCTTTCCGTGACGGAGGTAAACCGGTCCGTAAGGGACGGGATTAGCGAAAGATACGGTAAAGCCATATACGCCTTCTGGCACAACCGGTTTTTCCCCCTGATTATGGAGAACAGAGGTTCAGGTGTGGTGGTGCTCGTGAGCCAGAGCAGAGACGGCGACCTTATAGACGCCGTTCTCAGGAGGTTTGGATTCAACACGGTGCGGGGTTCAAGCAGTAAGGGTGCGGTTTCCGCCCTGAAGGCGCTGGTGAAGGAGATAGAGCGCGGCAGGAGTGTTGCTATTATGCCCGATGGCCCCAGGGGTCCCCGGTATGAGGTGAAGGAAGGGGTAGTTGCCCTTTCCAGACTGACGGGTGTTCCCATAGTGCCGGTTTCGGTGGTTTACTCGTCTTACTGGGAGCTGAACAGCTGGGACAGGTTTATGATACCCAGGCCCTTCTCAAAGGTGGTGATTGGCTACGGGGAGCCTTTTCTGGTGAAGCGTGATATGGATGTTGAACTTGCCTCTTTATTGTT
>JAADEW010000034.1 GCA_013153205.1 Deferribacteres bacterium | reverse complement strand
CTCAAAAACATACGGGAAAAAGGCATCCCCCACGCCCTTACAGGACCCATAGCAAGGGGGGATAAAGAGACCATAAAGCTTCACCTAAAAGTTCTAAAAGAACATCCTGAGCTGTTCAGGTTCTACACTTTTTTAGGGGAAGAGACCGCTAAAATGATAGACAAAGACACCATCTTAAAAATATTTGAAGGAGGAGAAAATGAAAAAGGTGAAATGGCAGGACGTTGAGGTAAAGCAGAATCCCCACGGAATTGATGCAAGAATGCTCTACGATTCAGAGCACGCCCAGATAGTCCACATAACCCTGAAGCCGGGAGAAAGGCTCAAAAGACACATAACACCTGTTGATGTGGTGTTTTACGTCCTTGAAGGGAAAGGAATCGTTGAGATAGGAGACGAGAGGGAAGAGGTTGAGAAAGACACCCTCATAGAAAGCCCGGCAAAAATACCTCACTGCTGGTATAACGAAGGGAACGAAACGCTGAGGGTGCTGGTAATAAAAATGCCGAGGCCCGACAAGCCAACGAGAATACTGTAAAATCAGACGATTTCAGCAATTATACGGTTTGATACGCTCCAGAACTCCTCCTTCAACCTGATAAAGCTCCCTTTCACCTCAAGAAAGCCGAGACTCACAAGCTCCTCCACCCTCCTCATCAAACCGCCGCATTCTGTCAGCTCGCTCACCCTAATTCCCCTTGAGGTCCGCAGGGAAAGCATTACAGCTTCCACACACTCTTTATCCGGGTCTATAACTTCAACTTCCCTTTCAAAAGAAGCACCGCTCTCGTAAGAAGAGATGTAGTCTTTTACTGAATCCACGTTCTTCTCCCTTCTTCCCGAAACGAAAGAGACGGCAGAAGGGCCGAGACCCACATACTCCCTTCTCCTCCAGTAAATCAGGTTGTGCAGACAGGAAAAGCCGCATCTGGCATAGTTTGAAATCTCATAGTGATTGTATCCCGCCTCCGTCAGGGTAAGCCTCACCGTATCATACATTTTCGCCCACAAATCGTCCTCAACGGGAGTAAGCACCCCCGATTCAATCCAGGAGGCAAAAGGGGTGCCCTCCTCAACAGAAAGCCCGTAATAAGAGATGTGGGAAAGCGGAAAACCGAGCACCTCCCTCAAATCTGCTTCAAGCTCTTCCAGATTTTGAGACGGTATGCCGAATATAAAATCCGCATTCACGCTGTCAAAAACACCAAGAGCCCATTCAAGACAGCTTCGCGCATCAAAAGATGTGTGAACCCTTCCCAGAACTTTGAGAAGCCTATCATTGAAGCTCTGCACCCCCAGACTGAGTCTGCTAACCCCCATCTCCCGCAGTCTTGCAAGCCGTTTCAGGCTCACCGTTTTCGGGTTGGCTTCAACGGTAAACTCACGGGGCTCTCCCAGAGAGCTGAACACGCTGTCCACAATTTTATCCAGCAGTTCAGCAGGCAGAAGGGTGGGGGTCCCCCCGCCTATGTAAAGGGTGTAGGGAGACCCCTTCAAAAAGGGGATTCTCTCCCTTAACTCAGCAACCACCGCCTCAACAAAGCGGTTAAGAACACCTTCGTCAAACTCGTCAACCGAGTAGAAACCGCAGTAATTACACTTTCTAACGCAAAAGGGAACGTGAATGTAAAGCCCTTTAAGCCTTATCACTTTCCTCTGAAGTTAGGAGGCCTTTTCTCAAAGAAAGCCTTTATTCCCTCCTTCATATCCTCGGTGGTTGCGAGATTGGCTATGCCAATCTTTTCCTCCTCAAGAATGGTCTCCATATCCCAGAATAGTTCGCGGTTTATAAGATATTTGTCCTGTTTCACCGCAAGAGGCGCAAGGGACGCCATCTTCTCGGCAAGGCTTTTCACCTCTTCCATGAGCCTGTCACCGTCCACAACGAAGTTCACAAGCCCCCAATCAAGAGCCTGTTCGGCATCTATAAAGTCCCCGGTAAGCATGTAGTAAGAAGCCCTCTTGAAGCCCACAAGCCTCGTCAGAAAGAGACTGCTTCCCATATCGGGGGAAGCCCCTATCTTGGCATAGGCGAGGTTAAACTTGGTGCCTTTAGCGGCAACGGTTATGTCGGAGCACATGGCAAGGGCAAATCCCGCTCCAGCCGCAAAGCCGTGAACCGCAGTAATCACCACCTTGTCCATTCTTCTGATGGAAAAGACGGCAGAGTTGAGGTAGGTGAGTATGTCGGTTATGGTCTTTTTCAAATCGGGTGACTCAACGAAACTCATGAGGTCTCCACCGGCACAGAAGGCTTTGCCTTCGCCTCTGATAACCAAGACCCTCACATCCCTGTCGTTTTCAACCTCATACACGGCATTGTAAAGGTCAACGGCAAGCTCAACATTCATGGCGTTGAGCTTATCGGGTCTGTTAAGGGTAAGCCAGGCGATTCTTCCTTCCTTCTCAAGCTTTATCGTCTTCAACTGACCCCTCCTTTTTTAAGAAGTTCTTTCATCTCGTTTTTAGGCATAGGTTTAGCATACAAAAACCCCTGAGCAAACCTGAAGCCGATATTTATCAGAAACTCCTCCTGTTCTCTTCTCTCAACTCCCTCTGCAACCACCTCAGCTCCTATGCTCTCGGCAAGGGTCTTCACCGTTTTGACCACGGCGATGTCCCTCTCGTTATCGGGAAGCCCCGCTATGAAAAACCTGTCAACCTTTATCAAATCTGCGGGCATAAAGACAATGTGCTTCAAGGTTGAATAACCCGTTCCAAAATCGTCTATGGCTATCTTACAGCCCATCTTCTTTATCTCACCAAGTATCCTCACCGCCTCATCTTCAAACTCAAAAACGGCGGATTCGGTAATCTCCACGCAGAGCTTATCCTCCCTCACTCCCGAACTCTTTATGGTGAAGCTGAGGTCCGAAAGGAACCTGTTGTTCCTGAACAGAACGGGAGAGAGATTGAACGAGATGATGCCGGGGTCAACCCCCTCTATAAGCCAGTTATTGAGCGTCAGACAGACCTCCCGCAAAACATAGAAAGAGACATCGTATATCAAATCCATCCTCTCAAGTATCGGCAGAAACTCCATGGGCGGTATAAAGTAGAGCTCCGGCGAAATCCATCTTAAAAGAGCCTCACACCCTTTTATAGCCCTCGTCCTCATATCAACTATGGGTTGATAAAAGAGAACGAACTCCTTGTTCTCTATGGCTTTCGGAACGAGGTTTTTTATCTTGAAGACCACATCTGCCTCATAAACATACTCAGGCTTAAAGAAGGAGAAGGCATTTTTGCTCTTGTGGAGCTTGAGCCTGTAAAGGATGAGATGAAGCTTATCAAGAAGCTGATGGGCGCTTATTCCGTCTTCCGGATAGACGGCAACGGCTATATTTACCGCTATCTCTATCTGCCTTCCGTCTATCACAAACGGCTCTTTAAGAACGCTAAAGAGCCTGTCAACCACCTTCAGGATGTCCCTTTTTTCCTTCACGGGACCCAGAACCACGCCGAAATCGTCCACCCCCACCCTTCCAATAATGTCAACCTTCCGCAAAGCCTGTCTTATCCTCTCAGCAATCAGGGCAAGGAGCCTGTCCGCAAAACACATGCCGTAGAGGGTGGCTATCTCAGAAAAATCAACCACATCAACGACCAGAACGGCTATTCTGGTAAACAAATCCCCTTCAAGGGCAAGGAAGTTGTCAAGCTCCTTTATAAAGGAGAGCCTGTCAAGAAGCCCCGTAACGGGGTCATACCTCTTCTCTAACTTGAACAGCTCCTTGAGAAAATCCACGCTCTGCAGAATGTGGAGCTCAAGCTCATCCTCCCTCTCCTTATACCACAGAACCCTGTCCACATCCCCGTTCTTCTTTTTAAAATCCACAAAATTGACGCCGCAGGTAAGGTTGGAAAGGAAAAAGGCTTCTTCAGGGCTCTTTCCCCTGACCTCTTCCAGCGAATAGCCGGAAAAGTTTTTGAAGAAGCTGTTCATCCAGACCACTACCCCTGAATGGGTGACGAGAATGGGCAGTGGATACCTGTAGAATATTCGCTCTATCTTTTCTAAAGCACCGCTGTCGTCAAGGCAACAGTCATGCTCCACACCGCATCCCCTAACCCACCGGTCAATAAATAATATAAGGAAAGTTGCCTGAAAATCAAACCTTTCAGTGGGTTCTAAACATCTAAAATCTTTAGCGCGTTCTCCCTGAGCACAGCCTCTTTAGCGGCACCGGATATGGGCAGAGCCATAAAAGCCTCAATGCTCTTTCTTATAGAGGCTCCCGGCCAGTCTGTTCCGAAAACGAACTTGCTTTTAAGTCTTTCAAGCTCGGGAAAGTAATCAAGAAGCCTGTGAGGTGGAAGGCCCGATATGTCTATATACACATTCTTCCTTATGCGGGCTATGAACTGGGCGTCCTTATACCAGAACCCCCTTCCGCCGTGAGACATGACTATCCTGAGCTCCGGAAAATCGGAGGCTATCTCATCAATAAGCTTGGGGTCCCCAAAACTGTTGCAGGCTCCGGGAAATATTGATGTTCCGGTGTGAAACATAACGGGAATACCGCTTTTTTCACAGATGTAATACAGGGGATAGCACCTTTTGTCCAGAGGGGAAAACCTCTCGTGAACGGGATGCATTTTCAATCCCTTAACGCCCATTTTAATGTGCTCCTCCAGCTCCCTATGGGGATAAGTGCTTATGTTGATGTTTACGTTGGAAAAGGGAATGAGCCGCATTTCGCCCCTGCAGAAGTCAAGGACCTCCTCCGTGGTGATATCACAGGTGGTCTGAGGAGCCCTTTCCGGAAGAATGACTGCAAACTCAACTCCGGATTCCTCAAGGTATCTGATAAAAGCCTCTCTGGTGAAGTTCTCAACCAGACCGAAATCGTCAGGGTTAAGCCGCTTCCACCAGTCCATCACCCACGGATGCCATCTCCCCGACTTTACAAAGTGGACGTGGAAGTCAACAATCTTTATTTTCATACCGCAACCCCCTATTATTAAAGTTGATTATAGCATCAAACCGAAAGGGGGGAAACAGATGAAGGCGGTGATACTTTCCGGTGGAGAAGGCACAAGACTTTTTCCACTGTCAAGGGAAAGCTTTCCCAAACAATTTGTGAAGCTCAACGGAAAAAGCCTGCTGGAGAAAACCTTTGAAAGGTGTCTAACGGTATGCGACAGAAAAGAGATTTTCATCTCCACCAACGAAAAATATGTCTTCCTCGTTAAAGACACCCTGGGTGAAGATGTAAACGTAATAACGGAGCCTGCGGCAAGAAACACGGCTCCCGCAATACTCTATGCCATCAAAAACATCAAGGCAGATGAAAGTGAGGTGATTGCCTTCTGCCCTTCAGACCACGAGATATATCCCACCTCGGCTTTCGCTGAGGATATGAAAAAGGCAGAGGAGCTTGCATCAAAAGGCTACATCGTCCTTTTCGGAATCAGGCCTTCAAAACCGGAAACGGGCTACGGATACATAAAAAAGGGAGAACCGATAGAGTCCGCATACAAAGCGGAAGAGTTCAGGGAAAAGCCCTCCTTTGAGGAAGCAAAGAGGTTTGTTGAGTCAAACCAATACCTGTGGAACTCAGGCATATACGTGGCAAGGGCTGACACATTCTTAAACGAGTTCAAAAAAGTGGCTGACGAGCTCTCCCCCTTCGTTGACCACGAACCCGAACAGCTCAAAAAGGAGTTTGAAAAACTGCCCTCAATCTCCATTGACTACGCCGTGGCGGAAAGAAGCAGTAAGCTGGTGGTGCTACCGGCTTCCTTCAACTGGAGTGATGTGGGCTCGTGGGACTCGCTGTATGAACTTTACCCCAAGGACGAAAAGGGAAATGCGGTAAAAGGCGACGTCTTCGCCGTGGATACGGCAAACTCTTTCATTGCAGGCGACAAAAGGCTCGTTATAACACTTGGCATTGAAGACATTGTGGTCGCCGATACTCCAGATGTGGTGCTCATCGCAAAAAGGGGACATACCCAGAAGGTAAAAGACGTGGTAAACGCGCTTAAAAAGATGGGCAAAAAGGAGGCGGTGGAGCACACCGTTTCATACAGGCCGTGGGGAAGCTTTGAGGTGCTCCTCAAAGGGGAAAGGTTCAAGGTAAAGAGGGTGAAGGTAAAGCCCGGAAAGAAACTGAGCCTTCAGCTACACCACCACCGGGCAGAACACTGGATTGTGGTGAAGGGAACAGCCAGAATCACCATCGGGGATAAAACCTTTTACCTCCACGAAAACGAAAGCGCATACGTCCCCAAGTCAACCGTTCACAGAATAGAAAACGTGGGCAAGATTCCGCTGGAAATCATAGAGATACAGACAGGCGAATATCTGGAAGAAGACGATATAATAAGGCTTGAAGATGACTGGGAAAGAAGATAGGCCCTGGCAGATAACCATAAGAAACACAGGGGAAGACGAGATTGAAGAGCTCGTAGAGAAACTTTCTCCCGATGCGGGGTGGGCTTATCAGGAGAGGGAAAACGAGGGAGAGCTCCTGCTTTACTACTACAGACTGCCGCCTGATGAGCTTTTAAAAAGCATAGGGAAGGAGTTTGAAGTCTCAAAAAGCCCCTCGTGGGAAGAGAAGTTTCGCGAAACATTCAGGGGAGTGGAGGTGGGAAGATTCTTCGTAAGACCGCCCTGGATAGAAGAGAAGAAAGGCCTGACTGACATCGTCATATACCCGGCATCTGGATTCGGAACGGGAGAACACGAAACCACACAGGGAATGCTTCTTATGATAGAGAAGCTTTTGAACAAAACAAAACCCCGGAAAGTCCTTGATGTAGGAACGGGCTCGGGAATACTGGCTATAGCCTGCTCCAAGCTCGGTGTTCCCGAAATAACCGCAATAGACAAAGATGAGCTCGCCACATCCAACGCAAAGGAAAACCTAAAGCTCAACAGCGTCCATAATGTGCGGCTGATTCTGGGAACACCGGAGGCTGTAAAAGGAGAATTTGACCTCATTCTGGCAAACATAGACTTCTTTACCCTGGTGGAAAACATCAAAAATCTCAAAAGGCTCGTTAGAAAAGGGGGATACCTGATAATATCAGGATTTCTGGAAGAGGACAGGGAGACCCTGCTGGACATGTTTAAAAGAGCGGGATTTAAGCCCCTTGAACACATGTGCCTCAACCAGTGGGTCTGCGCTCTGTTGAGAAACGCCGGCTGAACATTATCTTTAGAAGTGAAAACCAACACGAGGAGGTAAGAGATGGTTATACTCGGAGCAGACGAAATAAAGGAAGTGGACGTTGATTCTCTGGCCATACGCGTCTTTCTGAAAGCACTGGAGATTCTGGGAGGACCGAGAAAGCTGATAGAATACAGAAACCTGACATGGGTTCCCTCCCTTATTCAGGCATCTTACGCCGTTGTGCTTGCCAGAGAGCTCATGAAAACGGAGGACGAGATAGCCGCGTTTTTGGGGCTCACCCGCCAGACCGTGAGAAACATTTTAAGGGCAGACGAAGAGCTCGTTCTCAAAAAACTGGAAGGCGAGCTCAAGGAGAAGACCCCGAGAGCCCACACAGCAGGGGGGCTCGCAAAGCTCGCTTACAAAGAGATACTTGAGGGAAGGGACAACCTTGACCTCATAGTGAGCATCCTCACCCCGGCGGGAGAGGCTCTGGACATCACATGGCCCGTTGAGGTGCTGAAGAAGATAAAGGGACTGAAGTTCCCGCTGAACAGAGAAGAGGTTGAGGAAAGGCTCTCCAAGATTAAGATTGAAGGCATAGACGGAAAAGTCATAGCCGAAAGGCTTGAATACCCCATTAAGAACCCGGCTGAGCTTCTGAAGAAGATAAAGCGCGTGCTGGAAGAGATAAAGGGAGAGCAGTGAATCAGCTTCGCCCTTTTAAAAACCTCTCCTGTTCGGAATAGATACAGCCGCAATACTGCTGGCGGTAGAGCTTGAGCTGGAGGGACTCCTCAATACCGTCCCTCCAGCCCTCCCTGAAGTCCGCATAGTAAAAGGGAACTCCTTTCTCTTTTGCCACGGCTTCGGCAATTTCAATTATAGCCGCATGTTTCTGATGCTTGCTGTAAAGGAGCGTGGTGGTGAAAAAGTCAAAGTTGCCCCTCTTTGCCACGGAAGCACAACGGGAAAGCCTCAAGTAATAGCATATTTCACACCTCTTCCCCTCCCTGAAGGCAACATTCCTCACAAACTCTGCCACATCGTATTCGTCGTTGTATATGACCTTCAAGCCTTTGAGCTCCTGAAGCCTCTTCATAGCTTCAAGACGCTTCACATACTCCTGATAGGGATGGATGTTGGGATTGAACCAGTAGGCATACACCTCGTCAAACTCTTTCTCCAGAAGCCTCAGAGGATAAAGCAGGCAGTTGGCACAACACACATGTATGAGAATCTTTGCCATCTAATCCTCCTCAAGGGGAAGGGGCAGGTTGTAGGTCCCTCCTCTCATCCTGCTCACATACCTGTAAGCCTTGGACGTTGCCACCCTGCCGCGGGGGGTCTTCTTTATAAAGCCCTCCTTGATGAGGTAGGGTTCATAGACCTCCTCAAGGGTTCTCTTTTCCTCCCCTATGGATGCGGCAAGGGTCTCTATACCAACGGGACCCCCGTCAAACTTCTCAACTATGGCAAAGAGGAGCTTGCGGTCTATCAAGTCAAATCCCTCGTGGTCAATCTCCATCATACCAAGGGCGTGAGAGGCTATCTCCGCCGTTATCAAACCGCTTCCCTTTATCTCCGCGTAGTCCCTCACCCTCTTCAAGAGCCTGTTGGCTACTCTGGGGGTGCCTCTTGACCTTCTGGCTATCTCGTAAGCCCCGCCTTCGTCTATGCTCACACCGAGAATGGATGCGCTTCTCATCACTATCCTGACCAGCTCATCAACGCTGTAGTAGTCAAGCCGCAATATCACTCCAAACCTGTTCCTCAAAGGCGATGTGAGAAGCCCCATTCTGGTGGTGGCGCCTATCAGGGTAAATTTTGAAAGATTCACCCGCAAAGTCTTGGCACCGGGTCCCTGCCCCACCACCACGTCAATCTTGAAGTCCTCCATGGCAGGATAGAGTATCTCCTCAACCTGCGGATGGAGCCTGTGAATCTCGTCAATGAAGAGGATGTCCCCATCACCCAGGCTGGTGAGAATTGCCGCAATATCACCGGTTCTTTCTATCACCGGGCCTGAGGTTATCTTTATGTTAGCCCCTATCTCGTTTGCTATCACCGTTGCGAGGGTGGTCTTTCCGAGACCGGGAGGACCGCACAGAAGCACATGGTCAAGGGCTTCCTTCCTCTTTTTAGCCGCCTCAATAAAGACCCTGAGGTTCTCCTTCACCCTCTCCTGACCTATGTATTCCTCAAGCCTCTTAGGCCTTATGGCGTCAAAACCGTTTTTATCCGGGTTCATACCGCCCTATCCCCCAATATTCTGAGACACTCTTTCAAAAGCTGTTCGTCCGAAAGCCTATCTTTCTCCTTTACCGCCTTCAAAACCCCCGCTATCTCCCGTTCAGTGTATCCGAGACTTTTGAGAGCCTCAACCACATCGGAAGAGACCGAATCAGAAACGGCTCTGCCCACCACATCCCTGAGTTCGGATATTATTCTCTTCGCCGTCTTTTCTCCAACCCGGGGAACCTTTTTTAGCGAGGAGACATCGCCTTCCTCCACCACCTTCAAAAACCCCTCATACCCCAGATGGGATATGATAGAAAGCGCCACCTGAGGTCCAACTTTGGGTATCTGAATTATGGTCTTGAAAAGCTCAAGCTCCCTTTTCGTTGAGAAACCGAATATCTTAAGCTCCTTTTCACCAAAGTAGGTATAGGTCCACAGAAAAGCCACATCCCCCGCATCGGGAAGAGCCTCAGCAGTCTCAAGGGGCACCTGAACAGAAAACCCCATCCCCGAAACATTGAGCAGCACCTCGGAGCCTCTTTTCTCAACGATTTTTCCCTCTAAAAAGGCGAACATCCCATCCTGCTTATGTGGCAGTAGGCAACCGCAACGGCATCCGCCGCATCGCTTTTCAAGTCATCAATGGAGAAAAGGGCTTTCACCATCCACATCACCTGAGATTTGGGGGCGGAACCGTTTCCGGTTATGGCTTTTTTCACCTCCGAAGGGTGATATTCAAAAAGCTCAACCCCCGCCTCACCCAAAGCGGCAAGAACGGCTCCCCTGCACTGGGCAAGCTTTATCAGTGAAGAGGCATTCTTCCCGTAAAAGACCTTCTCCATGGCAACCTGAGAGACGGCAAATCTTCTCAAAACCTCCGCTATGCTTCTGTAAGCGGCATAGGCTCTCTCCCTCATATCACCGGAAAGAGAGACGGTTCCACAATCAACGAGAGCTTCTCCGTCAAAAACTGCGTAGCCCAGGCGAACGGAACCGGGGTCTATACCCAAAACCCTCATTCAGAAAATCCAGCAAGAACTTCGTCAGGAATGTCAAAGTTGGCATAAGCATTCTGAACATCGTCGTGAGCTTCAAGCGCCTCAAGAAGCTTTAAGAGCTTTTCCGCCTTCTCCCCTTCAACCCTCACGGTGTTCTGAGGAATGTAGGTGATTTCCGAAGACTCTATGGGTATTCCTCTGGATTCTATAGCCTTTTTAACCGCATCGTAGTCTTCAAAAGAGGTTATCACCTGATAAAGCCCGTCTTCCGTCTTCACATCCTCCGCTCCAGCCTCAATAGCCACCTCCATAAGCTCGTCCTCGGAAACCGCATCTTCAGGTATCCGTATTATCCCCTTCCTTTCAAAAATCCAGGAGACACAACCCGTCTCGCCAAGGCTTCCGCCGTGTTTGGAGAAGATGGTTCTTATCTCGGAAACGGTGCGGTTTCTGTTGTCCGTAATAGCCTCAACCATTATGGCAACCCCACCGGGTCCATACCCTTCGTAAACCACCTCTTCATAGGTGACGCCGGGAAGCTCTCCCGTGCCCCTTCTTATGGCTCGCTCTATGTTCTCCTTGGGCATGTTGACGGACTTGGCAAGCTGTATAGCCCTTCTCAACCTCGGGTTGCTCTCCGGGTCACCGCCGCCAAGCCTTGCGGCAACTATTATCTCCCTGGCAACCTTTGTGAAGATTCTTCCCTTTTTGGCGTCTTCCCTCATCTTTTTGTGCTTGATGTTCGCCCACTTTGAGTGACCAGCCATGCCCTTCCTCCTTAAGACTTCAGCAATTTAAAAAGATACGCCCTAACATTACCATTATAAGCCTCCATCCTTTTGTCAACATCAAAACCAAAAGAGTGGACCAGCTCCTCTACCATGTCCCCGTCCGGATGAATAAAGGTCAGGCTTTTCGCCTTAGAGCCGGCAAAGAGAGCAAAAAGGGAAAAGAGAGACTCTTTCGCCCTCTTCAAACCGCCTATTCTCATACCGTAAGGGGGGTTGCACACGATAAGGGAGGCTCTCTTTTTCACCTCGTCAGGCAACCTGTGAGCCTCGGAAAGGAAAAACTTTATCTTATCAAACACGAGGGCGTTCTTTGCATTCAGCCTGGCTCCCTCAAGGCTTTTGACCGACCTGTCCGAAGCGAATATCAAGCAGTCATTATCCCACCTCACCTCCGAATCCACACGCTCAACCAGACACCGCCATCTCTCGGTGAAAAGCCCGCTTTTCAGGAAGATAAACTCGTCCTTTCTGAAGAAAGCGGCAGGCAGTTTTATACACCGATGGGCGGCTTCAATGCAGATGGTCCCCCCTCCGCACATGGCATCAAGAAGGACCTCCCCTTCCCCAAAGCCGCCCAAAGCCAGAAGCGCATTGGCTAAAGTGGTTTTCAACCCCGCCCGGTGATAAAAGACATGCCAGCGCCTTTTGTGCATGCTCTCGTATCCCACAAGCTCAATACCGAAGAAAAACCGCCTGTCCACCACATCGGCAGAAATCAGGACGTGCGGCTCATCAAGGTTAACTGCGGGCCTGAATCCCTTTTTCGCCCTGCACACATCAATGACCGCGGCCCCCACGTAAGCGGAAACCTCCTCCGAGGTGAAGGGATGCCTTCCTTTTCTCGTGGTGCTCACGGCAAAGGAAAGAGATGAAGACAAAAAGTCAACGACACCGCTTTCAAAGACGAACCGGTAAATCTCCCGCAGGGCACCTCTTTCTCCGGCTATCTCCGCCTCTCCCAGAACCACATAACACCTGTGATAAAAAGGATTGGCATACAGGGTGTAGAGCAGACTCTCTTCCGAAATGCCTTCAACCAGAACCCTTCCTTTAAGAGAAAAGGGAGCCGGAGTGGCTTTCCCGGCTCCCTTCAAAGAATCCGATAGAAAGGGCTCAATCCCCCTTTCCGTGGTGAACATTACCCTCAAAGAAGGGATTCCCTCATCTTTCTTATTATCACATACCACACTGAGGGACCCTGTGCTTTTTCCTTTTTCGCCTCTTCAATGAGCTTTCTAACCTCTTTCCAGTGGAAGACCTCCCGTGATATGAACTCGTCTATGTCTTTGTTTTTATCCCTCATGAACTTCACAAACCTCTCCACCAGTATTCTCCTTATCCTGTAAAGGTCCCTGTGCAACAGGCTGTAGGCAAGGTTATCCCACCTGCTCTTTCTCTCTTCCTTCGTTATAGCCTCTTCAATCTCGTCAATGCCGAACTTGTGGGAAACCGTGAAGTATATACCCGCAAGAACAAGGGGGTCCATGTCTATCACCTCTGACAGGGTGATGATATCCATAACATTGGACAGAAACGGCACTATCGCCACATCAAAGGCAAGCTCTTCGGGAAAGCCCGCATCAAGGTAGAAGGCTTTTCTGTTTAAGAACTCCTCCTTCTCTCTATCGCTTAAAAGCGCCATTACAGAACCTTTTATCCTCTTGACCTGCTCCCTGTATTTCTCCACCACATTCTTGAGAGGCAGCCAGTCTCCCACGAAAAAGTGGCTCCACTTAACCAGCTCCTCTATTGTGTTCTCTATCTCCAGAAGAGCCTGATACTGAACCTCTGCCTTCACCTTGAAGTCAAGCTCAAATATTCTTTCTCTCAAGCTGTCGGCATCAAGAACACCGTTCATCATAACATAGGAAGCGGTCACCTCTTCCACATGAGCCCCGTGGTCTTTTTCCATCTTGTGGAAGAAGGAGATTCCGGCCTGGTCAACAATGGAGTTGACTATGCAGGTTAAAACTATCTCGTCCCTCAAAGGATGTGCAGGAATGTATTTTCCAAACTTCTCCCTCAAGGTTTTGGGGAAGTAGTTGTAGAGATAATCGTCAAGATAAGCGGCTTTGAGCAGGGAAGAGCCTCTCAACTTCTCCTTAACCCACCTCTTCTGGTAGCCTATGAGCATGGAAAGCTCCGGCCTCAAAAGTCCAAGTCCCTTTTCCCACCTGCTCCTCAACTCCTTCTTTTTGGGAAGGTAAACCTCCTTGGGGTCAATCAACCCGTCGTCTATGAGGGTGCCTATGGTCTCAATGAAGGGCTCAATGTTGTTCCTGCTCCTTATCACGTCAAGGCTTATGGAAAGTGACTGGGTGTAGTTGTCCCTCAACACGCTCTCCAGCACCTCGTCTGCTATGTCAAATATCAGCTTGTTCCTCTCCTCCCATGTAAGCTCACCCCTCTTCAGCGGCTCGCTCAGCAGTATCTTTATGTTGACCTCGTGGTCGGAGGTATCCACTCCACCGGAGTTATCTATGGCGTCCATGTTGATTCTTCCGCCCTTCAAGGCGTATTCAACCCTCGCCTTCTGGGTGAATCCAAGATTGCCGCCCTCGCCAACAACCTTGACCCTCAAATCCTTGGCGTCCACCCTGACGTTATCGTTGGGAGGGTCTCCCACCTCGGCATGGGTCTCAAAGGAAGCCTTGACATAGGTGCCGATGCCGCCGTTCCAGAGCAAATCCACATCAGCGGTGAGGATTATCTTTATGAGCTCCTCTCCCGAAACCACATCCTTATCGGTGGAAAGAGCCCGCTTTGCCTCAGGAGAAAGCCTTATCTCCTTGGCGTCCCTCCTGTAAACTCCACCGCCTTTACTTATCAGCTCGGGATTGTAGTGGTCCCAATCCTTAACCTCACGGAAAAGCCTCAACCTCTCCTGATAGGAGATTTCCGGGTCCGGGTCGGGGTCAATAAAGATGACACGGTGGTTGAAAGCGGCTATCAGCTTTACAGTCTTTGACCTGAGAAGTCCGTTTCCAAAGACATCACCGGACATATCTCCGATGCCCACCACGGTGATTATATCCTCTTCGGGATTTACCCCCATCTCCATAAAATGCCTCTTCACGCAGACCCAGGCTCCCTTGGCGGTGACTCCCAAAGCCTTGTGGTCGTAGCCGGTGGAGCCTCCGGAAGCAAAGGCATCGTCCAGCCAGAACCTGTATTCTCTCGCTATGCTGTTTGCCACATCGGAAAGCCTCGCCGTCCCCTTATCCGCGGCAACAACGAGATAGGGGTCATCGTCGTCATACCTTATCACATCCGGAGGCGGAACGACCTTGCCGTCCACTATGTTGTCGGTTACATCAAGAAGGCCCCTGATGAAGATGGAATACTTCTCCTTAACAAGCTTATCAAGCTCATCCCTCGTGTTCACCTGATAGTAGCGGAGCTTCACCACGAAACCGCCTTTGGCTCCCGTGGGAACGATTATGGCGTTCTTTATCATCTGGGTCTTCATCAACCCGAGTATCTCCGTTCTGAAGTCGTCAGGCCTGTCACTCCACCTTATACCGCCCCTCGCTATCTTACCGCCTCTTAAATGGACCCCTTCCACTCCCCTTTCGTGCACGTAAATCTCATACATGGGCCTCGGAAGGGGCATCTCGGCAATGGACTTGCAGTCTATCTTTATGGATATGTAGTGGCACTTTTTATCCTTTCTGTAGAAGTTGGTCCTTATGGTGCTTTTAACGGCGTTGAAATAGGCTCTGAAAACCTTATCCTCGGATATGCTGAAAACCTCCGAGAGGGACTGGTAGAACCTGTCCTCTATATCAACGAGGCGGGATGCCCTCTCCTCAAGGGAGAGCTTCAGCTCCGGATTGAACTTGGTGTCAAAGTATTCCCAGATATACCGGGTTATGTGGGGATAGTTTTTGAAGGCTATGTATGCCGTGGAATAGGCTATGGAAGGGACAATCTGCCGGATGTAGTTTCTGTAGGTTCTCAAAACATCGGCGGCTTTCCAGTCAAACCCGGCAGTTATGATGAGGCTGTTCAGGGGGTCTGACTCCACTATCCTGTTCATAACGGCTATTATGGCATCGGAGAGCCTTCCGTAAGCTGAAGGGTCAATGGTCTTGTCGTCCTTGGTGAGAACCCTGTAAATGTGGAGATGATACCTCTTACCGGTAGGAAACTCTATCTCAAAGGGCTTCTCGTCCCAGATGCTCAGATGAAAGTTTTCAAGCATGGGCACCACATCGGAAAGCTTGAGCTCGTCAGAGCTGTAAATCTTGAGGTAGGAAAAACCGTCCCTTTCCGAAATGGCCACCCTTATTCCTTCGCTCTTGAATATCTCTTCAAGCAGAACCACATC
>JAADEW010000027.1 GCA_013153205.1 Deferribacteres bacterium | reverse complement strand
TCTCACCGGACTGGTCTTCCAGCCACACCGCGATTCTATCGGTGCCCTCACGCTTCATAAAGAGCCTGTATTTGCCTGTTGCAAACTGATAGAAATCGGAAAAAGCGTCTGTCACCTCAAGACTCGCAGGAGCACCGGCAGTATTAACCTTGATGGTGTTCTCCTCCGGTTTGGAAAAGGGCGGCTCGTCGGTTTTGGTTCCGGCAAAGATGTATCTGTCCATTGACTTGGTATTACCCATATCAACGAGCTCGCCGAATATCTCATCAAGCTCCTGCGCAATGGCAAGTCTTGAATCTCTATCCTTATCGTCATTGGCGCCTGATATGGTGAGCTCCTGCACCCTTTTGAGATAATCCTCCACCTTGTCAAAGGCAGACTCAGTAATGCCAAGCCACGCCTTGCCTTCGTTGACGTTGTCAAGAAACCTCTCCATCTCGCTTATGCTTCTTTTAAGGTTCAAAATCTGCGAGGTATCCGCCGGATTTTCATGGGGATACCTCAGCTTCTTGCCCGAGGAAAGCTGATAGGAAGCCTTTTCAATCCGCTCCATTATCTCCTGATGCATTCTCAGAAATCTTTCTACCAGCATGCTATCCGTGATTCTCATCGCCCAACCACTCCCATTCTGTTGACCACGGTATTAATCATCTCGTCCACCGTGGTGATAAACCTTGCAGAGGCTTCATACGCCCTCTGAAACTTAATCAGGTTCGTCATCTCCTCGTCCAGATTGACCCCGGATACCGACTGCCATTTATCCTCAAGCTGGGCTAAAAACGCTTTTGTATCATCGCTGACATTCTTCACCCTTGAGACTTTAGTGGCAAGCTCTGACACCACCCGGTCGTAGTAGCCGCCGAAGGTCTCATTGCCTTCCATAATCCTTTCAAAAGGAAGCTGAGCTATCTCAAGAGCAACCGTGTTATCTCCCGGATTAGGAGTTTTGCCCGCGGCAACATAAAGATGGTTGGCTTTTATCCTATCGGAAACCCCCATGTCGTAAATGCTGTCGCCTTTAAAGAAGTTGTTGAAACCAAAAGCCACCAGAAAATCAGAGGTATCGTTGTCAAAGGAAAAAGAATACCCGCTATCTGCCTGTATCACTATCTTGCCACTGCTACTCACAAAGGCATCAAGATGGTCTATAAGGTTTATCTTCTGCACCACCAAATCCACGGTGTCATCGGGAGAAACATTTATCATGGTGGTGTTCACAAGGTTGTTCTCGCTGTCCCATATCTTTATCTCAAAAGCCCCCGCTTTAAGCCTGTCCTTAAACAGGAGGTTCTCCTGCTCGCTTATAGCCTTGTTCTTATCCGACACGGTCACCTCGCTGGTGAGAGAAGTGATAGGCTGTCTGCCTATACCTTCCACATGCCTTTTGTTGACCTGATAGATAATTTCCGAAGCGAGGTCGTTCAATCTCCTCAGGGTATCGTCGGAAAAGCCGACAACCCCCTTCAAGGTGCCGCCAATCTTCCCACCGAGAACCTCGGTTACATCTTCACCCGCCGCCTCTATTTTAAGGTAGTCCTTCTCAAAGCTTACCTCACGAAAGTAAGGCTTATCGTTCAAAAAGCCCACAATCTTTCTGTAAAAATCCCCCTCCGAAAAGGAGAGAGTCCTGTAGTCTCCGCCATCAACGAGGGAGATTCCATTGGGCAGAAAGACCTGAACGCCTTTTTTAGCGTCTGTATGATAGGTTATCCCCACAAGCTCCGAAAGCCTTTTCAACTTAAGGGAAAGAGAGTCCCTCAGCTCGTTGGCGTTGGTGCCCTGAGACTCAACTTCAGTTATCTTCCTGTTAAGACCGGCAATCTCTTTGATAAGCCTGTTGGCTTCGTCCACCCAATCCTTTATCTTACTTACTCCGTCTTTAACGGTATTGAGTATGTCGTTTTTCGCCTCGTCAAAGGATTCAACCAGATTGAGGGCGCTTTCCACCACGATATCCCTTTCTGCCGTGCCCTCAGGATTAACGGAAAGGGACTGCCACGCATCCCAGAACTTCGTCATCACATCGTTCAATCCCAGACCCTGATGTTCATTCAGAACAGTCTCCACCGACAGGGCAACATCCGACAGGGCTTCCCAGAAACCGCTTTCCCCTTTCTCCACCGCCACCCGCCTGTCAAGGACGCTGTCAACCAGACGCTTCACCTCGGTTACATCCACCCCTGTGCCCAGAAGGAGGTTGCCGGACTGATACGGGGGAAGCTCACTCAGCTCAGCCCTTCTTCTCACATAACCTGGGGTATGGACGTTGGCTACATTCTCACCGGTTACATTCATAGCCCGCTGATAGGTGTTGATACCGGTTTTTCCTATGTTAAGAAGGGCAAAAAGGCTCAAAGCTCACTACCCCCTTGCCTGAAAACTGCCTTTCAGACCTGCCCTGTCAAGATTACCGTTTGGCCTGTAAGAAAGCGAGTAAATAGGCGAAAAAAGTCTTATTA
Source organism: Deferribacteres bacterium (assembly GCA_013153205.1). Lineage (GTDB taxonomy): Bacteria > Thermosulfidibacterota > Thermosulfidibacteria > Thermosulfidibacterales > Thermosulfidibacteraceae > JAADEW01. The sequence continues at coordinate 920 of JAADEW010000027.1, read as the reverse complement.
AATCCTGATTAAGTTCTATAGCCTTGGTTATGAGAAAGCTGTTTCTCTTATTCTCCCACAAAAGCCTATCCACCACCTGCTTCAACCTTTTCTGCACATTTTCAAGAACGGGCTTCTCGTCTTCCTGCGCCTCTTCAATAAGTCTGCTCAGGGTGACTCCCTTTCTGTTTGCCTTCTCAAGACAGGAAATCCGCGCCTCCTCAAGAAGCTTTTCCCTTATGGAAAGAGTCTCCTTCTCCTTGGTAATGGTCACAAGTTCAGAAATATTCCCTTCAATTATAGCTTTCCTCTCTCTTTCAAGAAGAGCCAGCATTCCTTCCAGAATACCTATCTCTTCCTCAAGTATGTCCACAAGATTTTTTATCCATTCCCTCATTTTACTATCTTATCAATTATACTTTCCCTCATCATACCGTAAGCGGTTCTCCTGGCGTTCATGTCGTAAGTCCCTTCTTCTACCTGCTTTTTCACCTCTTCAACACGCCTTTCTCTAACCCTTTCCTGCTCTCTCACCTGTTTTTTCAGCCTCTCAAGCTCTCTCAACTCCTTTGAAAGCTCTACCCTATCCCCCTCTCTCACACGCTTCTGTTCAGGAGCAGACTTGTCAGCCGGCCTGATATCCCTTGCCCTTTCTACCTGAGCACTCCTGTCACCCTGATAGAGCTGATAAATTTCCTGAAGCTTCTTGTCATCTACTCTCATTTTTAACCACCCTCCCAAATCATTTCTCTATATTACTTATCGTCCGGGAAGGGGGCAAACTTAAATCTTTCGCCGAAAATTTTTCGTATATCTTTTTCCCTATGTCGGTCTCAAAGTTTTTAGAGACGTAGTTAGAAAGCTCCCACAGCATAATCTGATTGTATATACCCATCTTTCCCCTGCCGCTGAAAATTCCCTCGTCCGATACGGTTTTAAAA
>JAADEW010000010.1 GCA_013153205.1 Deferribacteres bacterium | reverse complement strand
CGACACAACCGTTATGAGGGTGAAGGTCCGAAAACTTCCCGAAGAATACCTCTACTGGCGCGGCATAACTTTAGAATACTTTGACGGCAGGGTATGGAAAAGGGGAACGAGAAGAATAAAAAGGACCATATACGCCACTTACAAAGACGCCGTCAGGCAGGAGATATACCTTGAGCCGTACGGTGAGGAGTATCTCTTTGCCCTTGACACCCCGCTTATTGTAAGGGCTCCTAAAGTGAGGTTCTTATCCGACTACACCTTCAAACTGACCCATCCCGTTCTGAAAAAGATGCATTACAAAGCCGTTTCATACCCTCAAATACGCCCGCAGGATATCCCCGATGGAAGATACCTTCAGCTTCCTCCAAATCTGCCTGAAAATGTGAAAGTTCTCGCCAAAAAGCTGTGCGCGAAAAACGCCGAATCCAGCGTAAAAAATGTGCTCTCTTACTTCCAGAAAAACTTTACCTACACCTTAACAGGACTTCCCTCATCTGAAGAGCCCCTGAAAGAGTTTCTGGAGCTAAAAAGGGGAAACTGCGAATTCTTCGCTTCAGCCGCCGCAGTGATACTCCGCATGTGCGGGATACCGGCAAGGCTTGTGGCAGGGTTCAGAGGGGGAGAATACAATGAGCTGGGAGGATATTACCGCATATCACAGAAGCAGGCTCACGTGTGGGTGGAAGCCTACGAAAAGGGAACAGGATGGGTAAGGGTTGACCCCACCCCAAGAGCCCGAACAGAGGCGAAAAGGAGCTCTCTTCTGTCAAGAATACGAAAAGCCGCAGACCTGATAAACTACTACTGGGTCATGTTCGTGGTAAACTACGACCTTCAGACACAGCTTTCGCTTTTAAAAAAGGTAAGAATAAGCCTCAGGCGAATGAAAGGAATAGCCCGCATCAGGAAGAATAAAGCCCTGAAGATGCACGGCTTAAGAGTTTCAGCCCTATTAGCGGCGGTGCTTGCCATCACACTGCTCGTTTTGAAGGGACTGCTCCACAAAGAGCCTGAAGAAAAGAGGCTGGTTAGAAAATTCCTGACCAGAATGGAGAAGCTGGGATACAAGAAGAGAGAAAGCGAGGGGCTGGAAGAGTTCGCCCGCAGAATTCCGGAAAAGAGAATGAGAGAAAAAGCCCTAACCTTTGCAAAAGAGGTGGAACCGATAATTTACCACGAGGAAAGGCTCACCCCTGAAAAGAGAAAAGCCCTCATAGAGATTATTGACAGCCTGTGATGCCTGCCCTTCTGCGGCATGCGGAAATGAGGAGCTTCATCATTGACTCTTCAAACCTTGCACAGACGAACCGCCTCACCAGAGGGTTATCCGAATCCAGAAACTCCTGAGGCGTTCCGAGAAACTCAATCCTTCCGTTTGAAAGAAAAGCCACCCTATCCGCATACTTCACCACGCTCCATATATCGTGGCTGACCACAACGGAGGTGACCCCCACCCTATCCCGCGTGGAGCTTATGAGCCTGTCAATCTCCTCGGTGAGCACCGGGTCAAGACCGGTGGTTGGCTCATCGTAAAGGAGTATCTCGGGGTTTAGGGCAAGGGCGCGGGCTAAAGCCACCCTCTTTCTCATGCCCCCCGAAAGCTCGGAAGGCATTTTGTGCTCTATACCCTCAAGGTCAACGAGGGAAAGCTTCTCCCTCACAATCTCCCTAATCTCCTCCTCGGAATAGCTGAAGTGCTCCCTCAGGGGAAAAGCCACATTCTCATAAACCGTCATGGAATCAAAGAGGGCACCGTATTGAAAGACCATGCCAATCTTTCTCCTCAGCTTTATAGCCTCCTTCCCCTCCACCGCGTTTATGTCCTGCCCTTCAACGAGAACCTTGCCTTTATCAGGCTTTATCAGCCCAATCATGTGCTTTAAGAGAACGCTCTTTCCTTCTCCACTTTTTCCGATGATGTAAAAGAGCTCCCTCTTTTTAATTGCAAGGGAGACCCCTTTTAAAACCTTCTGCTTGCCGAAGGCTTTATGAACATTTATCAGCTGTATCGCATACATCAAAAACCCCTAAAACATGAAAGAAGTCAGGAAGTAATCCGCCACCAGCACCAGAACCGAGCTTATAACCACAGCCTGAGTGGTGGCTTTACCCACCCCTTCCGCTCCGCCCCTTGTGGTATAGCCCTTGTAGCAACAGACCAGCGCTATGAGAAGCCCGAAGACAGCGGCTTTCACAATACCGGCAAACAGGTCGTGGAGGTCCGTGTAGTTCAGCATTTGCCTCACATATGTATGGGCGTTTATCCTGAGAAGCACCACGCTTACAAAGTAGCCACCGGCAACCCCCAGAAGGTCTGATATAATGGTGAGAATGGGTAGCATGGTGAATCCCGTTATGATTCTCGGCACCACGAGGTAGTGTATGGGGTCAACCGCCATGGAATAGAGGGCGTCTATCTGCTCCGTCACCCTCATTGTTCCGAGCTCCGCCGCAAAGGCAGAACCCGCCCTTCCGGTAACCACCAAAGCGGTGAGCACGGGACCAAGCTCCCTGAACATGGAGACCGCAACCAGAGAGCCGATAACGGACTCGGCGTTAAACTTCTTCAAGCCGGTGTATGTCTCAAGGGCAAGAACCATACCCGTAAAGGTTGAGGTAATCACCACCACGGAGAGGGAGGAGACGCCAAACTTTTCCATCTGCTTGAAAAGCTCCCTGAACCTGAAGGGCGGACGAAACATCCAGTAAAAGGTCTTCCAAAGCAGAATGGTCATATCACCCAGTTCATATATAAACCTGTAAACAGCTTCAAAGAGCCCCATAACTGGAAAGTTTATAGACAGACGGAAAAAATGGCAAGAACACCCTTCCCAAATGCAGGATATAAGCCTTTGAACCCGCTAAACCAGCCTCTTGATTCTGGAGTTTCCGCCGCCCAGCTGACAGAAAACCTCGTAGGTGATGGTGCCGCACCATCTGGAAAGCTCAAATACGGAAATTCTTTCTCCCTCCCCGCCTAAAAGATACACATAATCCCCGGCATGTGCGTCCACACCGTCAAGGTCTATAACGGTGAGGTCCATACAGACCCTGCCGAGCACGGGCTTCCTTCTGCCTTTCACCGAAACATAAGCCTTATTTGAAAAACTGCGGGAATACCCCAGAGCATACCCAAAGGGGATAATGCCTATTCTTTTCGGTTTCTCCGTTCTGTAGGTTCTTCCGTAGCTTACGCTCCATCCCGGCGGAACAGTTTTAACGCTCAAGATTCGGGTCCTCACATGCATAGCCTCTCTAAGGCCGGGATAGTCTATGCCACCGTAAAGGGCTATTCCCACCCTGACCCCCGTAAAAACGGCATCGGGGTAAAAGAGCAAGCCCGCAGAGTTGGCAAGGTGAACCACAGAAAGAGATGAAAGCCCGTGCTCTCTCACAATCCTCCTGAAAGAGGCTATCTGA
>JAADEW010000089.1 GCA_013153205.1 Deferribacteres bacterium | reverse complement strand
AGCAAGATTGCATCCGGCAAGGTCCATGTGATTAACTCCGTGAAAGAGATGCACAAGTTCAAGAAGGGAGAGATACTCGTAACCGAGATGACCGACCCCGATTGGGAGCCCATAATGAAGCTTGCAGCGGCTATCGTCACAGACAGAGGAGGAAGAACCTGCCACGCCGCCATAGTTGCGAGGGAGCTCGGAGTGCCGGCAATAGTGGGAGCCCAATCAGCAGACGGAAAGCCCGCAACGGAGATACTGAAGAGCGGGCAGGAAGTCACCGTGTCCTGTGCCGAGGGTGATGTGGGCTATGTTTACGACGGAAAGCTCGAATACGAGGTTGAAAGAATAGAGCTGAAAGACATTCCAAAGCCCAAGACCGAAGTGATGATGATACTGGGCAATCCGGAAGAGGCCTTCAACTGCGCCATGATACCCAACGACGGTGTGGGACTCGCAAGGCTCGAGTTTATCATAAACTCTTACATTCAGATTCACCCGCTTGCTCTCATAAGATTTGACGAGCTGAAAGACGAAGAGGTAAAGCAGAAGATAGAGAAGCTCACCAAAGGATATCCGGACAAACCCTCCTATTTCGTTGACAAGCTTGCAGAGGGTATAGGAACCATAGCCGCGGCCTTCTACCCCAAGCCGGTGATTGTCAGGCTGAGCGACTTCAAGTCCAACGAATACGCAAACCTCATAGGAGGCAGGCAGTTTGAACCGGTGGAAAGCAATCCCATGCTGGGATGGAGGGGAGCCAGCAGATACTACCACCCCAAATACAGAGACGGCTTTGCCCTTGAGTGCAAGGCGCTCAAAAAGGTGCGGGACGAGATGGGGCTCACCAACGTGAAGGTGATGATACCCTTCTGCAGAACCCCGGAAGAAGGGGTAAAGGTCATAAACGAAATGAAGAAGCACGGGCTCGTTCAGGGAGAAAACGGACTGGAAGTTTATGTCATGTGCGAGCTGCCGGTGAACGTGGTTCTTGCTGATAAATTCGCCGAGATATTTGACGGCTTCTCCATAGGCTCAAACGACCTCACCCAGCTGGTGCTCGGTGTTGACAGGGACTCCGAGCTCATCGCCCACCTTTACGACGAAAGGAACGAAGCGGTCAAAAGGATGGTGGCTTCCGTAATAGAGACCGCCCACAAATACGGACGAAAAATAGGTATATGCGGACAGGCTCCTTCCGATTATCCAGAGTTCGCTGAGTTTCTGGTCAAGTGCGGGATAGACAGCATATCCCTTACCCCGGACACTGTGCTTTCGGGGATGCTCACAGTGCTTAAAGCGGAAGGCAAAATTGCAAGGGAGAAATCCCGATGATAGTGGTGCTGAAGATAATACTGGTTTTAGTTCTTTTGGGAATTGCCGCAGCCACCCTTTTTATAGGCGGACTTGCCCTATGGGCAAAGAACTACAAGCTGGGCATACCCGCATCGGGCATAGGGATTCTGGCGCTTATTGAAATATACGAGACCATAACCTATGCCCATCCCCTGCTCTTCTGGCTGATATTCATCGCCTTCGTGCTCATGGGGGTAGCCGCAACCCTGTATGTGATGGAGCCGGAGCTGGGGGTGATAGACTGGTTCAAGTCCCCTGAAAAGCTCATAAAAGAGGGGAAGAAGGATAAAGCCGCCATAAAATACAGAAGAAAGAAGATGTGGAGGGAAGCCGCAAAGCTTTACGAAGAGCTGGGATGGTATACCTCAGCCTCCATCTGCTACGAGGAGCTGGGGGACTGGAAAGAGGTGGCAAGGCTTTACGAGATGCTTGCGGAAAAGGAAGAGCACGGTGATTACTACCTGAGAAGGGCAAAAGAGATATACGAGGAGAAGCTTGGCGACCTCAGAAAAGCCGCGGAGATTCTGGAAAAGCTCGCTCAGATAGAGGAGTGGTACTGGGACGACGCCGCCAAGATGTGGGAGAAGGTGGGAGACAAGGAAAGGGCGTTAAAGTGCTGGGAGACTGCCCTTGAGGTGAACAGAAGAAGGGCTGAAGAGGAAGACGGGGTCTTCTGGAGTGATGTGGCGGACATATGCGAAAGGCTCGGCAGAATTGATGAAGCCATAGAAGCCTACAAGAAGTTTCTGGATTATGCCATCAAGATGGACGAAGAAGAGGGCAAGGGATGGATAAGGCATGTGGCGGAAACATACTATGCCCTCTACAGGCTCACCAAAGACGAGGAATACAAGAAAAAGGGAGATGAAGCCTTTGAAAAATACAAAGCCTATCTTGATGAAGTGGTGGTTGATGAAAATTACAAGAAAGAGCTTTTAGAAGAAGTTAAGAGATGGCTAAAAGAGAGGGTTGAGCTTGAGATATGAAGAGAAAGCTCATCTTTATAGGCGGCATAATACAGGGCTCGGCTCGGGATACAAGCTTATATCCGCAGAACTACAGAGATTATCTCAAGGAACTGCTTGAGAAATACTTTGAAGGCTACGAAATCTATGACCCGGTCAGCAATCATCCTGAGTGTGCAAGCTATTCCGACGAGGAGGCAAAGAAAACCTTTCTCTACCACATAGACCTCGTAAAGCACTCCAGCCTTCTGGTAGCCTTTATACCGGAGGCAAGTATGGGCACCGCCATTGAGATGTGGGAAGCCTACAAGAGCAATGTCCCCGTCTGGAGCATTACCCCCATGAAACACAACTGGGTGGTGAGAATCACGTCAAGCAAAATCTTTGAAGACATAAAAGAGCTTGAGGCTTTCCTGAAAGCCGGAGGATACAAATGGATAGAGAAGAACTTATAAAAGAGCTGGCTCAGAAAAACGAAAGGAAGATTGTGCTCGTGGTGCTGGATGGTCTGGGGGGAGCGCCTAACGAAACCGGAAAAACGGAACTGGAGAGCGCTAAAACCCCAAATCTTGATAGGCTTGCCAGAATATCGGAGATAGGGCTCGTTCACCCCATATCCCCGGGAATCACGCCGGGTTCAGGGCCCTCTCATCTCGCACTGTTCGGATACGAGCCCCTCAAATACCAGATAGGACGAGGGGTTCTTGAAAATTTAGGCCTTGGCGTTGAGCTCAAAAGGGGAGATATCGCCATAAGGGGCAATTTCTGCACGGTGAAAGAAGAGAACGGAAAGCTTGTGGTGATTGACAGAAGGGCAGGAAGAATACCCACAGAGGAAAACCGCAGGCTCTGCCGCCTGCTTCAGGAAAAAGTGGCGAAGATAGAGGACGTTGAAGCTACCTTTACCCCCGGGATGGAGCACAGATTTGCCATAAGGCTCAGGGGAGAAGGGCTATTCCCCTTCGTAAACGACACAGACCCACAGAAAGAGGGAAAAGAGCCCATTAAGCCCAAAGCCACAGACCCCAGAGGGGAAAAGCTTGCAAAGATACTTGAGCTTCTGCTCAACAGAGCAAGGGAAGTCCTGCGGGAAGAGAAAAAGGCAAACTACATCCTTTTAAGGGGTATCTCTGCCCTTCCCCACATACCGTCCATGTCCGAGCTTTTCAAGCTTAACCCGGCGGCTATAGCCACCTATCCAATGTATAAAGGACTGGCGAAACTCGTGGGAATGGAGACCCTCAAAGTGGAAGGCAATGGAATAGAAGACGAGATAGAAACCCTTAAAAAACACTACCAGCAGTTTGACTTTTTCTACCTCCACATAAAAAAGACCGACTCCTACGGTGAAGATGGAAACTTTGAAGCCAAGGTCAGGCTCATAGAAGAGTTTGACGAAAAACTGCCGCTTATACTGGAGCTTAAGCCGGATGTGCTTGCCGTAACCGGGGACCACTCCACCCCTGCCGTCTTAAAAGGCCACAGCTGGCATCCCAACCCATTTCTACTCCACTCCCCCTTCGCAAGGCCCTCTGGAGTTGAAGACTTTTCGGAAAGGGGCTGTGCCAGAGGCAACCTCCACATATACGAGGCTGTGGATGCTATGGTGCTTATGCTTGCAAATGCGCTGAAGCTCAAAAAATTTGGAGCATGAGATGGAGCTTGAAAAATACATACCGCCGCGAAATCTCTGGCCCCAATTCATATACCCGGAAGATTTCAAAATATCCCGGAAAAACTATAACATCGCCTGGTATCTCATAGACCGACACATAGAAGCCGGCTTTTCCGAAAGGCCCCTGGTCTTCTTCAAGAAGATGAGCTTCAGCTATGATTACATCTTCAAAGCCTCCCTGAGAATAGCCAATTTCCTTAAGAAAAGAGGCTACCAGAAGGGAGACAGAATAGGCTTTGTGCTTCTAAACTCGCCCCAGTCAATCGCTATAAACCTTGCCATCTTCCGAATAGGGGGCATATCCGTTCCCATATCCCCTTACTGGAAGCCCCACATAATGGAATACCTGCTCAACGCCGTAAAGCTGAAAGCCATTTTCGTAAGCGCCAAGTTCATTGAGAAGGTCTTTCCCGTGATAAAGAAAATGGAGAGCATAAAAGACGTGGTGGTGATAAAGAGAGAGCTTCCCATACCCGAAGAGACCTACACCCAGATTTATGAGGAGATACTGGAAAAAGAAGACGACAGCTACATTCTTGAGAATGTGGAGCCAGACTTTCCCTGCGTAATACTGCACACATCAGGCACCACGGGAATGCCCAAAGGCTGCATACACCTCGCAAGAAACATATTATACGAGTGCTTCTTGGTGAACAAATACGTGTGGCGGCTGGGAATAGGAGACATCATTACGGGAGCGGCTCCTGTAACCTTTGCCGCAGGGTTCGGAACCTTCATTCTGATTCCGCTTTTTGCCGGAGCCACGGAACTGCTTTTCACCCAGTTTATCCCCGAAAAAATCATTGAAGGGATAGAGGAGTTCAGGGCAAATGTGCTCACCGGGTTAACCAGCTTTTACGAAGCCCTGCTTAACGCCAAGAATTTCTCCAAAGACAAGTTCAAAACCGTGAGAATGTGCACAACCGGCGGCTCTCCTTTAGAGCCGCGGATATTCAAAAAGTGGCTGGACGAGACAGGAATGCCCATATACGAGGGGTTGGGAGCCACTGAGTTTCTGCACCTCATAGTGTCAAATGCGGTAAGGCTGAAGCCCAAAATCGGCTCTTTCGGAATACCCATTCCCGGCGTGAAGGTACGGATAGTGAATGAAGAAGGGAAAGAATGCAGACCCGGAGAGCTGGGCAGAATGCTGGTCAAAGGTCCCACCGGTCCCCTTTACTGGAACAACATAGAGAAGCAGGAGAAGTCCGTGATTGACGGCTGGTCCTACATAGGAGACATCATCTTCAAGGACGAAGAGGGATACCTCCACTTTGCATCAAGGGAAGAAGACCTGTTAAAGATAAACGGCCACAACTACTCGCCTCTGGATGTTGAAGAGGTGGTTAAAGAACATCCGGCAGTAAAGGACGCCGGAGTTATAGAAGACAAATCACGGGAGAAGATAATTCTCTGCCTTTCGTTAGAGAACCCTGATAAACCCCTCAAACAGCTGGAAGACGAGCTCAGGTCTCTGATTTTAAGAAAGCTAAAAAATCCCAAGCTGCTTCCCCACGAGATAACCACGGTGGAATATATACCCAGAACGCCAGCAGGTAAAATTCTCCGGTGGAAACTGAGAAAGTGGATGAACATTGAGGAATGAGCTATAACCCCAGCTCCTTAACAACCTCACTGCCGCCCCTTTCAAGAAGGGCACGGGCAAGGGTTATCCCTAACTGGTAAGCCTTCTCAGGAGCACCGGAAATCTCGTCCTCGTAAAAGGGATAGCCTTCAGGATGGGCTATAAACCCCTTTAAATAAAGTCTCCCGCCATCAAGCCTTCCAAAAGCACCCACGGGAACCTGACAGCTTCCCCCGATGGTCTCCAGAAAAGCCCTCTCTGCCTTAACTTCAATCTCCGTTTTATCACAGTTGAGGATACTCCTTATCTCGGGAAACGCTCCCGCTCTTGCCTCAACGGCAAGGGCTCCCTGACCAATGGCAGGGATAAAGTTGTCAAGCACGAAAAAGTGCTCCGGCACAACGCCAAGCCTTTTTAGCCCGGCAAGGGCAACTATGATGGCGTCAAATTCACCTTCGGAAAGCTTCCTCAGTCTCGTATCAAGATTCCCCCTTAAAGGAAGCACGGCAACCTCGGGCTTAAAGTGCTTCAGCTGGGCGGTTCTCCTCAACGAAGAGGTGCCGACTCTGTGGGTGCTGAGCTCGTCAAAGCTCAGAGGCTTCCTTGATACAAGAACATCCCAGGGCTCCTCCCTCTCCGTAACGGCTATTATCTCAAGGCCCTCCGGCAAAACGGAAGGCATATCTTTCAGGCTGTGAACGGCTATGTCAATTCTTCCGTCAAGAAGTGCCTCCTCTATCTCCTTGACGAAAAGGCCCTTTCCGCCTACCTTGGCAAGGGGCACATCGGTGATTTTATCCCCTTTGGTCTTTATCTTGACAAGCTCAACCTCCCATCCAAGCTCCTCTTCAATCCTGCCTTTAACATAGTTCGCCTGCCAGAGGGCTAGCTTACTTCCTCTGGTTCCTATCCTTATCCTCATCTTTATCCTCCAAGGAAAACATCTCTTTTATTATGGGAGCTATCCTCTTTGTATCTCCGGACACGGAGTTCTTTTTCACATAGCTTAAAACAGGGTGCAGAAGCTTGTTCACTATTGAAGATGACATGGCCTCTATGGCTTTCAGCTCTTTATCCGAAAGATTCAGCTTTGAAAGGGTCTTTTTAAGCTCAGCCTGTCTTATAGCCTCCGCCCTCTCCCTCAAAGCAACGATAAGAGGCACCACCTCCTGGGTTTTAAGCCACGAAACAAACTTCTTTGCCTCCTCTCTGACTATAGCCTCGGCCTTTACCGCCTCCTTTTCACGCCTCCTTCTGTTTTCCTCAACCACCGCCTCTAAATCGTCTATGTTGTATAGATAGACGTTTTCCACCTCGTCAACCTGAGGGTCAATGTCTCTGGGAACGGCTATGTCTATCAGGAATATAGGACGGTGCTTTCTTTTTTTCATTATCTTCTCCATCTTCGGCTTATCAAGTATGAAGCTCTGAGAAGCGGTGGAAGTTATCACTATATCGCTTTCCAGAAGGGCATCGTCAAACTCGTCAAAGCTCATGGGATAAGCCCCAAGCTCTTTCGCCAGCTCAACCGCCCTCTCAAAGGTTCTGTTTACCACAAGCAACTTTTTTATACCGGCATCCTTCAGGTGCCTTGCGGCAAGCTCCGCCATCTCTCCTGCACCTATAAGGGCACACACACACTTGTTGAGTTCACCGAATATCTTTTCGGCAAGCTCAACGGCGGCATAGCTTACGGAAACAGCGGATTCCCCTATTCCCGTCCGCGTCCTCACCTTTTTAGATGTGGAAAGAGCCTTTGACATAAGCTGGTTGATAAAAGGGCCGGTAAGGTTTGCCTTCTGGGAAAGCTCAAAAGCGTCCTTAAACTGCCCTACAATCTGCGGCTCACCCAAAACCATGGAGTCAAGGCTTGAAGCCACCCTGAAGACATGAACAACCGCTTCCTCCCCCTTATACACGTAAAGATACTTTTTCAGCTCATCAGAGGATACGCCTTTAAGCTCACACACAAAACTCACTATCTCGTCAACCCCGTCCTCTTCTCCCCAGAAATAAAACTCCACCCTGTTGCAGGTGGAAAGGGCGGCAAGCTCCCTCACCTTTGCACCGAGAAGATTGGGAAAATAGGTCTCTATCTCTTCCGGCTGGATAGCCAGTTTTTCTCTTATCTCAACGGGGCTCGTTTTATGGTTAAGACCTACCACGAAAATGTCCATACCGCCTCACATCCTGCTGTAAGAGTGTAGTCCCGGAAGAAGAAGATTTACCCCGAGGAAGGTAAACAGCACACAACCAAAGCCTATAATTGAAAATATGGCCGCTCTCCTCCCCCTCCAGCCTGCGGTGAGCCTTCCGTGAAGTATCCCGGCATAGACGAGCCAGGTGATAAGAGACCAGGTCTCCTTGGGGTCCCAGCTCCAGTAAGAGCCCCATGCGTAATTTGCCCATACGGCTCCCGTGATTATACCCAGCGTCAGGAAAGGAAAACCTACAGTCAGTATTTTGTAGTTTATGTCGTCAAGCTTGTTCAGAGGTGGAAGCCTTCTGAAAAGCATACCCATCTTTTTCTTCTTTATCTGCCTTTCCTGCAGGAGATAGACCACGCTCACCACAAAGGAAAGGGCAAAAGCGGCCTCTCCTATAAAAGAGGTTACGGCATGTATGGTAAGCCATCCGCTCTTTAAAGCAGGGGGAAGAGGAGCCGCAGGCTGTCTAACAAAGAAGGCACAAAGCGCCATAACGAGGTTAAGAGGTGAAACGAAAGCTCCCAGAACCGGCAGGTTATACTTCAGCTCCAGCAGAAGATAGCCGCCGGCAAGGAGCCACGAATAAAAGGAGAGGGATTCAAACAAAGAGGTAACCGGAAAGTGCCCCGCCATTACTCCCCTTGCCGCAAAGGAAATCCCATGGATGACGAAGGCAGTAAGGAGCGTGGTGGTAGCCCCCTTCTTAACATTATCAGAAGGCACAAAAATGTAGAGCATGTAAAGAACGGTTGCCACAAGATAAAAGCCTATTGCCACCAGAAAAAGTATGTCGTCCACCTTATTCCACATAGTTCACAAGCGTTCCTATACCCTCTATCTCAACCTCTACCTTATCCTTTGAACTTAAAGGTCCCACTCCGGGAGGAGTTCCCGTAGCTACAACATCTCCCGGATAAAGGGTCATTATGCGGGATATGAAGCTTATCAGTTCAAACACATTGAAGACCATATCGGAAGTGCGGCCGTCCTGAACAATTTTCCCGTTCAATCTGGTCACTATTCTCAAATCGCACGGGTCAATATCGGTCTCCACCCAGGGTCCCATAGGGGCAAAGGTGTCAAACCCTTTGGCCCTCGCAAAAAGGGTATCTTTTTTCTGAAGGTCTCTGGCGGTAACATCATTAAAACAGGTATAGCCTAGAACATACTGGGGAGCCTCCTCAACCGATACATTTTTGGCCTCTTTTCCTATTACCACAGCAAGCTCTCCCTCGTAATCCACCCTTTCTGACATCTCAGGAAGCTTTATCACATCATACGGATTGCAGAGAGCACTGGAAGGCTTTATGAAAATCAAAGGCTCATCAGGTAAAGGCTTCCCCATCTCTTTAGCATGCTCCTTGTAGTTTAAAGCAACAGCCACAATCTTTGAAGGCAAAACGGGAGCAAGTATCTTCACATCACTCACATCAAAAAATCCCATCACATCCGGTGCAAAAATTCTGTCCCCCTCTTTTATTCCCGTGAACTCTCTATTGCCGTAAGCAAACCTTACGATTTTCATAAACCCTCCCTTGCAAAGCTTATGATGCAACAATATATCTAAAAGTCGCCATGAAGGAAATAGCCCTGTGGATAGTAAAAACGGTAGGAGACATGGGGTATGCGGGAATATTTTTCCTCATGTTTCTTGAATCCTCTTTCTTTCCCTTTCCCAGTGAAGTGGTGATGCCGCCGGCAGGATATCTTGCCGCAAAAGGAGAAATGTCCCTTATCGGAGCCATTATCGCCGGAAGCCTCGGCTCCTTAGCCGGTGCCCTCTTCAATTACGCAGTTTCGTATAAACTGGGACGGCCCCTGATAATAAAATACGGCAGATGGGTATTTCTGTCTGAAGCAAAGCTCAAAAAAGTGGAAGCCTTTTTTGAAGAGCACGGTGCCATAAGCACCTTCGTGGGAAGGCTTCTTCCCGGGATAAGGCAATACATATCACTTCCCGCAGGGCTTGCAAGGATGAACATTATCACCTTTTCCGTATATACCTTCTTAGGGGCTTCCATATGGGTAACGATACTGGCCCTTCTGGGCTATCTGGTGGGATACAACGAAAAGCTTCTTGAAAGGCACATTCACACGGTAACTTTACTTCTTATTGCTTTTTCCGCCGTTATAGTGGGCTTTTACCTTCTCTTTAAGAAGAAGTCTAAGCCTGTAGTATAAAAGAGCCGCATACTCGTGAAGGGCAAGAAAGGTCTTTTTCACATTTCTGTAGTGAGGAAAGTAGTCAAGAAAGACATAGCTGTTCTCTTTCAGGTAATCACAGCAGTAAGCAACAGGTGAAAGCCCTTTTTCCCTAAAGAGCATCAGTGCCCGCTTCATGTGCCACGCCGAGGTAACAAGATAAAAGGGCTTCTTTCCAATAATTCCGGAAATCTTTTCGGCGTTTTCCTCGGTAAATCTGGAGCTCCCTTCAACGATAATGTTTGCGCTGGTGAAATCCTTAGCCACATCAAAGAGAAGCTCCGCTTCGCTCTCCTTCCCGAAGACAGAGCCGCCAGAAATGTAGATTCTGCAGTCCTTCTTCCCTTTGCACAGCTCAATTCCACAAAGAAGCCTCTTCAAAGAGGAGCAACCGGAAGAAGATATGGGGTCCTTTCTGTGGTAAGCTCCTCCTGACAGAACCACCACATCCCTTATGCCCTTATCCACGGCAACAACCTTACACTCCTTCTCAAGGGGCGCTATAAATCTGTCAGCAACTGGGGTTATAGAGATGGCGTAAAGGGACAAAAAGAGAACGAAAAGGAATGCACTTTTTCTTTTCAGCGAACCCAGCAGTCCCAAAATCACTATGAGAAACAGCGGATTAAAAAGGGAAAGAACCAATACCTTTCTAAGAACGAACAGCGGCTCGCTCAGCCCAGGCCTCCTCAGCAAGTTTTATCAAAAGCCTTACCCTTTCCCGCGGCTCTGAAGCGCTGAATATGGCGGAACCCGCAACTATCACATTGGCACCCGCCTTCACCACATCCCTTATGTTGGTGGGACCTATTCCACCGTCAACCTCTATGTCAACAGAAAGCCCTCTTTTGTCAACCATATTTCTCAGAGCCTCTATCTTTCTGAGGGAGGAAGATATAAACTTTTGCCCGCCAAAACCGGGATTAACAGACATGAGAAGAACCATGTCAACATCCTCAAGAACATAGTCCAGAACAGAGAGGGATGTGGAAGGATTAAGCACAACCCCCACCCTGGCTTTAAGCTGTTTCACATACTGAATAACCCGGTTAACATGGGGAGTGGCTTCAACATGAAATGTAACCACATCAGCTCCCGCCTCCACAAACCTGGGAGCGTAAAACTCCGGGTCTGAAACCATCAGATGAACGTCAAGGGGCAGTTTCGTCTTTCCTTTAAGAGACTTAACCAGAGGAATCCCAAGGCTTATGTTGGGCACGAAACTGCCGTCCATCACATCAACGTGGATTAGGTGGGCACCACCCTCCTCCACCATTCTTATCTGCTCTCCCAAACGCCACAAGTCAGCGCTCAATATGGAAGGGGCAAGCTTTATCATCCTCTCCTCCTGAGCTTGGCAATAAAAAAGCCGTCAGACATGGTTTTATGCGGCAAAAAGAGGGCCTTTCCGTCCTCACAGCAATCCCTGATTTTATCGGGCAAGAGCTCTTTGAAATCCACCGCCTCAAGGGGATACTCCTTTGTAATCCGCTCAACAATATCAAAGGTCTCCTCCTTTTCAAAGGAGCAAACACTGTAAACCAGTGTTCCCCCAACTTTAAGCTTGGGAACCACCGCATCAAGTATCCTTTTCTGCTTGGACGAGAAAGAGAGCACGTCCTCAACAGTCCTTCTCCACTTAAGCTCGGGCCTTCTCCTTATGGTTCCCAAATCACTGCACGGGGCATCCACCAGTATCCTGTCAAAGAATTCATCCTCAACGGTGCTGACATAAGATACCACATCGTCGTTCACCCCTTCAACGATAGCGGCCCCGAGCCTTTTTACATTTTCCAGAAGAAGCTTAAATCTATCCTCTTTAATTTCACAGGCTATAACCCTTCCCTCATTCTTCATGGCAAGGGCTATCTGAGCGGTCTTTATCCCCGGGGCGGCACAGGCATCCAGAATCACCTCTCCCGGCTGCGGTTCAAGCACCTTCACCACGAAAGCAGACGCAACATCCTGCAGGGTCACAAGCCCATCCCGGTAAAGCTCAGTGTCGGCTATGTCCACACCGGAAAGAAGCTGGAGCATCTCTCCGGGAAGCAGTTCAAAAGGCTTGCACTCTATTCCCATCTCCCGCAGAATCTTCCTCACTTCAGACAGGGTGGTGAAATATCTGTTTATCCACAGGGTAAACGGGGCAGGCTGGTTGTTGGCGTTGAGAAGAGGAACCAGCTCCTTTACCCCAAACCACCGACGCCACCTACCAACCATCCACTCAGGATGGGAACGGGCAACGGAAGCATAGGGCTCGCATCCGTCTATCCCTTTGACCACAGGAAAAGGCAGTTTGACAGCCTTTCTCAACACTGCGTTGGTGAACTTGTGGTACTTCACGGGAAGATACTTCTTTGCCACCTCCACCGTCTCGTTCACAACGCTGTATGGAGGTATCCTGTCCATAAAAAGGAGCTGATAATAGCCCATTCTCAAACAGACTTTCACATCATCCGGAAGCCTTTTATACCTTTTAATCTGTCTGGAAAGGCCCCAGTCTATCCTTTCAAGCCACCTTAAAACGCCCAGAGTGGTCTCCCAGAAGAGCTTCTTATCTCTGGGGCTCAGCCCTTGCGAAAAGTCCTTCAGCACCAGATGGGAGTATCCACCTTTCAAAAGTATCTCTTTCAGCGCAAGAAAAACCTTCTCCCTTATGCTTACACTACCCGAGCTCAATTAACTCTGCCTCCTTCAAAGATAAATCTACAAGGGCAACCGTAGGCCTTCTCGTAATCCACCCACAGGCCTCTCCCGGGTTGACCACAAGGGTATCTCCCACTCTTTTTATCTCAGCCGTGTGGGTGTGTCCGTAAAAGATAAAGTCAAATTTTCCGGAAGATGCTATCTCGTCAACGAAGTGATGGTAATGGTTTATCAGCACTTTCGCACCGGATATATCCTCTATTCTCGGTCCTTTTTTAAGCCTATCCCCAGCCTTGTTTAAGAGAACCTCAATCTCTCCGTCGTTGTTGCCTAAAACCCCCAGATAAGGGATGGAGCTTTTATTGAAAAGCTCAAGGCAAAAGGGTGAGATGATATCTCCACAGTGGATAATAAGGGAGGCTCCCTCTCTTTTGAAGAGGGAAAGAGCCTTCTCCACATTGTCCAGATGGTCGTGGGTATCCGAAATAACCCCTACTTTCATAAAACTTCCTCCTATCAGCGTAATACTGCCTTGATTTAAATAACCCCCAAAGTGTAAAAAGAAAAGGGATGTCTGAATTTGAAAAGATAAAAAATCTCCTTTTATGGTATGAAAGGGCCGGCATAAACACCTTTTTCAATGTAAGCTGTCCCCATATTGATGCGGAAAAGGAGAAAGAAGAGGTGAATGCACAGCCAGCAGACAAAGCTAGACTTCTTGAAGAGCTGAGGCAGGAGATAGGGGACTGCAAAAGATGCAGACTTCACAAAACCCGCACGAACCTCGTTTTTGGAGAGGGCAATCCCGACGCCCGGCTTATGTTCGTAGGAGAAGCCCCCGGTGAGGAAGAAGACAGGCAGGGAAGGCCCTTTGTGGGGCTTGCGGGACAGCTTCTAACCCGATTGATAGAGAGCGTAGGTTTAACGCGAGAAGAGGTTTACATAGCCAATGTGCTTAAATGCAGGCCCCCCGGAAACAGAAACCCTCTGGAAGACGAAATCAAAGCCTGCTCGCCTTTTTTGTTCAGACAGATAGAGATAATTCAGCCCAGAATAATCTGTGCCCTGGGCTCCTTTGCGGCAAAGCTTCTTCTGGGACAGAACATAGCCATATCAAAGGTGAGGGGAAGGCTTTTGAAAGGCATCAACGGCTACAATGTCTTTCCCACATACCATCCTGCATACCTTTTGAGAAACCCCAGGCAGAAGAAGACGGCTGTGGAAGACTTCAAGAGGATAAAAGAGCTTCTCGAAAAGGGCTAAAGCTCCACAATCTCACGGGAGAGGGTGGTAAGAACCTCAGGCTCACCGCCCATGTAAACCATGTCCTCAATCCTCACGCCAAACCTTGAGGGAAGGTAAATGCCCGGCTCCACGGTAAAAACGGCACCCCTTTCAATGCGGTCTTCCGAAAGCGGTGATATGGAAGGGGCTTCGTGAATCTCCCTCCCTACCCCGTGTCCCAAGCCGTGTCCGAAGAACCTGCCGAACCCCGCCTCTTCAATCACACTCTGTGCAATGCCATGTAGCTGTGAAGCCTGCATCCCCTCCTTCACACCAATAACGGCGGCTTCAAGGGCATCAACCACTATCCTCCATATCCTCTTTTCCTCTTCCGAGACCCTTCCCAGCTTCACTACCCTTGTAATGTCAGAGCAGTAGCCTTCGTAAACACAGCCGAAATCAAAAAGTATAAGCTCCCCCTCCTTTATCCTTTTGGAAGAGGCAACACCGTGAGGCAGAGAGGACCTGTAACCGGAAGCAACGATTATATCAAAAGAGGCGGACTTTGCGCCTTTTCTTCTCATCCTGAACTCAAGCTCCAGAGCCAAATCCCGCTCCATAACCCCGGGCTTTACATACTCAAGTGTCTCTGTGAAAGCCTCCTCAGCTACGGCCAGTGCGGTCTTTATCCTTTCAAGCTCCCATTCGTGCTTCTTCACCCTCAAAGGCTCAACCACATTAAAAACGACCTCAAACTCAGCGCTATCAAGCTCTTTTTTCATTCTTTCAAGGCTTCCGGCGTAAACCCACTCATCAACCCCAACCCTTGACGGAGAATACCTTGCCTTCAACCAATGGGAAAGCTTAACTCCCCTTATCTCCTCAACCTCCCAGCCAGTGCATTCCCTTTTAGCCTGTTCGGTATATCTCGGGTCGGTAAGGAAAAGGCATCCCTTCTCGTCCACAACGACAAAACCACTGCTTCCCGTGAAGCCCGTAAGATACTGAACATTTACTATCTTGGTTATAAGAAGAAGGTCCAGCTTCCTCTCATCAAGAAGGGGCTTTGCATACCGATGAAACTCATTCGGCTTCATGAGCCACGAACTCCAGTGCCAAGAGATACGAGTAAATTCCCAAGCCTGAGATAACGCCCTTTGCCACATCCGAAATGAAAGAGCGCTTTCTGAAGTCCTCACGGGAAAAGACATTGGTAAGGTGGACCTCTATCACGGGAAGCCCCGATGCGAGAACAGCATCCCTTAAAGCAACGCTGGTGTGGGTAAAGGCGGCAGGATTGATTATCACCCAGTCAAAACTTTTCCCTGCCCTGTGAAGGGCGTCAATCAAATCTTCCTCAGAGTTTGACTGATATGTCACCAGATAAAGCCCGAGCTGTTCCGCCCTCTGATAGAGCAACCTGTCAAGCTCATAAAGGCTGATACTGCCGTATATATCCCTTTCTCTCGTTCCCAGTGCGTCAAGATTGGGACCATGTATCACCAAAACCTTTTTCACGCCTTCGGCTCCTCAGGCTCAAGAAGCTCAAGATAGTGGTTAAGCTTCTCCAGAAGGGCTTGAGCCTCCTCGTTTTCAGGCTCCTTCTCCAGAATCTTCTCCAGCTTCTCCACAGCCTCTTCAAAAAGGCACTGCTGAACCAACGATTCCACAAGCTCCACGGTTAAAAACTCCTCCTCTTCTAACTCGTCCAGAGGCTCCAAGTCCTCGTCCAGAACTATCACCTTGTCGTCTTCAGGAGCCTCTTCCTCATCCACTATCTCTATCTCAACATCCACGAGCTCCTCTTCCAGAAGCCTTTCGCTTTCAGGGTCGTCAAAAAACTTCAAAATAAACTCAAGATGCTCTCTCGCCTCACTTTTCCTTTCAAGGTCCATCAAAACC
>JAADEW010000112.1 GCA_013153205.1 Deferribacteres bacterium | reverse complement strand
TGAGGTGATGGGGCGGAAAGTGAGGAGTTGGTGGTGCTGACTTTTTGCGTGGTCCCGCCGTTCACTGTGGTGCTTAAAGGTTAATGGTGGCATTGATGGCTCGGCTGGGATGGCGTGATGAGGTTCGGTCTGGTCCGATTTAAGTAAAAGGACAGTGAAAAGATGCGGAGGACTGTTTGAGCGTAAAAGGAATTGAGCGGGTTATGAAAGCCCTTTCCGAGGAGACAAGGCTCTGGATTCTTTACCTTCTCTCAATGCATTCCCTCTGCGTGTGTGAGATTATGGAAATTCTGAACATAACCCAAACCAAGGCTTCAAGGCACCTTATATACATGAAAAATGCCGGTATAGTTGAGTCAAAAAGGGAAGACAGATGGGTGGTTTACAGCATAAGAAGAGATTTATCCCCGGAGGCGGCAGGGATAATAAAAGCTGTGCTTAAAGCCGTCTCTTCTCTGCCTGAAGCCGGGGAGTATAAAAGGAAGATGGAAAAAGTGGTTTCAGACAGCACCTTTAGATTAACCCATAGCTTAAAAAGAGGAGGATGCCATGTTGGACGAAAAGTTTCTTGATGCGGCTTTCTTCTTTCACGGGCACAAATGTCCCGCCATGCCTCTGGGGTTGAGAGCCGCTTTGAAGGCGATGGATGTTCTGAAAGTGGAAAGATGCAGGGACAAAGAGCTCTATGTGATATCGGAGACGGGTAAGGGGCATGCGGCAAGCTGTTTCCTTGACGGCGTTATGTTTGCCACAGGTTGCACCTACGGTAAATCCAACATAGAAAAGCGCTACTGGGACAAAATGGCTTTCACCCTTATAGATACGAAAAGAGGAAAAGCCGTGAGGGTTTCGCTGAAGCCGGAGTTTTTCTCAAAAGCCCTTAACTCACCTTTCGTGCAGATGAGAAAACAGGGTATTCCCCCTCAGGATGTCCCGTGGGAGGTGCTGAAGCCCCTTCTGGACAACATCCTGTCCATGCCGTATGAAAGCTTCCTGAATGTGAGCGAGGTGTTTGATTATCCGTGGAAGAAGAAGCCCGGCTGTTTTACAGCGGTTCCCTGTGCTTTATGCGGGGAGATGGTGTTTGAAAAATCACTCAGGGTGAAGGATGGAAAGCTTCTCTGCATTCCCTGTTCCGGGTATGACAGGTGAGCCATAAGCTTTTTCTCATACCCGTTATCTTTTTCGCTATATCCTTTGTCTTTTCCATGCTGGGAATGGGCGGTTCCCAGCTCTACATTCCCATTCTCTACTGGTTCGGTATGAATTTTAAGCACGAAGCCATCCCCATGGGGCTTCTGCTCAACATCCTCACATCCGGTTCCGCCGCCCTTACCTATTACAGAAGCGGATTGGTGAGGTTGAGGCTTGCTCTGCCTTTTGCCGTGAGCATGGTGGTATGGGCTCCCGTGGGGGCTTTCCTCGACTTAAAGGTGAAAGTGGCATATGTTATACTGGTATTTGCTCTTTTCACCATTATATCTGCTGTTCTCGTGATTACCGGCTTTAAGCCTAAGAAAAAGATTGAAAGCAAAAAGGCAGAGCTCATACTCGGAGTAACTGCGGGTTCCGTGCTCGGACTTATCGTGGGTTTTGCAGGCAGAGGCGGAGGGGCTATGGTTGTGCCCATACTTCTTATGTCCGGACTTGAGCCCAAGGTTGCCGCCGCAACCTCATCCTTTATAGTGACCCTTTCGGCAGTTTCCGGGTTTCTGGGACATCTGCCCCACGCCCGCTTCAACATTCCCGTAACTTTGGGGTGTTCCGTGGCGGTGGTTCTGGGTTCAAGAATGGGGGCAAAGCTCATGGCTCAAAAGATGAAGCCCAGAGCCTTAAAATACGTCTTTTCCGCCGTTCTTCTGGCGGTGGGACTTCTTCTTCTGAAAGATGCGCTGACCCTTATGAAGATGTGAGCTCCTCCAGAAAGGCTATCCACTCATCAAAACCTTCACCCGTTTTTGCGGATAGGGCAAAAACTTTCAGCTCCGGGTTAAGGGATAAAGCGTATTCCTTCGCTTTCTCTATGGAAAAGTCAAAGTGGGGCAGTAAGTCTGTTTTGGATATGATGAAAACCTGCGAGGTTTTGAAAGCCTTGGGATACTTCAGCGGTTTGTCGTCTCCTTCCGCTACGGAAACCATAACCGCTCTCAGGGTTTCTCCCAGGTCAAAGGAGGCAGGGCATACAAGGTTTCCCACGTTTTCTATGAAAAGCAGTTTGGGAGGTTCTTCCATCTTCTCTATTTCGTGAATTGCTTTGTGCACAAGCTGTGCATCAAGATGGCAGGCTCCTCCGGTGGTGAGCTGTATGGCAAAGGCTCCCTTGTTCTTTATCCTTTCCGCATCCAGAGTGGTCTCTATGTCGCCTTCAAACACGGCAATTTTTATCCTGTCTCCCAGTGCTTCAATGGTCTTCTCAAGCAGAGTGGTCTTGCCGGAGCCGGGAGCACTTATAATGTTTACCGCGGTAATGCCGTTTTTTAGAAAGTAAGCCCTGTTCTTTTCGGCTATCTCCTCGTTGCTTTTGGTTATCCTTTCCTGAATTCTGTATATCCGTTTTACTCCTTCTTTTTCATTGCATCCGCAGGTATCACACATCTTTTCCCTCCTTAAACCTCACATTCAACCTCTTCCAAATCAAGCTCTTCTCCCTTTATAAGCTCTGTTTCTGCTGAAGAGCAAAAAGGGCACTCCGGAAAGATGAAATCCTCTCTGGTGAAGGTTTTACCGCATCTGCGGCAGAGATAAGTCAGGGGAACCTCCACAATAACGAGCCGGGTATTTTCGGTCTTGCTGTATTCGGTCTTCATGGCGTCAAAGGCAAAGCTCAAGCACTCCGGAACCACTCCTGAGAGCTTGCCTACCTTAACCACAGCTTTTCGGATTTCCCTTGCCCCTTCTTTTTCGCCTATCTCCAGAAGCATCTGGAGCAGGCTGTAAGCGATGCTCGCTTCATGCATTCAGGTATTCCTCTATCTCCTCAAGAAGCTTCCACACCTCTTTTGCTTCCTTTTCGTCTATCACCTCAATGGCACAGCCCACGTGCACCATTACATAGTCGCCTTCCTTTACTCGTTCTTCCTCAATAAGCATGAGGTTTACCTCTTTCCTGACCCCTTTGGCTTCGCATACTGCCATGGGATAGTTGAGCTCCACTATCCGCATGGGAACTGCTATACACATCTCTTCCTCCACAGCAGGTATCCCGCAAAAGCCTGTCCCAGACTTATGCCTCCATCGTTTGGAGGAACTTTCTGGTTTATGAGGACATTAAACCCCAATTCTTCCAGCTTTCTCACGGTCTTTCCGGTCAGATATCGGTTTTGAAACACTCCTCCTGACAGCACCATCCTGTTTATCTTCTCGCCTTCCCGCAGTCTCAAAGCGCATTCCACTATCAAGTTTACCACAGCGTTGTGGAATTTAGAAGATATGAGAGAGGGGGGCTTTCCCTTTTTGACATCCTCTATTATCTCTCTGATTACAGGCTCCCAGTGTATGAGCTTTCCCTCCACAAAGAAATGATAGCTTTCGTCGGTTTCTTCGGCCTCTGCCTCAAGAAGCATAGCCTGCTGGGCTTCAAAGCTTGACGTCTGCTTTATGCCGGCAAGGGAAGCTACTGCGTCAAAAAGCCTTCCCATACTGCTTGAGGGAATGGCGTTTATTCCTTTCCCCACCATCTGCTTCACTATGTTGAGTTTTTGCGGTGCTACGGCTTTGGTGATGGTTTCGGGAAGGTTCGTGCGGGCTTTGAGCGCAAGGCTTACCGCCGTCCGATAGCCTTCTCTTACCGCCTTCTCTCCCCCGGGAAGAGGAAAAGGAGCAAGGTGAAAGATGCGCCTGTAAAAGGGAAGCTCACACAGGAAAACCTCCCCGCCCCAGATAGTTTTGTCGTCGCCGTATCCCGTGCCGTCAAAGCAGAAAGCCGCAAATCTTTCTGTTAAGCGGTTTTCTGCCGCAACGGAGGCGGCGTGGGCAAAGTGATGCTGAACGAGCAGGATGCTGTCCCTGAAGCGTCTGCGGGCGAATCTGGTTGAATAGTAGAGCGGGTGCTTGTCCGCAACGGCAACTTCAGGTTCTACCCCTAAAAGCCGGCATGCGTCTTCTACGCTTTCTTCAAAAAAGAGCTGGCTCTCAGGGCTTTCCAGGTCTCCGATGTGCTGGAAGACGTATATTGAGTCTTCTGCCGCCACTGCTATGGTGTTTTTCTGGTGG
Organism: Deferribacteres bacterium; assembly: GCA_013153205.1. Taxonomy (GTDB): domain Bacteria; phylum Thermosulfidibacterota; class Thermosulfidibacteria; order Thermosulfidibacterales; family Thermosulfidibacteraceae; genus JAADEW01. The sequence goes on along the minus strand of JAADEW010000112.1, from coordinate 11,633 downwards.
GCACCTACGGCGAGAATGGGGGTCTCAAACCGGAAATCAACCTTAACAATGGTGGGGGAAAATCCCCTGCCCACCCGCGTTGGGACGAACCTTCCCTCCACCACAAATCCTACTGAATCGTCACATCTTCTTCTTATAGGCCTGTCGTGAAGGAGAAATATGTCTGCTATCCCTTTCAGGCGTCTTAAAGCCTCGTGGTTGTCTTTTATTATCGGTTCGTCTGCTGTGTTGGCGCTTGTTGCCACCACGGGCTTTCCTATTTTCTCCATGAGGATGTGGTGCAGGGGGGAGTAGGGAAGAAAAGCCCCTGTTGAGTTAAGCCCGCATGATACGGAAGGGGCAAGCTTTTTTCTGCTTTTCAGAAGCACGATGGGGCTTCTGAATGAGGTGAGCCATTCTTCTTCAGCCGGGCTGATGTGGCAGTAGTTTCTAACGCTTTCTATGTCAGGGAACATCACGGCAAAGGGCTTTTCACCCCTTTTCTTTCTCTTTCTCAAAAGAGAAACAGCCTCTTCGTTCAGCGCGTCGCAGATGAGGTGAAATCCGCCAATTCCTTTCACCGCCGCTATTTTTCCCTCTTTTATCGCCTCTGCCACCATGTTTACAGCTTCTTCCGCTTCTGCTTTCTCCGGTGCCTGCACCCATACCTTGGGACCGCATCTGGGGCAGGCGTTGGGCTGGGCGTGGAACCTTCTGTCCAGCGGATTTTCGTATTCCGTGAGGCAGTCTTCGCACATGGTAAAAGCCTTCATGGTGGTGTTTTTTCTGTCGTAAGGCAGTTTCTCTATTATGGTGAATCTCGGCCCGCAGTTGGTGCAGTTTATAAAGGGATACATGTATCTTCTGTCCTCAGGGTCCCTCATCTCTTTCAGGCACTCACTGCAGGTGGCTATGTCCGGGGGAATGAGTATCTGTCTCTTTTCCTGCTGGAGGCTCTCCTTTATCTCAAAGCGGGTGTAGCCTTTCACCGGGAGCATCTCCTGTTTAATGTCCTCTATTTCTGCAAGGGGAGGGGCTGACCGCTTTATCTCTTTTAAGAAGCTTTCAACGGCCTGTTCACTTCCCTCAACCTCAATCTCAACGCCATGGGGGGAGTTTCTCACAAACCCGCTTAGCTTAAATCTATCTGCCAGTCTGTATATGAAAGGGCGGAATCCCACTCCCTGAACGATGCCGGTTATGCGGATTCTGCATCTTACCATCTGCCGAATCTAAACCAGATGTTGCACGCCCCTTCCCGCGAAACCATACAGGCTCCTTTGGGGGTGTGGGGGGTGCATGCTTTCTTGAAAAGAGGGCATTGGTGGGGATAAGCCTTTCCCATTATCACATCCTTGCACCTGCAGAGCCCGTCTTCGTCGTCTATCCTTTCCCACTGGAAAGAGGACCTTGCGTTGTGGGGGGAAAGGCTGTCTTTAAGCTCAAGCCCAGAATTTTCAATTGTTCCAAGTCCCCGCCAGCGGGTATCCGTAATGTCAAACACCTCTTTCATAAGCTTTTGTGCCCTGATGTTTCCCTCTTTTTTGACAACGCCTTTATAGACATTTTCGGTCTTCGGATTATGGGTTTTCAGCATGAACAGAATGAGCGCTATTGATGAGAGGATGTCCTCCGCTCCAAATCCGGCTATGACCACCGGTATGCCGTAATTTTGGGACAGCTCCTCCCATTCCCGCGAGCCGGTTATGGTGGATACATGTCCCGGAGCTATGAACGCATCCACCCCAACCTCTTCGTCCTCGCAGAGCGCCTTCATCGCGGCTTTGGTGAGCTTGTGTGAGCTTAAAAAGTAGAATTGGGAAGGTGGACCCATCCTGAAGAGTGATGCGGCAGGAGCGGCGGTGGTTTCAAAGCCTATTGAGAGAAAGAGCACGGGTTTATCTTTTGCAGTGGTTAAGGCTTCGTGGCACGAGCTTATGATTTTGAGGTTTTTTGCCTTTTCCCTTATGGAGCCTGCCTGTGTGGGGACTCTCACCATATCCCCGTATGTGGCAAGAACCATACCGTTTCGGTTGGATATTTCCACCGCGTTGATTATGTCTTCCTCAGGGGTTACGCATACAGGGCACCCCGGACCGGGTATGAGCTCTATATTTTTGGGGAGAAGACTTCTTATACCGTTTCTGCATATGGTATGCTCGTGGGAACCGCATACGTTCATAATCCTTACAGACTGCGAAGGGGTGTTGAGCTTGTTTATAAGCCTGATTATTTCTGATGGGTCAGCATATTCTTGGAAGCGGGTCTTCTTCAAAATAGTCAAGGAATCGCTCTCCTTTTATTTCGGTTATGAGCTTCACGCCCCTGAACTCGTCGGTTATATGCCCTATTACGCCTGCCTTTTTTCCTGATGGGTGTTTTCTGAGAAGCTCCACTACCTCGTCTGCTTTCTCTTTTGACGCAACAATCAGAGCTCTGCCTTCGTTGGCAAGGTAGAGAGGGTCAAATCCCAGCATCTCGCAGAGGAACTGCACCTCTTCCCTTACGGGTATCTTCTCCTCAAAAAGCACCATTCCCAAACCCGTGTCCTCGCAGAGCTCAAGACAGACGGTTGCCAGTCCTCCTCTCGTGGGGTCCCTCATCCACTTTACTTGCGGTATCTCAAAAAGGGGAGAAATTAGCGGATAAAGACTTTCACAATCGCTTTTCACGGGGCTTTCAACTTCAAGCTGTTCTCTTTCAATGAGCACGCAAAGCCCGTGCTCTCCAATGGGACCCGTGATTATCACCGCATCACCGGGATGCACATCTTCAACGGAGAATCTCCTTTTTACCGTCCCTATTCCCGCTGTGTTGATATAGACGCCGTCGGCTTTTCCCCTTTCAACCACCTTGGTGTCTCCCGCCACGATTTTTATGCGGTTTTTCTCTGCTTCTTCCGCCATGCTTTGAGCAATCTTATTGAGATTATCAATGGAAAATCCCTCTTCTATAACAAAACCTGCCGTGATGTACAGGGGTTCGGCTCCGCTTACCACGAGGTCGTTTACGGTGCCGCATATAGACAGCTTCCCGATGTCTCCGCCGGGAAAGAATAGGGGATTGATAACGAAGGAGTCTGTGGTTGCGGCAATCTGGCGGGATGGAACGGTAAGGTATGCGGCGTCTTCCAGGGGTCCGCTTTGTTTAAAATGTTTCAAAAACACCTCTTCTATGAGCTTTCTCGTCTGTTTACCGCCGCTTCCGTGGAAAAGGGATATACGCATATTATTGTTTTTAAAGTATGTTGACTAAAGCTTCAAGAGATGGGTAATATCTTAAACATGAAAGCTTTTTTGAACATCTGTCTTTTGTTGCTGTGGTTTACTCCGGGCTGGGCGCATTTTCTGGTCCTCAAGCCGTCTATAGATATTTCTGATAAGAGGGTGCCCGTTGTGATAACGGCAAAGTTCACGCATCCCATGAAGGGAGCGCCCACCATGGATTTTGAAATAGAAAGAAGTGGAGTGGCGGTTTTGAATAAGGTCTTTCCTTTGAAGTGGAAGACCCTCCACGACAAAAAGGCAAGATTTTACCAGAGCCTTTTCAAACCCCCGCTTCCCGGAGTTTATCAGGTTTTCGTGGTGCCGAAGCCTTACTTTGAACCTTTTGAGGGCAGGTTTATAAAACAGATAACCAAGGTTTATCTCTGCTATATGGGCATGGAGGCTGGCTGGGATAAGCCTTTAGGGCTTGAGGCGGAGGTGATACCTCTGACCCGTCCCTTTGGATTGTGGGAGGGAGCCGTCTTTGTGGGAAAGGCGGTGATTAACGGCAAAAAGTGCAGTCATTGTGTGGTTGAGATAGAGTATTTGAACGAGGAGGCTTTAAAGGTTCCTCCCGTGTTTGCTACCCAGAAGGTGATTACCGACGAAAGGGGATATTTCTATTACACTCTGCCCTGGGCTGGTTGGTGGGGATTTTCAGTTATAGGAGAGGGAAAACCTATTGTGAAAGACGGCAGGAAGTATCCCCTTGAGCTGGATGCGGTAATCTGGATTAAAGCGTATCCTAAACCTTCAAGATAGAGCGATGCACATATCGGAAGGGGTTTTGCCAGTAACCACCCTTGCCCTGGGCTGGGGTGCCACCGCTTGCGGTCTTTACATCGGTTTTAGGAAGCTTGATTACCACAGGATGCCTTTCGTTGCTTTCCTGAGCGCTGTGTTTTTTATAGGCTCTTTCGTTCATGTTCCTCTGGGCCCCACCAGCGTTCACCTCGTTTTGAACGGTATCGTGGGGATGCTTCTGGGCTGGGCCAGTTTTCCCGCCATGTTTGTCGCCCTTTTCATACAGGCTCTCCTTTTCCAGTTTGGAGGCCTTCTGGTGCTGGGGGTGAACACTTTGAACATGGCGGCTCCGGCTGTTGTTGTTCATTATCTCTTCAGGGATTGGCTGAGGAGTGGAGATGGGGTTAAGTTTGTTCTGGCTTCCGTGCTGGGGGCATCAGGGGCGGTGTTGATGTCCGCCGTTATGGTGGGGCTTGAGCTTATGAGCTGTGGAGGGGAGTTCAGGAATGCGGCACTGCTGGTTTTTGCGGCTCACATTCCCGTTGCCGTTGTGGAGGCTGTGGTGGCTTTCTTTGTGTTTTCTTTTCTGCGAAAAAGCAGACCGGAGGTTTTAAAAGAGTTATGAGGGTCCTTGTTTTCGTTGTGGGCGTTCTGTTTCCGATTTCTGTCTGGGCACACGGTATTCACTGCTTTACGGGTATGGAGGGAGGTAAGGCTTTCGTTTTCGCTTACTTTTCAAATGGGGAGCCCGTGAAGCACGCCGATGTGAAGGTGTTCTTAGAGGATAAGCTCTTTACTTCAGGAAAAACGGGGGAGGATGGCTATTTTTACTTTACCCCTGAGAGCGGAAGCTATAAAGTTCGTGTGGATGCCGGAATGGGGCACATGGCTGAGTGCACCCTTTCTGTAAGTGCAGAAAACGGCAGGGTTGAGGGTGTTAAGAGCGTTCATCTGGACAGAAGGCTTGACGATATAGAGAAAAGGCTTTCCCGCATAGAGCTTGAGCTAAAAAAGCAGAGGTTCAGGGATATAATAGCGGGACTGGGATGGATAATGGGGATTTTTGGTGCCGTTATGTTCGTTATGGGTGTGAAGAGATGAGTCTTGACCCAAGGGTGAGGATAATCGCATTTTTTCTGGTTGCCGTAAGTGTTGCTCTGTCCCGCTCTTTTTCGGCTGTCCTTTTTTTTCTGCCTTATCTGGTATTTATCCTTTTTCTGGAGAGGGTGAAGCCTTCTCACTTTAAGAAGCTGATTCCTGCCAATCTGTTTCTCGTCTTTATCTTTTTGACCGTTCCCCTGAGGGAGGCGCTTCTCATTTTCGTGAAGTGCAACCTGATACTATCGTTTCTGATAGTTCTGGTATCAACCGAAAGGTTTCCCGTTCTTATCCATGCACTCCATCACCTTAAACTTCCGGACAAACTCGTTCATCTCGTCTTTTTCACCTATCGGTATGTTCATATAATTGACGAGGAGTACAGAACCTTTATGAAAGCCGCTAAGGCAAGGGGGTTTCACCCTAAAACGGACAGGATTACCTACAAAACCCTCTCCTATATTCTGGCCAATCTCATCGTAAGGAGTTATGAAAAGTCCAAGTGGGCTTACAAATCCATGGTATGCCGCGGTTTTCACGGAGTTTTCCCTTTGTATTATCACTTTGAGATGGGCTTTAAGGATTTATGCTTTCTGGGATTTACCTTTGTTTATGTGGGTGCTTTATGGGCGAGATATTCCGGGCTGAAGATGTTTATGTAAAAAGAGGGGAAAATCTGGTTTTAAAGGGATTCAACCTTGCCGTTGGTGAGGGAGAGAAACTTCTTCTTCTCGGTCCCAACGGTTCGGGAAAAACCACATTTTTTGAAGTGGTGGTGGGGTTTGTAAAGCCCGAAAGAGGCAGGCTTCTGTTTATGGGAAAGCCGGTTGAGGCCGAGTCGGACTTCAGGCTTTTGAGGAGAAAGGTCGGTTATGTATTTCAGGACCCGGAAAGCCAGATACTTATGCCCACCGTGGAGGAAGAGATTGCCTTTGGGCTTCTAAATCTGGGTATGCCAAGGTCAAAGATAAGAGAGGAAGTGGAGATGGTGCTTTCCGCTTTCGGCATTTCGCATTTGAAGCGGAAGTTTACCCACGAGCTTTCCTGGGGTGAGAAGAGGCTTCTCTCCATAGCGAGCATTGCCGTTATGAAACCTGAGCTTTTCCTGCTTGATGAGCCTTTTGCGGGGCTGGATGAAAGAGGGGTGAGGATAGTGGCTTCATTTCTGAAAGAATACGACAAAGCAGTTATACTGGCTTCCCACACCGAACTCAACTTCTTTGAAGACTGGGATAAGTTTTATCTGCGCGCAGATTAAGTGCCGTTTTGAGTCTGAGCGGATTCGTCAAGCAGGCTCTTTATCGTCTCTATGCATCTGGGGATGCTTTTTTCGACTTCAGGGCTGAGAGATAGCCCCGTTTCTATGGATGATGGAACCACGCCTATCAGATACAGCTCCCGGGGGAGCTTGGATTCAAACTCAAGGAGCTTCAGTATGTCAATCAGGTCTAGCGAATGGCCTGACCAGACCACCCTTTCTCCGCCGCTCAGCAGTTGCCGTTTTGTCAGCACAACCACTTCCCCCGGCCTTTTGTGGGGAAGCTTCACCGCATCCACAAGGATTACCCTGTCGTAGTCCTCAAAAGGTATGGAAAAGACAGCTGTCCCCCCGTCAATGAGCTCCACCCCTTCCAATCCGGCTTTTTTCAGGGCTTCTATTACCCTTATACCAACCCCGTCGTCTCTTAAAAGCAGGTTTCCAAGCCCTATTACTGCACTGCGCATTACAGGACTTTGACCTTTACCTGCTCCCTCCTTTCCGGGTCAAATACGTGAACGGCACAGGCTATACACGGGTCAAAGGAGTGAACGGTTCTCAATATCTCAAGGGGCCTCTTTATATCTGCTATGGGATTCCCTATGAGGGATTCTTCGTATGGTCCCCTTCTTCCCATCTCATCTCTGGGAGAGGAGTTCCATGTTGAGGGAACAACGCACTGATAGTTCTTTATCTTTCCGTTCTCAATGACTACCCAGTGGGAAAGCGTTCCTCTTGGGGCTTCGTGAAAGCCCACGCCTTTTATGGTGCCCTGAGGGTAGGACCAGTTCTTGTTGGCTATCTCGTAATCGCCTTTTGATATGTTCTTTATTAACAACTCCCAGTGTTTTAACGCCAGATGGCTTAGGACGGACGCCCTTATTGCCCTTGCTATGTGCCTCCCCATGGTGGACTTGAGGCATTCAACGCTGTAATTTCTATGGGTCAGCTTGTTCAGCACGCTCAGGCTTTCGTCAACCTTGTCTTTTATCAGCTTGTGCTCCAGAGCGTATCCCATAAGCACCTGGGAAAGGGGTCCCACCTGCATGGGATAGAGCTTTTCTTTGTAGTAAAATCTCGGGGCTTTGCTCCACGAATATTTCCCTTTGGGGTCAAAGTCCGTGTAGTGGGGAACAGTCTCTTCGTCCCATGGATGTCTTGTCCAGCTTCCTTCATACCACGAATGGGTGATACATTCCCTTACATTGTCCCTGAAAAAGCTGTCTTTAAAGCTTGTGATGGGATGAGCCTTGTCAAGCTCGCCGTTGAATATGACCCCGCCGGGCAAATCAAAGGTGGTTCCTTTGGTGTCCAGCGGAAGGTCGGGAACTGCGAGATAGTTATCCACGCCTTTACCGTATGAAAGCCATTCGGGATAGAAAGAGCCTATGGCTATGGTGTCAAGGAGATACACCTGATTGACGAAGGAAGCCACCTTTTCCATGAGGAACTTGTATTTCATGAGCTTTTCCATGTTCAGGGTTGCTTCGTTGTCAAGGTTGATTGCGTATGTAACTCCGCCAATGGTGAGGTTCTGCACATGTGGGTTTTTGCCGCCTAAAAGGCCACAGGCTTGTGTTGCGTATCTCTGGTATTCCAGTGCCTGCAGGTAGTGGGTTACCGCTATCAGATTGATTTCCGGGGGAAGCTTCATGGCAGGATGTCCCCAGTAGCCGTTGGTGAATGGCCCCAGCTGGCCGCTCTGGGCAAATTTTTTGAGCTTTTCCTGAGTGGCTTTGAACTGGGCGTAACCGTTTTCGGGCCAGGGACTTATTTTTTGAGCGATTTCCGCCGCTTTTCTTGGGTTTGCTTCCAGAGCGGATATCACATCAACCCAGTCCAGTGCTGATAGGTGGTAGAAGTGGACGATGTGGTCGTGTATGGCATGGGATATTATGATTAGGTTTCTCATGAGCTGGGCGTTCAGGGGAATGTCTATGTCCAGTGCGTTTTCCACCGCCCTTACTGATGTTATTGCGTGAACCGTCGTGCAGACTCCGCAGATTCTCTGGGTTATGAACCATGCATCTTCCGGGTCGCGCCCTTTGAGTATAACCTCTATACCCCTCCACATCTGGGTGGAGCTCCAGGCATCTTTTACCTTTCCGTTGTCAACCTCTGCTTCTATTCTGAGATGCCCTTCTATCCTTGTTATGGGGTCGCATACAATTCTTGCCATGATTAAGCCTCCTTAGGCAAAATAGGGAAGGTTTTAACAAAAATAAGGTATATCAAAACCTCTAAAGATATGATTCCAAAGGTTATCATGGCTTCCGCAAAGGACGGAAAATATACCCAATCCTTTCCGGGGCTCCATGCGATAAGGTATGAGCTGAACCTGTATAAAGCCCCTCCCGCAAGGTAGAGCAGGGAGAACACGAACAGCCACCTCGGGCTTTCGCTGTATCTCTTTTTAAGGAGGAATAGGGACGGAACCACGAAAAGAAGCATTTCCGTCCAGAAGAGCAGAGACATCTTTCCCGATGAGAACAGGTAAAAAGCCTTGTGGGTGAAAACGATGTCAATAATCCTTAAAATACTCCAGCCAAGGGCTATGAAAACCATGTAGTATGTAAGTCCTGACAGTATGTGGGTTTCGTATTTCCTGCCGAAAAACAGGGACGAAAGCAGGGACTCACAGGTGACCACTGCATATCCCATCAGCACGCATGAAACGAGATACAACAACGGCAGGAAAGCCGAGTGCCAGAGCGGATGCAGTTTTGCCATTGATATAAGCTGTATGGAACCGAGCGATGACTGGTGCATGGTGGGAAGAAGCATTCCGGCTATTGATACCACCGTCACTATCTCTGCAATCTTTTTCAACCTCTCTTTATCCCACGAAGACCTTTGGGCGAGCCATTCGGCAATGGGCTCGGAAAGCTCAACCCACAGAACCAGTGTGTAAGCCATAACGCACAAGCCCACCTCTAAAAGGACCGAGTTCAGGTTCCAGTAGTTGGGCAGAAGGAAGTGATAAGCGTTCCAATACCTTCCGAGGTCTATTATTACGGAAGCACCAGCCATGGTATATCCAAGGGCACTGGTAAGAACGGCTCCCCGGATTAGGGGATAAAACTCTTTTCGGCGAAGCAGATAGATAAGAATAGCCAGGGCATACCCTCCGCAGGCAAGCCCCGTTCCTACCACGACATCGTAAGCTATCCAGATACCCCAGGGATAGCCGTCTGACATGTTGGAAGCGGCGCCTATACCTTTGGTGAACCTTATGAATAGAAAGTATAAGCTTGCCAGAAAGATAAGAGCAAAGAATATGAAGGGCTTGGTTATGAGCCTCTTTTCTACCCTTTCAAACTGAGCATGAGCCATGATTTTACTCCTTTTTATCCTTATCCTGTCTGTTTCTCCGTGACAGTATGAAGTAAACTATTCCGAAAGATAAAAAGGGTGGAACTGCAGTCTTGTATATTCCGTGATGTATCTCCCTTGCAAATGCGGCTGGTGATTTTTTGGGAAGGGATGGAAGACCGAGTTTCAAGAAGTCCACCCCTGCAAGTATCAAAACTCCGGTTCCCCCGGCTTCGTATTCGCCGTAGATTTCGTGAACGTATTTTCCGGGGTTTTGAGCAACTCTTTTTTTTGCCTTTTCCAGAAGCTCTTCTCTTTTTCCAAAAATTACCGCTCCTGTGGGGCACACTTCACAGCATGCGGGAATCCCTTTTTCCTTCAGGTTTGTGTCTTTACACATCATGCATTTGACTATCTTGGGGAAGGGAGAGTCCCATTCAAACTTGGGGATGTCAAAGGGGCACGCCATCATGCAGTATCTACAGCCGATACAGCTTTCTCCGTTCCAGTAAACTATACCCGTTTTCGGGTCTTTTCTCATGGCTTTCATGGGACATGCGGTAACGCATGCTGGGTCAAGACAGTGCATGCACTGCCTTTTTATGAAGGACCTCTCTTTCCCGTGTTCGTAAAGCTTTATTATATTTACCGTTTTTGCTGAAAGGTCTATGGGTGCATCGTGGAGTCCGTCTCTGTCAAGCTCCGGTGGAAGATGGTTGGCTTTCTTGCAGGCTACCATGCAGGATTTACAGCCGATGCACTTCGTTGCATCGTAAAGCATTCCATACCAGTTGCTTGAGGCGTATGAGCTGGAAGCTCTGCCTGTGCCTGTTATACCCAGCGTGGCAATCGGTGCCGCCGCTGCTGAGATGAGAAACTTCCTGCGGCTTTTATCTACCTTCTTTCCCATCACCTTCACCTTTGTCTGGAAGTTTTGCCGCCGCCACTGCGGCAGCGCCTACAGCCGCACCTGCGGCGGCGGATACCGCCGCTATACCGCCTGTGGTAACCTTCCCCTTTTTGGTGCTGATAGGGGCGTAAGTGCTGGGCGGGGTTACCTCGTGCACGTCAACTTTTTCTCTTAAAGCCATGAAGAAAGCCACTCCCTTTTCCGTGCATCCGGCACAGGGAGCCCCTGTTCCTATGGGCCAGACGTCTATGTCGTTGAACCTGTTGGTGCAGCAGTTTGCAAAGGTTACCGGTCCCTTACAGCCCAGCTTGTAAAGGCACCAGCCCTGTCTGTGTCCCTCGTCTCCAAACTGCTCGGCAAATCTTCCTGCGTCAAAGTGGGGCCTCCTTTCGCAGTGTTCGTGTATGGTTCTGCCGTAGGCGAATTTTGGGCGCTTATACTTGTCAAGGGCGGGTATCTTTTTGAAGGTGAGAACGTGCAGGACCGTTGCCAGAAAGTTGTATGGATTGGGTGGACATCCGGGTATGTTGACGATAGGCTTGTCCTTTATCAGGTCCATAACCCCCTTTGCCCCGGTGGGGTTGGGGGGAGCTGACTGGACGCCCCCGAAGGATGCGCAGTTTCCAATGGCTATAATGGCCGCTGCCTGATGAGCTACTTCCTGAAGAATGTCTATTGCTTTTTTGCCGGCTATCTTGCAGTAGATTCCGTTGTCTTTGGTTGGGATGGAGCCTTCAACCACGCAGATGTATCTTCCTTTGTTCTCCTCCATGGCTTTTTTCAGGGCTTCTTCTGCCTGATTTCCCGCCGCTGCCATGAGGGTTTCATGGTAGTCAAGCGATATCAGGTCCAGTATGAGGGTTGCAAGGTCGGGGTTCGTAGCTCTTAAAAGGGCTTCCGAACAGCCTGTGCATTCCTGAAAGTGAAGCCATATCACGGGTGGTCTGTTTTTGGATTTGACTGCCGCCGCTACCTTTTCCACAAAGGAGACCGGCAGTCCCATGGTAGCGGTAGCTACTAAACACAATTTCAGGAAATCCCTTCTTGAAATCTCCCGTTTAATCAT
>JAADEW010000113.1 GCA_013153205.1 Deferribacteres bacterium | reverse complement strand
TAAAGCGGCTGCATCTTACCCCTCCTCAACCAAAGGATTTGCCTCTTCCAGCACCTCTTCGGGAAGCTCCGAGGCGTATTTTTCAATGTTTTTGTTGAACTCCTCCGCAAGCTTTCTCCTCATTTTCTTATACAGCTCTTTGTCTTCCCAGCAAAGCTCCGGATTTAAAATCTCTTTCGGTATGTCGGGACAGTGTTCCGGAACCATGAACTTGAAGACGGCATCCTTCCTGTAAGGCACCTTTTCAAGCTCGCCGTTCAGAATGGCTTTTACGATTCTTCTTGTGTGCTTTATGGAGATTCGCTCTCCCACACCGTAGGGACCCCTTATGAGCCCGGTGTTGACCAGCCATACGTTTACCCTATGCTCTTCTATCCTGTCTCCCAGCATAGTGGTGTAAACCACGGGGGAAAGCACCATAAATGGAGCACCGAAACATGCGGAGAACACCGCTTTGGGCTCCTTTACTCCTATCTCCGTTCCGGCTACTTTGGCGGTGTATCCGGAGATGAAGTGATACATGGCCTGGTTTTTTGACAGCCTTGCCACCGGAGGAAGCACGCCGAATGCGTCGTAGGTCAGGAATATTATGTTCTGCGGATGTCCAGCCGTTCCTTCCCTCACTATTCTCGGCAGGTGAGTTATGGGATAAGAGGCTCTCGTGTTTTCGGTGAGGGAGTTGTCGTTCAGGTCTATCCTTCTCGTTCTCACATCTATTGCCACATTTTCTAAAATGGTGCCGAATTTTCTCGTGCATTCGTATATGTCAGGCTCGTCCTCTTTTGAGAGCCTTATCACCTTGGCGTAGCATCCGCCTTCTATGTTGAAAATCCCCTCGTCGGACCAGCCGTGTTCGTCATCGCCTATAAGCCTTCTTTCCGGGTCGGTGGAGAGGGTGGTCTTTCCCGTTCCTGACAGCCCGAAAAAGAGGGCTACATCGCCCTTTTCCCCCATGTTGGCGGCGCAGTGCATTGAGAGAACCCCTTCTTTGGGGAGGTAGTAGTTCATCATGGTGAATATGGCTTTCTTTATCTCTCCGGCGTAAGAGGTGCCGCCGATGAGCACCGTCTTTTCAGATATGTTGAGTATGATAAAGGTTTCGGACCTCGTTCCGTCTATCTCAGGGATTGCGTGGAATCGGGGGGTGTGTATCAGGGTGAAAAGGGGCTTGAAGCTTTTTAGCTTTTCCGTGTCAAGCTCCCGGATAAACATGTTTCGGGCAAAAAGGGCATGCCACGCATATTCCGTTATGATTCTTGCTGGCTTTCTGTATTTGGGATGAGCTCCAGCATAGCATTCCTGAACGAAAACCTCTTTTGACTGGAGGTATGCGGTGAGCCTTCTGTAAAGGGTCTGGAATTTTTCGGGCTCTATGGGCTGGTTTTCCTCTCCCCACCATATCTCTTTTTCCGTCTTTTCATCCTTTACCAGAAACTTGTCTTTAGGGGAGCGGCCCGTATGGTGTCCCGTTCTCACCACCAGTGGCCCTAAGTGTGCCAGAAGCCCTTCCCTTCTCTTGATGGCTTCTTCGTAAAGGGCTGGAGTGGGAAGGTGCCAGTATATCCTCGCAAGGTTTCTTAAACCGTGCTCCTCTAATCCGGTAAATTCGGTTTTTTCCATGGCCTTTTTCCTCCTTGTCTTATGTGCTCTTTTTTAAATATAAGAGGATAGGCTTCAAATAAAAAGGAGGAGCTATGGAGTTTATAGACCTTAAAAAGCAGTACAGGCGCATGGAAAAGGAGATAGACCAGGCTGTGAAGAGGGTGCTTGACTCCTGCCGCTTTATTCTGGGACCAGAGGTTGAAGCCCTTGAGGAGGAGCTTTCCGGATTCTGCGGTGCAGGATTCTGCGTCACCACATCAAGCGGAACGGACGCTCTACTGCTTTCCCTCATGTGTTTGGGGGTGGGTGAGGGGGACGAGGTGATTGTGCCTGCTTTTACCTTTGTTGCCACGGCGGAGGTTGTGGCATTGCTGGGGGCAAAGCCCGTTTTCGTTGATGTGGACTACCGCACCTTCAATGTGACGGCAGATGCCGTGAAAGAGGCTATTACCGACAGGACAAAAGCGGTGATTGTGGTGAGCCTTTACGGTCAGTGTCCGGATTTTGATTCCATAATGGCCGTTGCAGAAGAAAGCGGAGTTTATGTCATTGAGGATGCGGCGCAGTCTTTCGGGGCGGAGTATAAGGGGAAAAAGTCCTGTTCAATAGCGCATCTTAGCACCACATCTTTCTTCCCTGCCAAGCCTTTGGGGGCATACGGTGACGGGGGAGCGGTGTTCACCGATAACGAGGATTTTTATCGGAAGCTTCTTGCCCTGAGAAACCACGGTCAGGTGGCAAGATACAGGCACAGATACATAGGAATAAACGGCCGTCTTGACGCCATTCAGGCGGCTGTGTTGCGGGTAAAGCTCAAGTACTTTCCGCAGGAGATAGAGTTGAGGCAGGTTGCGGCGGGAAGATACGATGCACTTTTGGAGGAGGCGGGGATAGAACCTCCTTACATTGAGCCTCACAACCTTTCCGTTTATGCCCAATACACGGTGAAGCTGAAAGACAGGGACAAGGTTGCGGAGTTTCTGAATAGAAACGGCATTCCCACCGCCATACACTATCCCATTCCCCTTCCCTATCAGGAGGCGTTTTCCTGCCTTGGACACAGGGAGGGTGAATTTCCCGTGTCTGAGAGGCTCTCCTCTGAGGTTTTGAGCCTTCCCTTCCATCCTTACATCACGATAGAGGAGCAGGTGAGGGTGGTGGAGGCTATTAAAGAAGCTATCTCGGTTTGACAAGAATTTGCGGCTGTTATTAAATTAAGTTTAACCTCATTTCAGGAGGTGCATTATGCCGGTAAGTGTTATTGTTGTTGTGGGTCTTGTTTTGTATTTTCTGCTCTACAAGCTTTACGGCGGTTATCTCGCAAGGGATGTGGTTAAGGTGAGCGATGAGCCCACTCCCGCCGTGAGGCTTTACGACGGCGTGGACTTTGTTCCCGCAAACAAGTATGTCCTTTTCGGCCATCACTTTGCCTCCATTGCCGGTGCGGGACCCATAGTGGGACCTGCTATAGGTATTGCGTGGGGATGGCTTCCGGCTCTTCTCTGGGTGTGGCTGGGCAACATCTTTATAGGAGCGGTTCACGACTATCTTTCTCTTATGAGCTCCGTGAGGTATGACGGCCATTCTGTCCAGTGGGTTGCGGGAAGGGTTATCAAAAGGAGAACCGGCTACATCTTCGCCCTTTTCATCTTTTTCGTGTTGATACTGGTGGTTGCGGCTTTTGCTTCGGTTTTAGGGAAGGTTTTCGTCAAACAGCCTGCCGTTCCTACAGCCTACCTCATAAAGATAATAGGTGCTTTTATTCTGGGTGCTCTTCTTTACAGGATGAGGGTGAACCTTGCTCTCGGCACCGTTTTCGCTATTGGCTGGCTTGCTTTATCCATATTTCTGGGCAAGTTCTATCCCATAAAGGCCGCGTATCATGTCTGGATGATAGTCTTTTTCTTCTACATTATAATTGCCGC
>JAADEW010000054.1 GCA_013153205.1 Deferribacteres bacterium | reverse complement strand
TACCCAGGCCCTTCTCAAAGGTGGTGATTGGCTACGGGGAGCCTTTTCTGGTGAAGCGTGATATGGATGTTGAACTTGCCTCTTTATTGTTAAAAGATAGGCTGTTTGAACTTGAAAGGAAGCTTGCTGATTTTGTGCCATGAATGATTTTATAGGTTTTTCTTTTAGAAAGAGGCTGTATAAGATACTCCTTGCACTGGCTATTCCCAGTGAGCTTATCACGGGTATTTACGACTTCTACAAGGGGAAGCACCTTCTTCTCTGGGCGAAGATTCTTTTCGCACTTGTCCTCCTTTACGCTTACGAAATAGCTGAAAAAGACTATAAAAGGTCGCTCTTTATAGCGGTCTCTGCCCTTACCCTGACCTATCTTGTGGTCATTCCTGCTCAGATTTATGACCCGTTTTTGAGCTCGTGGATAGTGGTGTATGTTATAGCCATAACCTTTCTTCTGGGAAACAGGTGGGGATTTGTCGCTATGTGCTTCTCCTTTTTCTTGGTGGTTCTGACCATGTTTCTCAACACCCCGTCTTTCTTCAGTGCCGACAACCTGTTTTACACCTTCCACATGGTATCGGCCACTCTGGTTGCCTATCTCATAACCAGTTCTTATAATCGTGTAGTCTTTCAGGCTCATAAAAAGATAAAGGAGAGGGCGGAGAGGGATTACCTTACAGGATGCTACAACAGAAGAAAACTTTTTGAAGTGCTTGAGGATGAGGTGGAGAAGGCAAGAAGGTATGGATTTCCTCTTTCAGCCGTTATGGTTGACATTGACAACTTCAAGCAGATTAACGACCTGTATGGACATCATGAGGGAGACAGAATTTTGAAAAGGGTGGTTGACCTTATAAAGGAGAGCACGAGAAAAACTGACATAATAGGCCGTTATGGTGGAGATGAGTTTATCCTGATTGCTCCCGGAACGGACTGTGAAGGGGCTTCAAGGCTTGCGGAAAAGATAAGGGAGAAGGTGGAGAGGTGGGGAAACGGTGTTGGGATATCCCTGAGCGTGGGGGTTGCCGAATATAGAGGTGAGGATTT
The DNA here is from genome assembly GCA_013153205.1 of Deferribacteres bacterium. Taxonomy (GTDB): domain Bacteria; phylum Thermosulfidibacterota; class Thermosulfidibacteria; order Thermosulfidibacterales; family Thermosulfidibacteraceae; genus JAADEW01. The sequence goes on along the minus strand of JAADEW010000054.1, from coordinate 15,237 downwards.
GGACGAGTTTGTGGAGAGACTTGATAGGGCTTTGCTTGAGGCCAAAAGTAAAGGGAAAAACAAAGTGGTAAGGGTTTGCTGATGGGCTATCGGATTCTTCACACCAACATGCACAGAGGAGGATGGGGAGGTCAGCCCAACAGGATACTTCTCGTCTCCAGAGCCCTTATGGAAAGGGGGCATCATGTTGTTATAGCGGCTCCGAAGGGGGCAACCCTGATAAAGCGGGCTAAGGAGTTCGGTATTCCCGTCTTTGACGAGCTTGAGCTTCCCAAAAAGTTCAAGCCCTGGGTCTTTGTGAAGGAGGTGGTGAGGCTCAAAAACCTGATAGAGAGGGAGCGGATAGAGATTGTCCACACCCACGGCTCTCAGGACAGCTGGGTTGCTTCTATCGCCGCAAAGCTCGTTAGCCCTCCTCGTGTTGTGGTGAGAACGAGGCACAACATATTCTGGGTCAGGAACCACGCTTTCAACAGACTGCTTTACAGGGTTTTAACGGATTACCTCATTCTGGTTTCTGAAGGGATACTGGATGTTTACAAGAGGTCCGGGGTTCTGGGAGAGAGGATAAACAGAACCAAAGCCATATACAGCGTGGTTGAACCCGAAAGATTTAAAAATGCAGAAAAAGAGGCGGAAGCCGTTCGCAGAGAGTTTTCGCTTAAAAGAGATGATTTGGTTTTCGTTAAGGTGGCTCGGCTTGCCAGGGAAAAGGGGTATGGACACTTTGTGAATGCGGCTAAAAGCTTCCTTAGCACTGCAAAGGCGAAGTTCTTTGCTCTCGGTGAGGGACCCTGCAGAGGGGAGCTTGAGGATAAGGTCCGTGCCTGCGGTATATCCCGCAAGTTCATCTTCACGGGTCTGAGAAGGGATGTTCCCGGTTTTTTGCTCGTTTCGGACATGTTCGTCTTTACCCCTGTTGCCGGAGAGTCTCTGGGCACGGCGGCTCTTGAGGCTCTTTATATGGAGACTCCGGTAGCCGCTTTTAAAGTGGGGGGGATTGATGCCTCCGTCAGGCACGGGAAAAACGGCTTTCTGTTTGCCGTGGGGGATGAGAAGGGGTTGCTCAGGGCTATGAAAACCGTTTTTAACAGGAAGGTCCTTAAGAAACTTGGTATCACGGGGAGGAAGGTGGTTGAGCGCAGTTTCCTTATAGACACTCTGGTAGAGGGCAATCTATGGGTTTACCGCAGGCTTCTGAACCAAAACGGATAAAGGTCCTTTTTATACAGGCCGTCCCCAGATTCGGCGGTGCTCTTATGAGCCTTTTTCTCTTGATGAAAGGCTCGCGTTTTGTGCCTGTTCTGGTTACATCCCGTAAAGGAAAGCTTACCCGGTTGTGTGAAAAGGAGGGGATAAAGTACTACACCGTACCCATGCCCATGTGGAGAAAGCTGAAGTCGTGGAGGAGGATACCCTTTTCGCTGGCTGAGCTGGTGAGGTTAGCCGCTGAAGAGGAGGTGGATTTGGTTTACGCCAATACCCTCTGGGATGTTCCCTATGCGGTTTTTGTGGGGCAACTGCTCGGATTGAAGAAGGTGGGGCACATAAGAAATACCTTCTCCCGCGATAAGATAGGGAAATATCTTTTGTGGTGGCTTGACGGAGTTATAGCGGTTTCGTTTGCCGTATCCAGACCCCTGTGGATGACCCGTCTTTTCTGGAAGGTGATATACAACGGGGTTGTTGAGAGCACGGGAGAAAAGAGCCCTGAAAAAAGCGTTTTCAGAATAGCGCTTGTGGGCAGGGTGGACAGCACCAAAGGGCAGGATATAGCTGTGGAGGCGCTCTCTCTGGCGTCAAGGAGGGCGAGGGACTTTGAGCTGTGCGTGGCAGGGGAGGAGTCGTATCTGGAGAGGGGGCTTCTCAGCAGGCTGAAGAGGCGGGCGGCTGAGCTGGGAATAGCGGAAAAGGTGCGTTTTCTGGGGCATGTTGACGATGTCTATTCCCTTTTCAAAAGCTCAGATTTGTCCATAGTCCCTTCAAAGCCCTCTTCAAATGAGGGGTTTGGCAGGATTATACCGGAGGCTTTTGTCAACCGGACTCCCGTTGTGGCAACCTCGGTGGGAGGGATACCGGAGGTTATGCGGGATAAAGAGACGGGTTATCTGGTTCCCGTTGATGCCGCCTCTTTTTCCCATAAGTTTCTGCTTTATCGTTTCTGTCCCATGCTGGGGAGAAAACATGGAGTCAACGGCTTTAGACTTGCAGGGGAAAAGTTTATCGCCGACCATACTTCCCGTGCCATAGAAAGATTTCTGGAGAGAGTGCTTTGAGGATACTGGAGCTTGTTGCCGTGAGGGGAAAGGGCGGAACGGGAGCCAGTGTGGTAAACTTTGCCAGAGCGGCACACTCTTTAGGGGTGGAAGTGGATGTGGTCTGCTTTGAAAGAAGCGATGTTTACAAAAAGCTTAAAGACTTTGAGGGAATTGGAGTTATAACCGGCTTCAAAATGGCAAGGAGCTTTAAGCCCTTCTCCTTTGCAAAGGATGTGGTGAGGCTTGCCCGTCTCGTTAAGGCACGGGGATACAGCGTTGTTCACACCCATTCCTCTCCCGATTCAAATCTCGGGCTGGTTCTGAAGATGCTTTTTCCCCATGTTAAGCTTGTCCGCACCCGCCATGTGCCTGTGCCTTTTTCTGACGGATTCAAGCAGAGGTTCTTTGACAGGATAATTGCCCGCTCCTTTGCCGTGTATGACAGCATAAAGGACGCATCTTACGGTGAGAAGGTTTCCGTGGTTTACGACGGGGTGGAGCATCTTGCTTTCGCGAAAAGCAGAAGCCCTTTTTTCACCCTTGGGTGTGTCTCCCGCTATGCCAAGGTGAAGGGCCTGCCCTTTTTTGTTATGGCCGTGGGAGAGCTTTCAAGACTCTTTAAGTTCAGGGCTTTCATTGCAGGAAGGACTAAAAAGAGCGAGGGAAATTTGAGGATAGATGAGCTGAAAAGGCTTGCGGAGAGGCTTAAGGTTAGGGATATGATAGATTTCAGGGGCTTTGTTGAGGATGTGGATGCCCTTTACGCCGGGATGGATGTGAGCGTTCTTACTTCTGTCGGTTCAGAGGGCTCAAGCAGGGTGACCCTGGAATCTTTTGCCCGCGGGATTCCCGTGGTGGCTTCCAGAGTGGGTTCCCTTGCCGAGCTTGTGGAAGAGGGGAAAAACGGTTTTCTGTGTGAGCCTGCCGTGTGGAGGGAGTTTGCCTCAAGGTTTGCCCTTCTTTTTTCCTTGCCAAAACTGAAGAAAAAGTTTGGGCTTAACGCCTTCAAAAGGGCGGATGGAAGGTTCAGGCTTGAGGTGAATGTCAAAAAGATGCTGGAGATTGTGGGGTGAGAATACTGCACATAGCTTCCCATGATGCTTTTTTGAGAGGGGGAGCGGTTCAGATTTTGAGAATGGTCAAGGGGCAGAGCAGGCTCGGCTGTTCCGGCACTGTGGTGCTGAACAGGGATAGCTGTGATGGGCTTTTGCAGTGTATAGAAGGCTTCCGTCTGATTTGCAGAAGGCTTAATGCGAAGAATCTCGTTTTTCTGCTTGAGCTTTCAAAGGGACATGAGGTTGTCCACACCCACAAGCCGCAGGCACTCAGGGTGGGCTTTTTCGCAAAGCTGATTCTGCGAAAGCCCGTTTTCTTCCAGAGAGGCACCACATACCGGCTGAAGGGTTTAAGCTTTACCGGGGTGAGGGCTCTTTCCATACCCGTGATAGCGGTTTCTCACGCGGTAAAGCGCGTGCTTTTAAAAAGCGGACTGCGTGAGGATAAGGTGCATGTGGTTTACGGAAGCGCCGAATATTCTGATGTGAAAAGAGAAAGAAGAAAGCTTCCCGCTTTAGGGATTGTAGCCGCCTTTACGGGTAAAAAGGGTTATCCCCTCTTCTTCACCTTGGCAGGAAGGCTTTTGTCCTTTGCCTCTTTTAAGTTCTATGTGTTCGGAAGCGGTAAAAAGAGCAAGTTTGAGGAATACTACAGGGATATAAGAGAGAGCGTAAGCTTCATGGGTTATGTTTCGGATTCGTCAAAGATATACGGGACCATAGACTTGCTCCTCTGCACATCCCTTAAAGGGGAGGGCTTTACGGGGAGTGTAAGGGAAGCCATGCTTTACGGGGTGCCTGTGGCGACCACCCCCGTCTCCGGCAATCCGGAGTTCGTGGACGCCTTTAAGACGGGGCTGATACTGGATTTTGAAGCGGAAGGGTCCGCCGCCGTTTTGTTGAAAGCCGTCTTTAACCCCGCCTTGTTGACCAGATTGAGCCGCAATGCGAAGAGAAAGGCTTTAAGGTTTTTTACCGTTGAAAGACAGGCTGAAAGGATGATTGAGATATACAGAGGAGCGGAGAGATGAGAAAGTATTTTATACCCGGTGATGTGGGAAGTCTGGGCGCTTTGTACAGGAGGCTGTTTAAGAAGGAGCGGCCCCTGCCCGCCTTTCCGCGGGTTGTTCAGATTCAGACGAAAACCGGCTGTAATGCAAGGTGCGTCTTCTGTCCAAACTCCATAATCGGCGGCAGACTCCCCAAAGGAGAGATGGACTGGGATTTGTTTAAAAAGATTGTGGACGAGATTGTGCAGTATCCCGTATCAAGAATAAGCCCTTATCTCATGAACGAACCCTTAATGGATAGGAGACTGCCTGAGATGATTTCCTACATAGTGAGAAACAAAAGACCGGAGACCATTGTTAAGATAAATTCAAACGCATCTCTCCTTGATGACGAGATGGCGGAAGGGCTTATAGAATCGGGGCTTGATAGAATCAATTTCAGCGTTCACGGCATAAGAAAAGAGACATACGAGTCTCAGATGGTGGGGCTTTCCCTTGAAAGGGTTTTGCAGAACATAGACAACTTCCTTGAGCTAAAAAAGAGAAAAGGCGCTCAGAAACCCCGTGTAAGGGTTACAATGGTGAAGACTAAAGCTATTGAAGAGGAGCTTGAGGAGATACTCTCCTACTGGAAGAAGAGGGGGGTGAAGGTCAACATAAGACCTCTGGAGAACAGGGCAAGGTGCGAGATAGCGGATAGAGGTATCAATCCCGGGAAGTGGAAGCCCTTTGAGTGGTGCAACAGGCTTTTTGAACAGGCTTACATTCTGCACGACGGCAGGGTGGTGCTCTGTTGCGTGGACTGGGAGCAGACGACCATACTGGGCGACCTCAAGAGGGAAAGCTTGAAAGATGTGTGGAACAGCGAAAGGTATATGGATATAAGGAGAAGGTTTCTTAAGGGCGAGCTTAAAGGGCTTTTGTGTGAAAGCTGTTTGAGGGCCTGAACTTGAAGAAGATACTGGTTTTCGCAAGGGTTCCCATGAACCTCGTGTGTCTTGACAGCGTTTACCGAAGGATAAAGGGGGATTTTTCCGTGTGGGGTTCTGCCAAGCCTGAGAAAGGCAGTCCCCAAGCCCTCTTCAAAAGCTGTGGCTGGGAGGTTAAGTATGTTCCCCGCTGGATGGCGAAGTGGGTCAGGTGGGACATGTATATCTCATCGGACATCTATCTTCTCGGCAGGCGGGCAAAGGTCAAGGTTCATACCTTTCACGGCATATCTTTTAAGGGCAGGGCTTACACCGAGAAGGTTCTTGATTACGACAGGCTCTTTCTGATAGGTCCCTACATGCTTAAAAAGTTTGTGGAGAAGGGCATACTGAAAGAGAACGACCCCCGTGCGGTAAAGGTGGGAATGCCTAAGCTTGACGCTCTGGTTGACGGCACGTGGACCAGAGAGGGCGCAAGGGAGTATCTGGGGCTGGATATGGATACTCCGGTGGTGCTTTATGCACCCACGTGGGGGGTTGCCTCTTCACTGGAGCTTTACGGAGATGTGCTTGTGGATGCGGTGAGAAATCTGGGGGCGAAGCTCGTGGTGAAGCTTCACGACCACTCCCTGAAGGAGGTAAAGTTTCGCAAGAAACTGCGGGAGTGGATGAAGAAGGGTGTGTATGTCTATTACGGGGTGGATGTGGTTCCTGCTATGGCGGCGTCTGACATGCTGGTTTCGGACTTCAGCTCGGTGGCGAACGAATACATGCTGCTTAACAGGCCCGTTGTGTATCTTTTCGTCTCCGATTTTGCTAAAAGATATGCGGAGACCGCTGACGAAAAGATGCTTTTTAAGGGTGGACTGGTGGTTGAAAAACCTTCGGAAAAACTGCTTGAGGATGCGTTGAGGAGGTCTCTGGATTTTCCAGACGAGTTTGCCGAGGAGAGGCTCTGGTTGAGGGATTTGCTCTTTTACAATCCGGGAAGGGCTACCGATGCGGCGGTTTCCTGTATAAAGGAGCTTCTTTTATGAAGGCGCTTCTGCTTGCCGCAGGTCAGGGAAGAAGGCTTCTTCCCTATACCGAGGAGGTTCCCAAAGCCCTGCTTGCCGTTGATGAGGAGGAGGGGCTTACCATTATAGAGTATCAGGTTAAAAGGCTTAAAGAGCTTGGAGTTGAGGATATAGTGGTTGTGGTTGGGTATAAGGGCGGCAGAATAAAAGAGGTGCTTAAAGAGAGCGTGGTTTATGTTGAGAACAGGGATTACGAAAGGACCAACAGCATATACTCGGTCTTTCTCGCCCTTCCCTTTCTTGATGGGGATGTTGTGGTTATGAACTCGGATGTGCTTTTTCATAAGCGGATTCTTGAGGCTCTGCTTTCGTCTTCAAAGGATGCGGTTATAACCGTTGACTCAGGCTCCGTTCTTGACGAGGAAGCCATGAAGGTGGTGGTGGAAGGGGAGCGTGTGGTGGAGGTGGGAAAGAACATAGACCCTGCGAGAGCTTACGGTGAAAACGTGGGAATAGTGAGGTTTTCGGGCGAGGCTTTTGATGTTATGGCCTGCTGTGTGAAAAAGCTTGTTGGTGAAGGGTGCGTTAAGGAGTGGTTTCCGAAAGCCTTTAACGAATTTGTGAAGGAAAGGCCTCTCAGCTACATAGACATAGCAGGGCTTCCGTGGATAGAGATTGATTTCCCCGGGGATTTATTAAAGGCAAGGAGGGAAGTATTTCCTCTCGTAAAATAAAAGTTGTAAGGGTTATCTCCTATCTGCGGGTGGGTGGAGTAGAGAAGAGGCTTTTATACATACTCAAAAAGCTCAAAGAGAGCGGACGCTACGAGCCCCATGTGGTCTGCATTCACTCTAAAGGCCCTCTTGCTCCCTTTTTTGAGGAGGCGGGTATCCCTGTCCATCTCATAAAGTTTAACTCCCGATTTGACCCCAGGGCTATATTCAGAATGGTCAGGCTGTTGAGGGAGCTTGGTGCGGATGTGGTGCATACCCACATGTATAGACCCGGTGTGTCGGGAGCCGTTGCCGCCAGGATATACGGGGCAAAGCTTGTGGGAAATGTTCACAATATGGAGCACTGGGATAACAGAAGACAGCTTTTCGTGGACAGGCTTTTCAATCCCTTGAGGGATGTGGTGGTGGGTGTGTCGCAGGCGGTGGTCAGGGACTTCTGCCGCAGGACATCTTTCCCCCACGAAAGGACGAAGGTCGTGTATAACGGGGTTGATGTGTCAGAGTTTGAATGCGGACCGAAGAAGGGAAATGGGTTTTTGTGCCTTTGTGTTTCGCGGTTGGTTCCTCAAAAGCGGCTGGACAGGGTTGTTGAGCTCTTTTCCCGTCTCAGGGAAAAGATGGCTAACCTTTCCCTCTTTATAATCGGAGGGGGTCCGCTTCTGGATGAGCTCAAGGAGATGACCGAAGGCATTGCTGATGTTCGGTTTTTAGGGGAAAGGCTGGATGTGAACCGCTATTACTCTGCGGCTGATGTGCTCTTTCTCTTATCCGAGAAAGAGGGGTTTGCCAATGTGATACTTGAAGCCATGGCGTCGTGCGTGGTTCCCGTGGTGACGGATGTTGGGGGAAATAAAGAGGTGGTTGAGCACGGAAAGTGCGGCTTTTTGGTGGAGAAGGGCGTTTGCCTGAGCAGGGTCTTCCTGATACCGGCTTATCTGAAAAAGCTTTCCATTAACGCAAGGTCAAAGGTTGAGAGGGATTTTACCCTTGAGAACATGTTCCGGATGACGGACAAAATTTATGGGCTTTTATTACACGCCAGAACGAGGGCTGTGTGAGCAAAAAGCATGTATATTACGGGAGCCTGCAGTATATTCGTCACCAGAGCGTGTATTAAAACGGCAAGGACCGAAAGGGTCAGCCCCAAGGGTAACAGCTTCTCTTTTTCTTCCTTTATGATTTTCAGGCTTTCGTAAAAAAAGGAAAGCATAAAGACGGCAAAACCGAAAAGCCCCACGATTCCGGTTTCAAGCAGAATCTGGAGGTAGGTGTCATGGGTGTGGTGAGCTATGAGGGATAGCCCCCTTTTTTCAAACCACGCCGGTGAAAGCTTTCTGTTTATGCACTTGACCACTTTCCTGCCGAATCCCCAGCCCAGAAGGGGTTTCTCTTTTATGAGATGTATGGCGGTTTTGTAAAACCTCACCCTTCCGGCTAATGAGGGGTCTTTCTCTATCTCCTCTTTCAAGTGAAGTATGGAAACAAGCCTCTTTTTGAGTATCACCTTTTGATAACCGGGCATGAGAACAAAGCTTGCTAAAGAGGCTATCGCCACGAAAAGGATAAGCTGTTTTTTGTATCTTCCTTTGAAAAAGAGGTATGCGAAAAGCACTGAAAGAGCTGTTCCTGTGGCAATCCACGCTCCTCTGGTCATTGATGCTATGAGGGCTGTAATCAGGGCTGTAAGCCCCAGTGCACAGGTAACCCTGACCACGATATTTCTGGAGGCTATGAGGATTGAGGCAACCACCGGTATCATGAGGTCAAGCATCTTTCCCAGTATGGTGGGGTAAGGGCTGAACGCTCTGAATCTTTCTGAAAAGTCGCCGTATATAACCCCGGCTATTCCGTATGCAGAGTATGTTATGCCTAAAATTGCACACAGCTCTTTTAGGTCCTGCCTTGTGGTGAACACCCTTATGCCCATATAGAGCACGAGGGGCTTCAGTATAAGCTTGTCAAAGTAGTGGAAGCTCATTCTTGGGTTTATGGAAAACAGACACGAGATAAGGATTGCTGAAACCCAGAGGAGCACTCCTGCGTCAGTGAGCTTTGGCTTAAAATTACGCGTTTTGAACAGATAAAGCAGAGAAACCGCCCCTAAAAGGCTTATAGCCGTTCCCGATATCTTGGGGACGGGGGAGAAGGGCAGAAGGGCAAGGTTCACTCCTATAAGCGTAAGTCCTATAGTCTTCAGCCTATCCATCTTCCGTATATCCCTTTTACCGCTTTCTCTATCGAAAATCTACATGCCCGCCTTTTTGCGTTTAGGGCTTTCTTTCTGGCTGATGCAGGGCGCTCAACGGCTTGTGATATCGCTTCTGTGAGCTCTTCTATCCTCACAGGATAACCCGTGTTGCCGTCGGGAATAGCCTCCCGGTTCTGCGGGATGTTTGAGATGACAGCTGGCGTTTGTGATGCCATGTATTCAAGGATTGTGTTGCTGAACCCTTCTTTTCTGGAGGGGAGGACCCCCACATCCAGCTTTTTCAGGATTTCGTCTATCTTTTCCTTTTCTCCCAGAAAGGCTATGCCGTCCTTTGAGAGCCTTTTCAGCTCTTCTTCTGTGCTTCCTGCTCCGGCTATGAGTCCTTTTATGTCTTTTCTCTTTTCCCTCAGGCGGTTTACCGCTTCTATAAACGCATCTATGTTTTTAAACCTTTCCAGACGGGAGATGACGCCTATCCGGTGGATGGCGCTTTTTTCCTTCTTTATTTCTCTTATCTTTACCCCGTTGTAAACGCACTTAAACCTGTGGGGGTAGGGGAAAAGCTTGCGGCTTATGTGGGTGAGCACCGTGTGGGATACAGCGGCCGCTTTTTCGGCCCGGGCACAGCACAGCCTTTCCATGAGCCTCTTTTTTCTGTTGGGCCAGCCGTATGTGAAGTGGAAGTGGAGCACCGTCTTTTTTCCGCATATGGCGGCGGCAAGGGAGCAGATGGGTATTATGTCTTCCATTTTGTGGATGTGTATCAGGTCGTAATTCTGAAAAAGCCTTGAAAGGCTTAAAAGGGCTTTGAGCGAGTATTTGTGTGGAGCGTTTACTACCAGGACCTTTGTTTTCTCTTTGAAGGCTTTTTCGAGCCTGCCGCCCCTGTAAAATGCACACACATCAAGCTGGACTTCCGGATGGTGTCTTTGGATGTAGTCCACCTGAAGAAGCATCTGTCTCTGAATGCCTCCTATGCCCAGATTTGACACTATGCGGAGTATCTTAATCTTTCTATCAGGGGCGCTATTTTTGTGGGCCACAGATATCTCCTTGAAAGTTTTAGGGAATTGAGCCCCAACTTTTTTACCACCCGGGGCTGAGAGAGCATAAAGCTGAGCTTTTCTGAAAAGGAGCCTGCGTCTTTATACCTGTAATATACTGCCTGCTTTTCAAGGACAAACTTTACGGAGGGAAGTTCCGGTGCAAGAACCGCAAGCCCCGATTCAAGGTAGTCTGCTATCTTTATACCTTCCTGGGTGGTTATCCCTATCCTGTAGCTTTTTATGCGCTCAAGTAGCTGATGGTGAGGCAGAAACCCTTTGAACTTTAGGTGTTCTGCTTTCAGCTCTTTTGTGGCGAAGATGTCTAAGTGAAAATTTCGGTAAACCGACTTTGACAACGCCTCTTTCAGAAAGTCAAGGTCCTTGCCGCTCGTATAAACAGCCCAGTTCTCCTTTTTAGGAAAAGCTTTCGGCGTCCTGCACCAGCCTTCCCAGAGAAGCACCACATTGCCTCTTTTTTCGTTGAGAAGCCTGAAGGTTTGGGGGTCTGAAACCACCAGTATTCTGGCTTTTTTATAGATTCTGGCAAGCTTTTTTCTGTCCTTTATACCTTTTTTCTCACCGGTTTGAGGGTCGTTGTGATACCAGAGGGCTTTTCTGTGGGTTTCAAATATCAGGAACCTTGAAAGTCCAATGGATATAAGAAAAAGCGCCCACCTGCGGCTTCTGGTGTAAAAGAATGTCTCTTTTAGCGGGAGGATGAATGGAGCTAAAAAGATGAGTTGCCACTTTTTCTTCAGCGGGACGGTTTTTACCCTCTGGCTGATTCCCGTTATCTGGGAGCATTCCCCCTCCTTTTTCCTCACCGTGAGTATGGTTTTAACCGAGAAAGCGGATAGTGCCGAAACACTTTTGCATATCTGTATGGCGTGTGCTTTTTTGGACGGAATCTCCATGTTTGTCAGGTAGATTATCATCTGTGGCGGTTTACCCCTATCTTGGGGCATATGTCCTCCAGAGGACACCGGGAGCAGAGGGGAGAGATGGGTTTGCACACATTTTTCCCGAAGGAGACGAAAAGCCGGTTTATCATCTGCCAGTACTGCTTTGGGAGAATCTCCCTCAACCTCTTTTCGGTTTCGTCCGGGGTTTTCGTCTTCACCCAGCCCAGCCTGTTTGATATTCTGTGAACGTGGGTGTCAACGCATATCCCCGGCTTGTTGTATCCCTCTATCACCACCAGATTTGCCGTCTTTCTGCCTACCCCTTTGAGCTTTAAAAGCTCTTCAATCTGGTCGGGGACCCTGCCGCCGTATTCTTCCACCAATTTACGGGAGATTTCCTTGATGGTTTTCGCTTTGGTGTTGTAGAACCCAACGGGGTAGATGAGCTCCGCAATCTCCTTTTCTGAAAGCTTGAGCATCTCCTGTGGGGTCTGGGCTCTTTCAAACAGCCGCCGGGAAGCCTCTTTCGTGGTTTCGTCCTTGGTTCTGAGGCTCAGGATGCATGATATAAGCACCTTATACGGGTCTTTCTTTCTTTTGGCAAGCTGGGTCACCACGGGGGCTCCCCACTTGGGATAGTGTTCTTTAAGCCGCTCTATTACCTCGTCTATGGGCGCCAATGCTCTTTTCCCAGAAATTTGATGACGGAAAGTATATAAACAGAAGCGGTTTCGGAACGCAATATAACCTCGCCGATGCTAACATCTTTTGCACCCTTTTTTATCAGAAGCTCCGCTTCTTCCCGGGAAAATCCCCCTTCAGGTCCCACGATTATGTTGAGCTCTTTTAGCTCAGGAAGCTGAATCAGCGCCTCTTTCAGCCCTTTTTTAGAGTTTTCCCATAGAAGCAGGCATTCCCCTTCCCAGCGTGCTTCTTTCACGGAGACGGCCTGGTTTATTTCAGGCAGAACGGCTCTTCGGCACTGTTTCAAAGCTTCCTGCGCTATCTTCTGCCACCTTACCCTCTTTTCCCTCTTGACTTTAGCCACCGTTCGCGAGGTGATGAGGGGGGTTATGGACGAAACACCGAGCTCCGTGGCTTTCTGAATCACCCAGTCCATTTTGTCCGATTTGAGAACGCCCTGATATAGATTCACCTTTATGGGAAGCTCCCTGTAGGTGATGTCCTTCACCTGTTCTATGTGAGCCTTTTTTTCTTTGAGGTGTAGCCGGGCTTTTGCCTCAAAGCCTTTTCCGTTCAGGATGGTGATTTCAGCCCCTTCCTTTGCCCTTCTCACTTTTAGGTGCTTCAACTCCTCTTCCGGTATGTTCACCCACTCTTTTTCTCTGAGTTCTTCCGGTATGAATACGGTCAGTTCAGACATGCGTGGCCCTTGAAAAGGAGAATGCTATCACCTTTTTCGCCTTCTCTTTTTTGAGGGCAAGACCGCAGTGGTTGAGGGTGTTTAAGGTTGTGGCAACATCGTCAACTATGAGAATGGTTTTGCCTTTAGCTTCGCTTAGAGCTTTGAAAGCTCCCTTTACATTGGCGGCTCTTTCTGAGGGGGAAAGTTCTGTCTGGTCTCTGGTTGCTTTCACTTTTTTCAGCAAAGGCTTTACGGGTTTTTCTGTCATCTTTCCCATAATGCGCGCAATCTCTTCCGACTGATTGAATTCCCTTTTGAATGCTTTTTTCCAGTCTATTGGGACAAAGGTTATGACATCTATCCCCTTGAAGCTGTAAACCTTTTCTCTTGAGGGAAGGCTTTTGTTTATCAGTGCCTCTATCGCCTTTTTTGCTTTCAGACTGCGGTTGAGTTTAAAGTCCAGAATCAGCTTTGATACCTTCTGGTAGGGGTAGAGAACCCATATCTCATCAAAGTGAAGCCTTTTGTCTATGCAGTTTCCGCAGAACTCAAAAAAGCCGGTATTCAGAGGAAGCCCGCATCCCAGACAGTGAGATTCCACGGGGTCTATGCTCGCCATACATTCCCTACACAGCCCCAGCTCTTTTACAATACCGCCGCATGCGGCGCATTTTGACGGAAAGATGGTTTCTATTAGGCCTAAAACATCAATCATTGCCTTTTCCTTCGGTTACTGGTTTATTTTTATCAAAACTATTTTTATCAAAGCATGCAAGGAGGGAAAAGTGGGGATAGCCGATTTCGCCGCCTACGACATATCAAGGGATTACTACGAGAACTTTGAGAGGGGACCGAGGTTTAAAGGCTCCTTTCCTGATTTGGAAAGCCTGAAAAAAGAGGAGCTTGACTTTTTCGGTAATAGACTGGCATTTCCCTTTGGAATACCGGCAGGCCTTCTGCTGAACAGCAGGTGGGTGAGCTTTTACGCCCGAATGGGCTTTCCCCTTCTGGTTTACAAGACGGTTAGAACCGTTGAGCACCCGTCCCATCCTTATCCCAACTGCCTTTTTGTGAAGACCGGAATGCTTGACCCGTTCAAATTGCCGGATGTGCTTCTTGCCCCTTCAGGGTATGAGCCACCTTCCCTGAGGGAGGTGACCATTACCAACTCTTTCGGAATGCCTTCCATGAAGCCTGATTGGTGGCAGGAGGATATGGAAAGAGCGAAGAACAGCCTCCCTGAAGGGTATGTCCTTGTGGGCTCCGGTGTGGGAACCTATGCGGGGTCAAGGGAAAAGCTTGTGGGCGATTTTGTTGATGTTTCCGTTATGCTGAGGGAGGTAGGGGTTGCGGCTGTAATCCTCAACTTCTCCTGTCCCAATGTTGAGGGAAGCGAAGGGCTGATATACACCGATTACGAGCTTTCGGCGGAGATTGTATCAGGGGTGAAGAAGGCTGTGCCGGATGTTCCCCTTTTTGTGAAGGTTGGCTTCCTTTACGGAAAGGCGCTTGAGGGGTTTGTGAAGGCGGTAGCCCCTTATGTTGAGGGCATTGCGGGAATAAACTCCATACAGGCGAAGGTGGTGAAAGAGGACGGCTCCCCGGCTCTTGGAGCCGGCAGGGAGAAAAGCGGCGTTTGCGGATGGGCTATAGGCGAGTGTGCGAGGCTCTTTACCGTTGAGCTTAGCCGTATAAGAAAGGAGATGAAAGCCGATTTCCTCATAATGAGTTGTGGAGGGGTTACGGATAGGGAGTCCTTTGCAGGGCTTAAAGAGTGCGGGGCCGATGTTGTGCTTTCCTGCACGGGAGCCATGTTTAATCCCCTTCTTGCTTCTGAAATCAGAGGATAAAAAAGAGCGCTATCCCCGCTGTGAAGAAAGCTATGTTGTAAAGATGAAACTTCCAGAGGTATTTCAGGCTGTTGTTGTATTTCTGCTTGTAAAGCCTGTAGGATATTACGCTTGCCAGCGAGCCTATTATATCTCCGAATCCCCCTACGCTCACGCCCCAGAGCAGTGCCTTCCAGTCTCTGGTGAAGTCTGCAAAAAGGAGAGCTGACGGAACGTTGCTCATGATTTGGCTTCCAAAAGCGGAATATAAAAACACCTCTTTAGAGTTGTGCAGGCTGATTTTAAGGGCGTGCATGAGGTTGTCGGTGAATCCGAAAAAGAAGAAGAACGTGCCCAGGAGGAAGTAGTCCACTTTAAGCGCTTCGTGGTCTTTCAGCAGGGCGTAGGCGGCAACTATCAGGCCCGTGTAGTGGGGAAGAACTTTGAGTATGCTCAGTATGAACAGCACGAAAAATGTGAGGTATAGGGCTTCCTCTTTGCCTATTGTAAAGGCTGTCTTCCTTTCCGGATAAACCCCATCCGTTTTGAGCCTTCCGGTTAAAAGGAATACTAAAATCATGAGGAAAAAGACGAGAGGAAAGATGGCTTTGACGAAGGCTTTCAGGCTTAAATGGTAGTAGTAATAGATGAAGATGTTCTGCGGATTGCCAAAGGGGGAGAGTGCTGATGCCGCATTGGCGGTTAGGGTCTCCAGTATAACCAGCTCGGTGACCCCTTCAATGTTCATGGCAAGTGTCAGAGGAACCACGGTGATTAAGGCTATGTCGTTTGTAACAAGCATGGAAAGAATAGCCGTCAGGGCTATCAGCTTGTATTTAAGGTGGCTTCCCTCTTTGAAAACACTTGCTACTTTGGCGATGAG
>JAADEW010000040.1 GCA_013153205.1 Deferribacteres bacterium | reverse complement strand
ACTAACACACCTCTTCATAACCCCATCCTTCCGGGAACATGGATTCCAGAACGGAAAAAGGCAGTTTCTCCACCTCTTTAAGCTTTTTCATAAGCCTTTCGTATTCCTTTCCCTGTTTCAGCTTTTCTATAACGAGATGCAACAACCCTCTGCAGAAACGGTCTTTTGGATGGAGCCTGTAAATTTGGTAAAAACTGTGCCTTCTTACCTCAAGGAAACCGGCTTCCGTCAGTTTCTGCAGATGTCTTGTTACTGTTGGCTGGGAAAGTCCCAGGATGTCCGTTATTTCGCAGACGCAACAGGGGCGAAACGAAAGTATGGAGAGAATTTTGAGCCTCGTCCTGTCCCCTAACGCTTTGAACTGTTTTTCCATTTTTTCCATGCATATGACTATATAGCCAAATAGCCATATAGTCAACAGAACTCAAGGTATAAGTTTGTGCCGTGGAGAAAGCGGTACGGAAATAGAGGCATCAGAAGCCCATCACTTTTCCCAGGTTATAAATTACAGCCGACACCGAGTAAGGGACGGTGGTGGTGAGAAGAATGGACAGCATGAGGGTGCCTGCTCCAAACTCGCTGTATATCGCCCCGAGGGTTGCGGCACACGGCATCCAGAGAAGGCAGAAGACCATATAGGAGAAGGCTGAAAGTGGGGTGAATTCGCTTTTTATTCTGGCAAGAGCGCTGTTTTTCTCCTCCTCCACCTCAAAGATGCCGGTTTTAAACCCTCCGAATATGCCTTTTAGGGACTTTATGAGGGCATTTTTGAGATTCAGGACCTGCTGTTTCAAATCCTGCGTGAAGGATGTGTCTGCTTTTTCGGTCTTCACCTCTTCTTCAAGGCCGTAGAGCTGTCCCAGAGCGCCCACCACTATCTCCTTGGCAACGGTTCCGGGGATTAAAGCGGCGATGGCTTTCCAGTTTTTCCCGAATCCCAGAGGATAGAATACGGGACTTACGGTTCTTGCCACCCTTCCCAGAACGGTTTTTTCAGGAGGAGAACCGTAAGGTATGTTCATGAAGAACCAGAGTATCACCATGGTTACGGCAATCACCGTGCCGGCTTTTTTTATGAAAGAGCGCGTTCTGAGCCATATGGAATTCCAGAGCATTTTCACAGTGGGTATTCTGTATGGGGGCAGTTCCATTATAAACGGGCGTGATTCGCCTTTGAACACCGTCTTTTGAAGTATCATACCCACTATTAGAGAGACCACCACCCCCATAAAGTAAAGGGAAAACACGATTTCCGCCTGATGCTTTTTGAAGAACAGCCCGGTGAAAAGTGCATATATGGGAAGCCTCGCTCCGCAGGACATGAAGGGTATCAGGAGGGCGGTGAGCCTTCTGTCCTTTTCGCTTTCAAGCACTCTGGTGGCCAGAACGGCCGGGACATTACAGCCGAATCCTATCACCATGGGGATAAAGGACTTGCCGTGAAGCCCGACGAGATGCATGATTTTGTCCATGAGAAAGGCGGCTCTCGCCATGTAGCCGCTTTCCTCAAGTATGGACATGAAAAGATAGAGGAAGAACATGAGGGGCACGAAAGAGAGAACCAGTCCCACTCCGCTTAGCACCCCGTCTATCAAAAGCGAAACGAGCCAGTGGGGAGCCCCCATTCCATAAAGTCCTATGCTGAGCCACTTGCCCACAAAGCCGTTTATAAAGCCGTCAATCCAGTCTATTAGAGGAGCGCTTCCGTCAAAGGTGACCTTGAACATCATGTAGATGAGAAAGAAAAAGATAGGCATACCTAACAAACGGTTCAAAAAAACCTTGTCTATCAGGTCGGTTATCTCTATCTTCCTTTCAACGGGTTTTTTGAGGACTTCTCTTACGAGCCCGTTTATGTATCCGTATCTCTGCTCTGCTATCACCGTTTCTATGTCTTCTCCAAAGTAGTCTTCTATCTCCCTGCGCATTCTTTCAATCTCTTCTTCCATGCCGGAGATGAATTTTTTCACCTTCTCAAGGAAGAACTCGTCTTTTTCCAGTATCTTTATTGCGCTCCACCTTAAGGGGTAAGGGATTTCTCTCTCTTTAAGCATTTCTTCAAGCCGCTCAATCTTCTCTTCTATTACGCGGTTGAAGCGCATTTTCGCCGGCAGGATGTGGTTTTCGTAAGCCCTTATCACCTCTTTCAAGAGCCTGTCTATTCCCTTTCCCCTCACCGCGGCTGTGGGCACGCAGGGAACCTGCAGTATCTGAGAGAGCATTTCAACATCAAGATGGAATCCCTTGGACTTAAACTCGTCCCACATGTTCAGGGCAATCACCATGGGAATCTCAAGCTCTGCAAGCTGGGTGGTCAGGTAGAGGTTTCTCTCTATGTTTGTGACATCTATGACGTTCACCACCACATCCGGCCTTTCTTCAAGGAGAAATTCCTGTGCAATTCTCTCCTCTATGGTATAAGGGGTCAAGCTGTAGATACCGGGCAAATCCACCAGCCTGAACCTTCTTCCCTCAAACTCAAACTCCGCTTCTCTCTTTTCAACGGTCACTCCGGGCCAGTTTCCTATCTTGAGCTTTGCTCCGGATATGGCGTTGATTAACGCGGTCTTTCCCACATTGGGGTTTCCGGCAAATGCTATCACTATCTCCTTCATAGCTTTTCCACCTCTATGTGTTCCGCCTCCTCTTTCCTGAGGGAGAGTCTGCAGTTTTTCACGATTATCTCCACAGGGTCACCTAAAGGCGCAACGTGCTCCACCTCCACAACTTCCCCTCTGGTTATGCCGAGCTCCCTCAGCCTCCTTTTGAGGTCTCCCACATTGCCTATCCGCACTATTCTTCCCTTTTCACCTATGGCAAGCTCAGACAGCTTCATCTAAAGCCTCCGGGGCACTTTCGCAGTAAACCTTCATGGCTTCTCCGACACCGAGGACAATCCTTGAAGAGTTGAGCTTCACAATCACCGGACCGGGAGCAGGCTTCACCACCTCCACAACCGCTCCGGGAACGAGTCCCAGCGATTCAAGACGCGACTTCACTCCCCTGCCCCCCTTTATACTGCAGACTTTTACCCTGCTTCCCGCACTGTATGCAGTTAAGGGCCGCATTATCCCTCCTTGTTAGCCAAATCTAACTTCAAGCTGGAATATACATCAAAAAAGTTTAAAGTCAACATCTGAAAGCTAAAATTAACTTTGATTTTCTCTATTGTCAAAAATTAAATATGGGGTAAATTAAAAGGCATGAAGGGAAAGGAGATTGCCAAAAAGGTTTTCCTGAACAACTTTGGTGCAAAACCTCATGAAAGGGTTCTGGTCTTCACGGACCTTATTGGAGAGGACGAGAAGATTTCGGAAGCGGAAAGAGCCCGCAGACAGAAGCTTCCGGAGATAGCTGAGCTTTTTCATCAGGGAGCCCTTGAGCTGGGGCTTGACTCACATCTAATTCTTTACGAGTCCACGAAAGCCCACGGCAAGGAGCCTCCTGAGGTTCTGTGGCGGGAAGCGTGGGGAGATGAGTTTGTGGATGCCCTTCGTGAGAGGGGGCTCTTTTCTCGCATATTGGAGAAGGAAAATCTTGATTACGGTGAGCTCCTCAAAATCGTGGAGACTTTTAAGAGCAGAAGACCCGACATAGTGGTTGCCCTCTCCAACTTTTCCACCACCCACACCACGTTTAGAAAGCTTCTGACGGATACCGGCTCAAGGTATGCCAGCATGCCCCTTTTTGATGAGGAGATGCTTTACGGATGCCTCAATGTTGATGTGGAAAGGCTTAAAACAACCACCGTTAAGGTAGCACATCTTCTGTCCCGGGCAGATGCGGTAAGGATAGAAGCTCCCAACGGAACCAGGCTTTATCTGGACACATCCGGCAGAGAGGCTCTCTCCGATACGGGAGACCTCACCCGCCCCGGCTCTTTCAGCAACCTGCCTGCCGGGGAGGCGTTCATTGCTCCTGTTGAGGGAAAGGGAGAAGGGGTGCTGGTTGTGGAGTGGGCTCCCACGAGAAGGCTTGCCGCTCCTGTAGCTGTAGAGATAAAAGGCGGGAGAGCCGTTAGCGTAAAGGGAGATGACGAATACGCTCGCTTTCTCTCCCACGTCTTCAGCACGGTGGAAAATGCCGACAATGTTGCCGAGCTGGGGGTGGGCACCAATCCAAAAGCGAAAAGGGCTGACAATATTCTTGAAGCGGAAAAGATTCTGGGAAGCATTCACATAGCCTTCGGGGACAACTCTACCTTTGGCGGAAGAACAAAGGCTTCGTTTCATCAGGACCATGTGGTCTTTTCCCCCACAGTAGAGGTTAAGGTTGGAGAAGAATGGTTGCCTCTCATGAAAGCTGGAACATTAGTTATTTAGAGAAGTTCAAGCACAGATTAAGAACACAACTTATCGTCATTTCCTCCCTCATAATAGGCATAACCGCCATTGGTATAGCCGGCTACATGCTCATTGAGCACATGAAGTTCGTTGAAGCCCTTTACATGACCATTATAACCCTTTCCACAGTGGGGTTTGGAGAGGTGAAGCCCCTTTCAACCGCCGGAAGGCTTTTCACATCGGGGCTAATCGTGGCGGGGGTGGGAACCTTTGCCTATGCGGTGAGCTCCTTTTCCCGATTCATAGTTGAGGGAGAGGTGAAAAAGATATTTCAGCTTAAAAAGATGGAGGAGCAGATGAGGCGTCTCAAGGACCACATAATCGTTTGCGGATTCGGCAGGGTTGGAGAAAGAATCTGCGAGGAGTTTGAAAAGGAGAATGTTCCTTTCGTAGTCATAGATTCAGACCCGGAAAGGATAGAGGTTGCTGAGTCCAAGGGTTATCTCTTTGTCTTTAAAGATACAACTGAGACGGAGGCACTGGTTAAAGCCGGTATAGACAGAGCAAAAGCCCTTATTGCCGCTCTGGGTTCCGATGCGGACAACCTGTTTCTCATACTGAGTGCGAAGGAACTCAACCCCAATATACGCGTTGTGGCAAGGGCAAACAATCCGGAAAACGAGGCCAAGCTCTACAAGGCAGGTGCGGACAAGGTGGTGACCCCTTACACCATAGGGGCTTTGAGGCTGGCTCATGCGGCTATAAAACCGCTGGTGGTTGATTTTGTGGAGTTTGCAACGAGGGACATGAAGTTCTACCTTGAGGAAATTACCGTTGAGAAAGGCTCTCCGGTAGTGGGTAAATCGCTGGCGGAGCTTGACTTGAGGAAAAAGACGGGAGTAACGGTGATAGCCATTATCAGAAACGGAAACATCATCAGAAACCCGCATCCGGATGAGAGGCTTCAGGAGGGGGATAACCTCATCGTGCTCGGAAGCAAGGAGGAGATACAGAAGGTAAATCAGCTGTTTTCGCCAAACAACAAAGGGCGAAGCTGAAAACTCAGCTTAAAGGCACCCTTCTTTCGTCCTGCGGTATGTGCTTGTAAATTTTGGGAAGCGGTATGTTCTTTTCCCCGGGTTGCCAGCCTATAAGGGAAATCTTCAGCACCTGGTCCATATCCTCAACGAGGGTTATCTCAAGCCCTTCCTTTATCTCTTCCTCAACCTCTTTCAGGTCTTTCTCGTTGTCTTTGGGGATTAGCACCTTGTTTATCCCCGCCCTTTTTGCGGCAAGGAGTTTTTCCTTCAGTCCGCCAATGGGCAGGACCTTACCCCTCAGGGTGATTTCCCCTGTCATGGCAATGTCGCACCTAACCGGAAAGCCTGAAAGGGCGGAAGCTATGGCGGTTGCAATGGTTATGCCTGCGGAGGGTCCATCTTTGGGTATGGCTCCTTCCGGAACGTGAACGTGAATGTCAAACTTCTTGTAGAAGTCCTTGGGTATTCCCAGCTCCTCCCTTCTTGAGCGCACGTAAGTCAGAGCCGCCTTTGCAGACTCCTGCATCACATCTCCAAGCTGTCCCGTGAGAATCAGGTTGCCCTTCCCTTCCACCACCATGGCTTCTGTAAGGAGAAGCTCTCCTCCGTTTTCCGTCCAGGCAAGGCCCTGAACAACACCCACCGTTGGCTCAAGGAGCCTTTCCTGATGCTTGAACTTGGGAACGCCCAGTATCTCTTCAAGTAGCCTTTCGTCAAACACAACAGGTGGAGTCAGCTCTCCCGTGGTTATACGCTTGACCACCCTGCGGCACAGCTTGGCTATTTCTCTTTCCAGATTTCTGACGCCCGCTTCTTTGGTGTATTCCCTTATGATTTTGAGAATGACCTCGTCTGGGATGACCACCTCTTCCTTTTTCAGCCCATGAGCCTTGAACTGCTTGGGCAGGAGGTAGTCTCTGGCTATATGGAGCTTTTCCACCTCGGTGTAGCCGGGTATCCTTATCACCTCCATCCTGTCAAGAAGAGGCCTTGGTATGGTGTGAACCACGTTTGCAGTGGCTATGAAGAAGACCTCTGACAGGTCAAAGTCCACCCCGAGGTAGTGGTCGCTGAAATGGCTGTTCTGTTCGGGGTCAAGGACCTCTAAAAGGGCGGATGACGGGTCGCCCCTGAAGTCGGAACCGAGTTTGTCTATCTCGTCAAGCACCATGACAGGGTTTTTAGTCCCTGCCCTTCTCATCATCTGAATGATTCTTCCGGGAAGAGCCCCAACGTAGGTCCTTCTGTGGCCCCTGATTTCAGCCTCGTCCCTGACGCCGCCTAAGGAGACGCGCACAAACTTTCTGCCCATGGCTTTAGCTATGGACTTGCCCAGGGAGGTTTTTCCAACTCCCGGAGGACCCACAAGACAGAGTATCGGACCCCTGTTGCTTCTGGTTCTTTTTCTCACGGCAAGATACTCAAGGATTCTTTCCTTAACCTCTTTAAGGCCGTAGTGGTCCTCGTCGAGTATCTCTTTAGCCTTGTTTATGTCAAGCCTGTCCCTCGTTCTCTTTTTCCAGGGCAGGTTGACCAGCCAGTCAAGGTAGTTCCTGACCACGGTTGCTTCCGCGGAGGTTGGGGGCATGAGCTCCAGCTTTTTCAGTTCCGCCTCCGCCTTCTTTCTGACCTCCTTGGGCATACCGGCTTTCTTGATTTTTTCTCTGTATTCCTCAATCTCGTCAAACTCGCCCCTGCCCAGCTCCTTCTGTATGGCTTTGAGCTGTTCGTTGAGGTAGTATTCCTTCTGGTTTTTTTCTATCTGCTTTCTGACCTCTTCCTTTATCTTTTTCTCAACCTGAAGTATCTCTATTTCGCTTTGCAGAATTGCATAGACCTTTTTCAGCCTTTCAGCCACATCAAGGGTGGAGAGAACCTTCTGCTTCTCAACGGTCTTTATGGACAGATGAGAAGCAATGGTATCGCAGAACCTGTCCGGGTCTTCTATCTGCTCAAGGGTTGAGAGAATCTCCTGAGGCACTTTCTGCCCGAGCTCTGCATACTGCTTGAAAGACTCAAGAACCAGCCTTTTAAGGGCTTCCATCTCCTCCGTGGTTTCGCTTACGGGAATAAGGGGAAGAATCCTTGCCTTTATGAAGTCGGCGTCTTCTATGAAGTCTATGAGTCTTGCCCTGTGGAGTCCCTCCACCAGCATCTTTATGGTTCCGTCGGGAAGCTTCACGCTCTGCAGGATGGAGCCCACCACTCCCACTGAAAAGACATCGTCCTTTGTGGGGTTTTCAATTTCCGGGTCAACCTGTGTTACCAGAAATATCTTTTTATTTGTTCTAAGGGCATATTCCGTGGCATTCACGGACTTTTCTCTTCCCACGAACAGCGGAACAATGGAGTGAGGGAACACCACCAAATCCCTCAAAGGTATTACCGGGTAAAGCTCTTCTGTTACGTCTTTTCCGAACATTCCCTCTCCTTAACCTGCCTTTTGATAAACTAATATAGGCTTGGCTTTCTTTTTGACAACCTCTTCGTTTATGACGCATTCCTTTATCTCTGAAGACTTGGAGGGAATCTCAAACATAACGTCTATCATTATCTCTTCCATTATGGCTCTTAAACCTCTTGCTCCAAGCTTTCTGTTTATAGCCTCTTTGGCTATGAGCCTTAAAGCTCCTTCAGTGAAGGTGAGCTTCACCCCTTCCATCTCAAACATCTTCTTATACTGCTTTACCAGAGCGTTTTTGGGCTCCACCAGAATCCTGAGAAGGTCCTCCTCGGTGAGCTCGTTCAGGGTTGCTATAACGGGAAGGCGCCCCACGAACTCCGGTATCATTCCGAACTTTATGAGGTCATCGGGCTGGACTTCCTGCAGTATGTCGCTCTTTTTTCTCTTTTCCGATTCCTGCCCGAACCCAATCACTTTCTTGCCGATTCTTCTTTCCACTATCTTTTCAAGCCCAACGAACGCTCCACCGCATATAAAGAGTATGTTGCTGGTGTCTATCTGTATCATCTCCTGATGCGGATGTTTCCTTCCACCCTGAGGGGGAACGTTTGCCACGGTGCCCTCAAGGATTTTGAGAAGCGCCTGTTGCACCCCCTCGCCCGACACATCCCTCGTTATGGATGGATTCTCGGACTTGCGGGCTATCTTGTCTATCTCGTCAATATAGATTATCCCTTTTTCCGCACGCTCTATGTCAAAATCGGCGGCTTGAAGCAGGCGCAGAAGAACATTTTCCACATCCTCTCCCACATAACCTGCTTCTGTAAGGGTGGTTGCGTCTGCAATGGCGAAAGGAACGTCAAGAAACCTTGCCAGCGTCTGGGCTATCAGGGTCTTGCCGGAGCCTGTGGGACCAATCAAAAGTATGTTGCTTTTTTGAAGCTCCACATCGTCATCGGAGAGACCGCTGTAAACCCTTTTGTAGTGGTTATAAACGGCAACGGAGATAATCTTTTTCGCCCTCTCCTGCCCTATGACGTATTGGTCCAGAAATTCCTTTATCTCCTGCGGGGTGGGAAGCTCTTTTGGGGTGTCTTTTCTCTGCTCCTTTTCGCTGTCTTTTATTATCTTGTTGCACAAAGCAACGCACCTGTCGCATATATACACACCGGGTCCTGCTATCAGCCTTCTCACCTCTTTCTGCGTCTTTCCGCAGAAAGAGCACCTTACGTCAGAGTCCCTGAACATCTATCACCCCATCACCTCTTTTTTTTGGAGCCCTTTTTGGTCCTTGATACTATAACCTGGTCAACTATTCCGTATTCCTTGGCTTCTTCGGCACTCATGAAGTAATCCCTATCCGTGTCCTGCTTTATCTTTTCTATGGGCTGTCCCGTGTGCTTGGAAAGTATCTCTTCCAGAGCTTCCTTGAGTCTTAAAATCTCTTTGGCGTGAATCTCAATCTCTTTAGCCTGCCCCTGAAACCCGCCTATGGGCTGGTGAATCATGATTCTTGCATGAGGCAGGGCAAATCTCTTTCCCTTGGTGCCTGCGGCAAGAAGCACAGCCGCCATGCTTGCGGCCTGACCTATACAGATGGTGCTCACATCAGGCTTCACATACTGCATGGTGTCGTAAATGGCGAGCCCCGCCGTCACGATGCCGCCCGGTGAGTTGATGTAGATGTAAATGTCCTTTTCCGGGTCCTCCGCTTCAAGAAAAAGAAGCTGAGCCACCACGAGATTCGCCACATGGTCATCTATTGGAGTGCCGATGAAGATAATTCTGTCTTTAAGCAGGCGGGAGTATATGTCGTAAGCCCTTTCTCCCCTTTCCGTCTGCTCAACAACAATTGGTATAAGAGGCATCATTCACTCCCCTCTTTCTCCTTTTCTTTTTCTCCGGAGCCTTCCTTTTTCTCCTCAGCTTCATCGGCTCCCACCACCTCTTCCTTCTCAATAACTTTTGCCTTTTCATACAAAAACTCAAGGGTTTTCTGGGTGAGTATGTCTTCCACTATAAACTGAAGCCTTCCCGTCTGCTGTAAGATTCCCACGAGCTGTTCAGCGGGAAGGTTGGTTCTCTGAGCCATATCCTCTATCTTTTCCTCTATGTCCCCTCTGGTAACTTCTATGCCCTCTTTCTCCGCTATCTTTTTGAGAACATACATAAGCCTTAAATCTTTCTCCACCGCCTCTTTCAGTTCCTCCTTTTTCTTCTCAAGCTCCTCTTCGCTGGGCTCTACACCCTTTATCCTCAGCTCGGTTTCATACTGCTCTATCCGCTTTTTCAGCTCGTTCTCCACTATGCTTTCGGGAAGGGGAAAGTCGTATCCCTCAACGAGCTTTTCAGCAAGCTGGGATAAAGCTTCCGCCTTTGCCCTCTTCTCAAATTCCTCTTCAAGCTGGGCTCTTGCCTTTTCTTTGAGCGCCTCCACCGTTTCCACTCCGAATCTCTTGGCAAACTCCTCGTTCAGCTCCGGTATAACCCTGCGCTTTACACTTTTGAGCCTGCACTTGAATGTCACCTCTTTTCCCGCAAGGTTCTTGTTGAAGTGGTCTTCGGGAAACTTCACCTTCACCTCAAACTCATCTCCCGCCTTTCTGCCCACTACCTGTTCGTCAAATCCCTCAACGGTCTCGCCTGAGCCCAGAACGTATGTGGCTCCCTCAACCTTTCCCCCTTCAATGGGGGTGTCGCCTTCAAAGGCTTCGTAATCTATAACCACGAGGTCTCCCATCTCTGCAGGCTCTTCTCCTTTGTCCTGATACTCTGCCATGTCCTCTCTCAGCCTGTTTATGAATTTTTCCACTTCCTCGTCGGTGATAACGTATCTCTTTTTCTCAATCTCTATCCCCTCATAGTCTCTGAGCTCAAATTCGGGATTTATCTCCATGACCACTTTGAAGGTGAAGGGCTTTCCTTCGTCAAACTCAACGTCCTGAAAATCCGGCTCCGATGCGGGGGTTACTCCGGCTTCTTCAAGGGCTTTTTCATAATATTCCTTGAAGAGCTTCTCCATCACATCTGCCTTAACGTAATCACCGAACCTCGCTCTCAATATGGAAATCGGAGCCTTTCCCGGCCTGAACCCGGGAATGTGGACTTCCCTTTTGAGCTTGTTGTATCTCTCTTTAAAAGCCGCATCCACAACTTCCTGGGGTATTTCAACCTTTAAAGCCTTTTTGCAGGGTCCTAATGTCTCCACCTCAACCTTCATCTTTCCTCCCTAAATTCAGTTTGTTGGGCAAAAACAATACCAACACACTCGCCGCAAGGCAAGCCATACCAAAGAGTAGCATAACATCCTGGAAGGCGTAAATATAGGAGCGCAATTTTATCAGCTCCCTCAAAGCCGCAAGCCCTTTGAGCAGAGCCTCTTTTCCCATTACAGCTTTCTGCATGAGGTAGATTTTCAGCTTCATAAGTGATGGGTAGAGGACAGGATTGGAAAAGTTGAGTTTTGCGCTCATCTGGGTGAAGTGGGCTCCCATCATGTATTCAAACCTGTTTGTGGCAATGGCTGTGCCCACTGAACCGGAGACGAATCTTATCACGTGGATTAAGGCTGACCCCGTGTCTATCTCGTCTTCCTTGAGCACCGCAAGGGACATGTAGTTCAGCGGGGTAAACACCATTCCCACGAAGAGGAAGTATAATATCAGCTCCTGTGATATTACGAACTTGGATGTTGCCTCGTCAAAGAAGTGAATCCTGTAAAAGGCAAAAGCCATCAGGACGATACCCACCAACATAATCCACCTTCCTCCGAGCTTGTCCGTGAGCTTACCGGATATAACCGTGCCCAGTCCATTGGTGAGAGCTCCCGGAAGCATGATGAGGCCCGTTATGAGCGTGGGATACCGCCTCAGCTTTTCGCAGTAGATGGGAATGAGATAAAAGGAGCCGTAAATACTGCCGCCGAAAATAAACCTTATCATCATGGTGATGGTGAAGAACCTGTTTTTGAAGACCTTGAGCTGTATAAAGGGATTTGACACGGTGATTTCCCGCCAGACGAACAGCACGAAGGATATGCCCGATGTTATAAAAAGATATAGTATAAAGTCCGAGGAGAACCACTGCTTTTCCTGCCCTTTGGATATGGCTATCAGGAAGGTTGAGAGAAAAGTGGTGCACAGAGCCACCCCTATCCAGTCCAGAGGGTATTTCTCTTTCTGAACCCTGAACTCCTCAAGGAAGAGATACGCTAAAAAAGCGAGCACAAATCCTATGGGAACGTTTATGTAAAAAGCCCATCTCCAGGAGAAGTGCTCCGTGACGTAGCCCCCCAGCGTTGGACCGAGGGCGGGTCCCATGGTGGCTCCCAGTCCGATTAGCCCCATGGCGAGTCCCCTCTTTTCAGGGGGGAAGACCATAAAGACCAGGGAGGTTACGGTGGGCACCACCACCCCCTCTCCCATGCCCTGAATGAGCCGGCTCAAAATCATTTCGTAAAAGCTTGTGGCTCGCCCGCAGGCTATACTGGCAAATACGAAGGTCAGGGTTCCGAATATGAAGAGGCTCCTGTAGCTGAATCGGGAGGATAGCCAGTCAAAAAGAGGCATGGTCACCGCCGCCGCCACCATGTAGGATATGATGACCCACTGGATATCGTAGTAGTCCACGGACAGAGCCGCCATCATGTGGGGAATGATTACATCAACCACTGTGGTGTCCAGAATGACCATGAGAAGAACGGGAACGCATATGCCTGCCACTATCCACGGGTTGGCTTTTTTCATCTGGCTAAGACAGCCTCCTTACGCTGGACGCACCGGCTCTGATTTTTCGGGTTTTCTCATTTTTTGATGCCTACTTCTACCGACATTCCGGGAATGAGCTTATCCTTTTCATCGTCTGTTATCTCTATCTTTATGGGTATTCTCTGGACCACCTTTGTGAATTCCCCGGCTGTTACATCCCGCGGTATGAGGGCGAATTTAGCGGCACTTGCCCGGATTATCTTTTTGACCTTGCCTTTGAAAACCTTGCCGGGATAGGCGTCAACCTTTATGTCCACCGAATCCCCTACATCCACCCCTTCAAACCTCGTCTCCTCCAGATTGGCTATCACGTATATCTTTTCCGGGTCATACAGAGCCAGAACGGGAATGCCCGGTGAAACGAAATCCCCTTCAAAGAGGTATTTTTTGGTTACTATACCGTCTATGGGGCTTCTCACTCTGGTGTGTGAAAGCTTGACCAGAGCCGCATCAAGGGCTTTTTTAGCCACATCAACCTTCTTGGAAGTTGCCGCTATGGCTTTTTTTATCTCTTTTATCTTTTCCCTCTTTATCTCCAGCTCTTTTAGAGAGTCTTTTGCCATGGCAAGCTTGGCTTTTCTAATCTTGAGCAGGGCTTTTGTCCTTTCAAACTCCTCCTTGACCAGGTCAAACCTTCTCTTTCCGATGACCTTTCTTCTGTAAAGGGAGCTGAACCTTTCGTAGTCCTTCTTAACCCTCTCAAAAGCGGCCTGTGCGTCTGAAAGAGCCGCTTTTGCCACGGCAACCTTCTTGAAGAGTATCAGCCTTGAAAGCTCAAGGTCTTTCTCCGCCTGAGCGAGCTTCTTCTTCAGGACGTCAAGCTCCTTTTGAGAGGCGGCGACCTGAGCCTTTCGGACCCTCACCTCCGCTATGTAGTCCTTGGGGTCTATCTCAAACAGCAAGTCCCCTTTTTTGACCTTCTGCGATTCGTCAACGTAAATCTTTTTGATATGTCCCGGAACAAGCGGTGAAACATTGATTATATCCGCCTCTACAAAGGCATCTTCCGTAACAGCGTGGGTGTATCGGTAGTGAAGCCAGAGCCCGAACTTCACAAGCGCAACCACCACAATGATAGCGGCAATTATAAAAACAACCATCTTTTTAGGGGGAATCTTTTTCGCCTTCAATTCTCCTCTCCCATTGCCCTTTTCAGCCTTGCGTAAGCCACAAGGTAGTCGTAAAGGGCTGTGAAATACCTGACCTGAGCTTCAGTGAAAAAGGTCTGCGCGTCAACCACATCGGTGGTCGTGTCTATCTGCTGGCGGTATCTCTCTCTGGTGTTTTTCAGGTTTTCCCTTGCCTCAGCCACCTCTTTTCTGGCAACGGCTATCTTTGATTTGGCTGATAACAGCTTGAGATACGCCTCTCTTATCTCAAGAGACACCTTGTCCTTCACCCCTTTTTCAACTTCAAGGGCTTTCAGGTATTGGTAATCGGCCTTTCTGACCCTGTGAACGGTCTTTCCCCACTCAAAGAACTTCCAGTCCAGCACCCCTGTAATGGACCACTGCTCCGCATCCTTCAGGCCGTCTCCGGTGCAGTCGGGGGTATCTCCCTGCTTTTTGTATTCAGCCATCAGGTAAATCTTCGGATAGTAGTCGGCTTTAGCCAGCCTTACGGCTTTTCGGTAAATCTCGGCCTGTTTCTCCACGGCAAGGACTACGGGCCTTCTGCTGTAAGCCCTCTTCAGACACTCGTCAAATGAAAGCCCAAAAGGTTCGTATTCCAGCACATCTTTGAGGGTGTAAAAGGCATCTATTCTTTCTCCTATGAGAACCATCAGGGCGGACATTGCAGTTTTATACACGGCATCCGCATCAACCAGAGCCTGTTTTGCTTTGGACAGAGCAACCTCAGCCCTCAACAGGTCAACCTTGGGGGTTATTCCCTTTTCGTAGAAGTTTTTCGCATCCTTGTAGTGGGATTTGAGGCTTTCCACAGCCTTTTCCGCCACCTCTTTCAGCCGCTTTGCTTTCAGAACGCCAAAGTATGCTTCCTTCACCTTGAAGATGAGGTCAAGCCTTGCCTCCTCTTCCCTCAGCTTCTCAACATTCACACCAAGCTTTGCCATCTCGTAAGCGGTGCTCAGGGCACCACCCGTAAAAAGAGGCTGAAAAAAAACGAACTTGTATTCGTAAACGTTCTGCCTTGAGACAACTACATCACCGGGTTTTACAGTTATAGGCTTCATACCGGGAACGAGAGGTGGAACTTCCACGGGACTCAATTTTATGCGAGGCTCTTCGTTCAAACGGGTATAGCTGTATCTGAAAGAGAGAGAAAAAAGCCTTTGACTCCAGGCCTCTTTTTCACGCTCTTTAGCTGATAGGTAAACATAACGGACAGCTTTGTAGCTGGGATTTCTTTTCAGGGCAAGTTTGATTGCCTGTTGCAGGTCAAGCTCAGCGGCATTAACGGACAGAGGAAACAGAACAAGTAATATGAAGAGCTTTCTCATTTAAAGAACCTCTCCACAAAGGCGAGGATGCTCTCTTTTCTCTTTTTCAGGAACTCATCGTCTATCTTAACATTGTAAAACACCTCTATAAACGGGGCAAGGATGAAATGGACATTGCTCATTCCCACTATGTTGAGCCATACATTGATGGGGTCAGGTCCTTCCTCTTTAATCCACCGGCTGAAGAGTGCTGGAGCTCCACCTTTTTTCACGTAATCTTCCCTTTCAGCTATCTTCTGGAGAATAGGTATCAGGAATCTTCCTCCTGAGGCAATCTCTCTCAATATAAGGCGTAATGTGTCGGGATTTGCCTTGAAGAACTCAAAATAGATATCAACCACTTTCTCTATCTTTTTAGAGAAATCCCTTTCCTCGTCAGTTAGGGCATGCATCAACTGGGGAATGAGCTTGCACAACTCGGCATATAAAACCCTTTCGTATAACTCCCGCTTTCCTTCAAAGTAATAGTATATGGTAGCCTTGTTTATACCTACAGCCCGGCTGATATCGTCTATTCTGGCGCCTTCATAACCCTTTTTGGCAAAGACTTTAAACGCCTTCCTTAAAATCTTTTCTTTTGTCCTTACGCTTTTCATCTAACCAGTTATTTAAACACCACAAAATCGCTCATGTCAAACCCTTATAGCCTTGAAAGTATTTTGACCCATATATCGAAAGACCTGTTCAGAACCTCTACCTCTTCGGTGTTCAGGTCGGAGACCAGGGGTTCTAAGAGGGTAGCTATGGACCTTTCATACTTCTCAAGAGCCTTTTTCCCTTTATCGGTGAGGTGAATCTCTACCCTTCTTCTATCTTTTCTGCTTCTCACCTTTTTTATCAGTCCTTTGTCTTCCATTTTATTGGTTATCTGGGTCAGTTTGCTCGGTTTTATAGGATGTAGCTCATTGTAAAGCATGGACATGGAAACCTTTTTTCCATCTCTGGATTTTAACAGAGTAAGTATAAGAATCTCGGCATCTGACAGGTCTGAAGCTATGGAAAATAACTTTCTAAAGTAAGGCCTCACCTTTCCCATTCCTTCAACTATGCTGATGACATACTCACCACTCATACCCTTTCTCCCCAAGACCTCTTTCTCAAAATTAGCGGTGATTTTTAAAACGTGCTATTATGGCAAAATGCTTTACCAATATATCTAAAATTACTTTTCATAACAAGATTTATTGCCGGTAGCAACAATGTAAAAAAATTTTTCAAGCACTATAACAGTTTCAAAATGCTTAACTTTTTTAATCTAAAATGAAAAATCTCTTGACCTCATCACATCCATTTTTTATAAGAAAGTTTGAAAATTGAGGTTTTTCAAAACATCGGGAGGTTGCAGGATGAACAGAGAGTTCT
>JAADEW010000076.1 GCA_013153205.1 Deferribacteres bacterium | reverse complement strand
AAATGAAAGAAGATAGATAAAAAGGCTTGGAATTTTTTCTCTAAAATTTTTTATAGAAAACTCTGTAAAAAATTCATTGGCGAATTCGTCGAATGATGAAAAAAACTTATTTACAGTTTTATTTATTTTTTGAAGATTAACATCTTCTATGTCAAATACAATAGTCTTGAAAAAATCATCCTTTTGTTTCAAAATGCCTTTGCTCGTATTATAAAACATGAAATTTTTAAAAAACGATGAATCTATCGGGAGTCTGAAAAATTTTTCGTTATTCTCATTCACTTTTTTTGCATCCCAATAATCACCAAGCTTTCCTTTTAACTTTTCCATTTTATCATTTATTTCCTTAATATTTGCTTTCAGTTTTTTGTCTATATTTTCATTCAAATTAATTAACCTTTCCACATCACTATAAGAAATTGATTTTAGTCTGTTTCTCTTATTGAGCAGGTTTCTAATTTCCTGTTCACCTTCTTTTAAAAGGTCATTTACAGCTTTATTCAGTTCATCAGCGCTAGTGCGTAGCTCAGCAAATTCGTCAGGCCATTTTTTATTACTTTCTATCAATCCATAGTGTCTTAAACATAGGAACTATAAACTTCCACCATACAGAATTAAATACCTTAGAACATTCAGCATTAGTAACTATCTCTTCAATTTCACTAGTAACTATCTTCTCAATTTCACTTGAATTTGGAATATCTTCTGTAGGAAGATTTCTATCTTTTATCCAAGAATATAAATAAGCTACAGGATAAAAAGCGCAGAAAATTTTGTTTTCATCCTGACTTATTTTTTTCTTTAGTTGTTCCAAATCCCACCCATACACCTCCTCCATCAAATTTACAAAACCAAGGATGCCGAGATCTATAAACCAGTTTCCGGTAAATTCTAAACTTCCATTTTTACTATCCAGAACTCCCTCCTTCCTTAAAATTCGCATTTCCTCTTACCACCTCCACCATGCCGAAGCCGAGGCCGTTTCGGGCACCTAAGCCCGCTGAATAGGCAATGTCAAAATAAAACTGCGGCAGTCTCAATTTATACAGGCCAAGCCAGCCCTTTATCACATAACCCATGCCGTTTTTCTTATACACAAACACCTTCAAATTGCCCGGCGAAACTTTCTCAGGCACAATAACCGGATGCTCAACTTCAGGTAATTCCACACTCTCCCCATAAAACGCTTTCGCTTTGCGCTTCAGATTGTCCAGAATCAATTTCGAAAACTCCGCTTCCCACGGACTGAAATAATAAGTCTTGCTCTTTCCCTCCACATCATACAAACCTTTGTGGACAGAAATGGGCGATATTGCTTTAACCAGAACGGAACCATTAACCCTGATGGGAGCCTCCACCTCAATGGAAGAGAGCCTGCACACATTCCGGCCAATATTGACAAATTGCTTTCTCAACAGATGGGTCGCAAAAGACTCCAGCAACCTGGAATCAAGCGCCCCCACCTTCAAATAAACGGGAGAACCAAACTCTAAAACCTTTTCCCGAGTATTAAACCTGAATCGGCGGGACATTAAACGAGAAAAAACAAACAATTTGTAAGTCCTCTTGCCTAACTTAAAACCTTCGTCATGATATTTCCGAGCCAGAGACTCATTGAGATTATCGTAAATCAAACCACGAATCAAAACATTATAACTTACAGGTAAGGTTAAAGTGCCCGTTTCCACTTCAAACTTTATAACAATGCGCATACTTTATTATAGTGATAAAAATTTCACATTTCAACAGAACCTATATATCAGTTTTTTCACTTCATTCCCAGCTTCCACAGAATAAAGGCGGCTATAAGGGCGGCTACTACCTTTATTGCGATTTGGAAAAGCCCCTCCTCAAGCAACTTTTTATACCATGGTTTTGCAAACTGTTTCCCGGACTTTCCGGATTTCAGGCGCTTTTTGGCAAGCTTGTATTTAAGTTTCTGCTCCTTTTTCTTCAGCTTGAGCTCATCCTTTCCCATACCCTACCTCCAGCGCAGTAAAATATACCCCAAGGCTCTAACTTTGCCAATTTTGTTGCATCACTCGTAAATTAGCCTTATCTTCAAAGTAGAAAGCTATTCTTCCCTATAAGGAGGTGAAAAGATGGCGTGGATTTACGGACCGGTAAACAGTGCAGACGACATACGGCGTATAAACTGCATCATTCGCGATGAAATGCTTGCTGTGGAAACGCCGGAACAGCTCACGGATTTAAAAAAACGTTCAGATTACCTCTGCACCCTTACCTTCAGCCCCTTCTGGCAGAAGAAGTTTGGGCCGCGGATAGAGAAACTGCGCGAGGTGGCAAGAGAAGAGAATGTGGCAACCGTGCGGTTAGCCAATTATGTAGCCCGCTATCACGGCTGGGATAAGCACTACAACCCCTGGAAGGCAGAAACCGCAAAGGAAATTGAACAGAAACTTGATGAGCTTGATGACATCCTGATAAAAGAGATTGAAGAAGCCAAGCCCCTTGAGATAATAGAAGCTATACAGAAAGAGCTTGACGTGCTGAGGCGCGAGTTCTGCAGGCTCAGAAAAGCCATGCTGTTTGTGGATGAGCCGGAGGAGCTCACGGAGCTCAAAAAATACGCAGATTTTCTGGTAACCCTCACCTACTCCCGCGAGCTTGAAAGAAGGCTCGGCGAAAACACTCCCAAAATCCGCGAGATTGCCCACAAAGAGAACGAAAGAAGCGTGAAGCTTGCCAACATCATTGCCGCCGTGAACAACTGGGATATCGTCTATGAGAACTGGAACGAAGACGAGCTTGTGCAGGAAGAGACCGTTGAGGAATACCTCCAGCGGCTGTTGGAAGAAGAACAGAAAGCCGACACATACGTGCCCACGGAAGCCAGATACCGCAGTGGAAAGGTGATGTGGCTGGTATATGAAAGCCCGCACGAATACAAAGGTGGACGCGTCTATCCAAGGCTCAGGGTTAAACGCATATACTTCCCCGGTGATGCGTTTGACATCAAAATGGAAGGGCCGGGCGAATACACCACCCGGTTTGGACGCAAGGTTTTCGGGGTGAAAATCACCTACAAAACGAGAATCGCCCCCACCACCATCAGGAGAAAAGGCAAAATCATTCAGCTTCCCGAGCGTATAGTTACCAGAACGAAAATCGTCCAGCTTGACGAAGGGGCAACAAATGTTCGTCTCGTAGAAGAAAGGCCGGAAAAAGCCTATCCCGTAGCCTAAATCTTTGGGGAGTATGGGGCTTCAAATCCCCATACTCCCACCTACAGCATGTTATCTGGTGAAACTGGTCTCCCACAGATAATAGCGGTTAGATATGCCCTGTTCCCCGGCAGGCTGAACCAACACGTAAAAGTAATACGGTCCCGGAGGAAGCTGGGAAAGCTCTATGTCATGACCGCCCAGAAGCACATCGTTTATGTCAATCTCAACCGCACCCTGAACAGCCTCCTTCCACTTAGGCAGACGGCTTACAAGATTTCTGTCAGAAAGAGAAAGGGATACAAGGCTATTTCCGGCATCAAGCAGATAGATTACACCGGGGTCTATCGCAACCGGATAAATGGCAACATAAATGTCAACGGGTCCCTCAAATTTGGGTAAGCTCACCTTTAAGCGGACCTTGCCTTCACTCAGTCTTCCCACCCCAAAGGGCTTGCAGGCAGAAGGCAAGGTATCCACCACCGGCTCGTCCACGGGAGCGTGTCTGTAAAAGGTCATCTGTGAAGGAAGCGGCAGGGTCAGCTCCGGTGTCTGTGTGCCGTTATCCGCTCCGGCAGTGCCGTTGTCCGTATCCGTGCCGTTATCCACATGCACGGTTATAACGGCCGAGCAGTTGGTCACCTTGTTTATGTAAACCTTGCACTCTTTATTCTTATTACAGATACTGCAGTCTCCACCCCACTTAACCTCATCTCCCTCAGCCCTGAGGTTCAGGAAGTTATTCCCCACAACTTTAAAATCACAATCCCCCTCGCAGGATACATCCGTTCCGTTAACATCTTTGAGGTAAACCTTCCCTCCCTGAACGCTCAGGTGCAAATCCTGTTCAGGTTCCGAGATGAATATTCCATAAACACCCATTTTGCCGTCATTTATCTCGTCAAAAACCACGAAAAAGCGCCTGTTTTCAGGGTCATAAGCCATGTCATAACCATAAAAAGTATTGGGATGTTCCGAAATAACAAAAGGACTTCCCAAGGCTTTGCCGTCTAAAGTGATAAATTTGCCCAGCAATTTCTTCTGCGTGGAAATCCAGAGCACCAGAAAGATGTCGTCGCCGCCTCTCACCTTTTCGACACCATACATAGAGGAATCAACCACGAATACAGGAAAGTTCATCAAATCCGCAGTGTCTATCATAACTCCAAGAGAACTAACCAGTCCAAGACATTTACTTCCAACACAGTCCACACTAACATAGTAATATTCATTAAGTCTTATCCCACCCGTTATGTTTGTGATGGTCATTTGGGGAAAATCCATCCACAGATTCACTCTATAGTTTCTATCCTGCCACAACACAAGTCTCTGCTCCCCATTCTTAGGAACTGCGAAATTTCTGGTGATTAAATAGCTTTTCATTTCAAATAATTCTTTCAGAGCATCAGGGGCATAATGCTTTTCTTCCACCTTAAGTTTAACGGAACAGTCATGAGAGCTATAACACCCCCCTAAAAAGTAATTTATAACCATATTTCCAGATTCTGACTTCCCGAAGACCCCCGCTTTTGAAAACGCTATAACCCTTCCTCCCCAGTTAGCCGCGGCTATATCAGAAAAAAGCCCAACAACAGATTGTCCAACTGTTTTGAAAGCCTCAATAGAAAAAAGCTCACTCTTATCAGTGCGGTAAAACCTCAAACTTCTACCCCAAAGGGGATGGATATAAGTACCCCAATAACCATACTCCGTCCATCCCAGCACAAAATCATCCTCATAGGGCACAATGTGCAGGTAACCGGTAGCAAGGTGACTATCACAAGAGGAGCATGTTTTAGGTATGTAAACCAGCTTCTTTGCATCCGCAATGGACATGCCCTCCCGGTCAAAATACTGGAAGTAAATTCCATCAACACCCTTAGGAGAATCAGAAACCCCGTCCCACTTAAACCAGGCCACTAAAAACTTTCCGTTGTTGTAAGAGACGGCGGGCTTCATAGCCCTTGCTTCCATACCGTAAGAGATAAAGAAAGGCTCTTTAAAACTGAAGGGATAAAACTGATACTCCGGAATGTTTCCCACGGGAGGTGCAGGTATATCACCGCTGGGAACATCAAAGGCAAAGCAAATCCAGCTCACCGAAAATAAAAATGCCAGAAAGATTACAAATCTCCTCATCTCCCCCCCTCCTCACTTAAAGTTGTATTTGTTTAAGGTTATCAAAAAGTGATAGGTTATGTCAAACCGATTTTAGAATTAAATTTTAAACGAGTTCCAGCCGGCCCTTAAGGCCGTGAAGTAAGCTTATCATAACCGTAAGATAATCCCTCAAATGCCTTGTTATAAGAAAGTTCTCCAGCACAAATTTATGCGCCTTTTTTCCCATCTCATCTATCTTATCCGGATTGTTAAGAAAATAGCGTATCCTTAAAGCGGCACCTTCGGGAGAGTTAACCAAGAATCCCGTGTGGTGGTTGACAACCTGCAACCTGATACCACCTGTATCCCCGCCTATCACAGGCTTAAACTTCCACATAGCCTCGGTAACGGTCAGCCCAAATCCCTCCCTTATGGACTTCTGAAGCACAACAACAGCCCCCCTCTGAAGCGCGTTTATTGTCCTGTCAGCCTTAGGCGGAAGGTAAAGCACCTTTATGTCAGGGTCTCCTTCCGCCGCCATCTTCACCTCCTCAAGGACAGCCATGCCTTCAGGGTCATCGGAAGCCCCTCCTCCCGCAAGAACAAGCTGTAGTGAAGGAGAATACCGCTTAACCATCCTGTAAGCCTCTATCACCCCTATGGGGTCTTTCAGGCGGTCAAACCGCGAAACCTGAAGAACATAGGGTCTGTCCACATCCACGCCGAGCTCCGAAAGCACAGCCTTAACCTCAAGCTCAGACAGAGGAACATTCTTCTCACCCAGCGGGTCTATGCTCGGCGGAATCAGGAACATGGGATGCGGAAGGTGCTGGGCAAAAGTTGCAAGGTGAAAGATGCTTGCGTCATACTCCGTAACAAAATTCCGCAGATAACGCCATACGCTTCTGACCGGTCTGCTCACATCTATGTGACACCGCCATATCCACTTGCCCTTTCTGTCAGGAAAGTGAGCAATCAAAGCGGCAGGTTGCGGGTCGTGGATAAAGACTATGTCCGCATCAGAAAGAAGAGCTCCCAGCTTTTGCGCATTTTCTTCGTTGGTTCTTTCGTATTCCCTAATCAGCCTCTCGGATATAACAACATGCCTTCCGTGAAGGGCGTTGTGCATGGCTTTGGTGCACTGGAAAAACAAATCACCTCCAGTGATAATCTCCCAGTGAGCCTCTATCCCCAGCTCCTTCATCAGTGGAACGATGTTCTTCAAAATCTCGGCAACACCGCCGCCCTCTTTCGTGGAATTGATGTGAACCACCTTTAAGCCCTTAACCCAATGGGCAAGCTGATAAAGGTGTTCAACCACATGATAACCGGTTATCTCGGCAAGTTTATCCAGCTTTCCCATATCACGCTCCAAAATATTCCCTGAAGATTTTTGCAAGGGTTTCCCGCAAATCGGTAAGGGTGGTAAAAAACGGGTCTATACCCGCAAGTTTATCGCACAAAGGTTTATACTCATCGCCAAAC
Organism: Deferribacteres bacterium; assembly: GCA_013153205.1. Classification (GTDB taxonomy): domain Bacteria; phylum Thermosulfidibacterota; class Thermosulfidibacteria; order Thermosulfidibacterales; family Thermosulfidibacteraceae; genus JAADEW01. Next base: position 9,817 of record JAADEW010000076.1, on the reverse strand, counting down.
CCGTAAAGCCAAGCCCTGAAGTCATCCACCCTGTCAGGGGTTCTTCTCCTTGCGTCTATGAAGTGATAAAAGAGGCTTCCCGCACTCATCTTTGGAACCTCAAACGCCAAATTGGCAGGGTCCTCTATCCTTTTGTAAGTGTCAAAAACCACGAGAAAACCCCGTATGAAGTGAAACTGCTTGTCATACTTCGCCACGGGCATGTATTCAAGCTCGTCCATCCTCGCCTCTATTATGTCAATCAGCTCCTGCCGCAACTCCTCCAAATCGTCGTAGTCGCACGGGTCTATCACCGCAAGCCTCTCCGCCAACAGAGGGTCGTGAAGCTCCTTGTAAACCCACGATGCAAAGTCGTTGTTAAACTCCGGTTCCTCAAAAGCAGGTGCCATAAGAGAACCCCAGAAGTGGTAGTAAACGCAGTCTATATCAACAGCCCCCATGTATTCCTTGAGGTCTTTCAAACTCTGAGCTTTATAACCCGTTGCAATCTGTATAAGAGCGCAGTCCTTAACTATAAACGGGTGAACCTCACTCTTTCCCAACTTTACCCTCCACAAAGGCTTTCAACAGCTTTCTTACCTCCCTGTAAGATTCCACTATATACTTGGCTCTGGTGTGTCCCATCCCCACCTTAACAGAGATGGCATCGTCAGAAAGAACGGCAAACATGTCCTCGTCGGTAACATCGTCCCCGGCGGCGAAAACAAAGTCCCACTCCCCTTCAGAAAGCCACCTGGACACCGCCGTCCCTTTGTTTATCCGTGCGTCCTTCACCTCTATAACCTTGTTGCCCTCCATAACGCCGAGATTGAGATTCGCCACAAGCTGTAAAAGCGTGTTTTTAAGCTCCCTCGCCCTCCTAACTGCAAGGTCAGGGTCAGCCATTCTGTAGTGCCACGCAAGGGAATACTCCTTCTCCTCTATAAAGGTGCCGGGTGTTCTGTCCACAAAAAGCTCAAGTATCGGTTTAATCTGCTCTTTCCAGCTTTTGTCAAGCTTTTCAACTGTTTCCCATCCACCATCCTTTTTAATCCAGACTCCGTGCTCCGCCACGAGCCCCACATCAAGGGTGCCAAACCAGCTGTCGAGGGTGCTTCTGTCCCGCCCGCTGATTATCACCACCTGCGCGGCACGGGAAAGACTGCCAAGCAGTTCCTTCAGCTCCTCATCCGGCAAAGCCTTCTCAGGCCTTGAAGCAAAGGGAACAAGGGTCCCGTCGTAATCGAGGAAGAATACAGGACGAAGGCTTTCCCTAAACCTTTCAACGAAAGATGAAAGGACCTTATCGTCCACCTTTCTGTGGGCGTGAGCGCTCTTTAACTGCTTCATCTCTGACATTGAGTCCATAAAATCCTCCGCCCAGCGGCTGACCGTGTAGCGCTTAAGCCTTGCCTGCATCAGGGTGTTTCTCTCTTTCTGTTCCTCAACCGGCATGTCAAGGGCTTCTCTCAAGCTTTCGCAAAGCTCGTCAATGTCGTTGGGATTAACCAGAACAGCCTCCCCCAGCTCCTTCGCCGCACCGGCAAACTCACTCAAAACCAGAACCCCCTCTCCGGTTCTGTCCTTGGAAGCCACATACTCCTTGGCGATAAGGTTCATCCCGTCCCTCAAAGGGGTAACCACAGCAACGTCGGCTATGTTGTAAAGCACCGAGAGGCTGTGAAAAGGCAGAGAGCGGTATAGATACCACACGGGATTCCAGCCCACAGTGCCGTATTTGCCGTTTATCTTGCCCACAAGCTCGTCCACCTGCTTTTTAAGCATCATGTAGTGTTCAACTCCGGTCCTCGTGGGAACTCCCACCAGTATCATGGTGACCTTTTCCCTGTATTCAGGGTATCTTTCCAGAAACAGGTCAAAAGCCTCAAGCCTCTGAGGAATACCCTTGGTGTAGTCAAGCCTGTCAACGGAAAGTATCACCCTCACATCCCCCAGTCTTCTCCTCAGCCTTTTTAAATCCCTGATAACCCTCGGATTATCAACAGCAGAGGCGAACTTCTCATAATCTATACCCATGGGGAAAGCGTCAACCTTAACGATGCGGTCCCCTACCGCTATCTCGCCAAAGGTGTGTTCATATCCAAGAAGATACATCACGCTGAAGATAAAGTGGAGCGCGTAATCATAGGTGTGAAATCCAACAACGTCAGCACCCAAAAGCCCCTCAAGAATCTCGGCTCTCGGAGGAAGAAGTCTGTAAACCTCATAAGACGGAAAAGGAATGTGCAGAAAAAAACCTATGGTGGCATTGGGAAGCCTCTTTCTCAACATGGCAGGAAGAAGCATCAGGTGGTAGTCGTGAACCCATATAAAATCGTCTTCCCCCGCAACCTCAAGCACCTTTTCGCAAAACTTTTCGTTGACCCTTTTATACTCTTCAAAGTAATCGTGGGTGTAGTCCATATACAGGTAAAAGTAGTGAAAAAGGGGCCAGATGGTTTTGTTGCAGAATCCGTAGTAATAAGCCCCAACCTCGTGAGAAGAGAGAAAGACCGGAACGCAACCGTCTCCGGAAAGCCTGTTCTTTATCAGCTCAACCTCAGAAGAGGAGACATCCTCAATGTTCACGCCGGGCCAGCCCACCCAAACGCTTTCAAACCGGCGGCGGATAGAGCTAAGACCCGTAGCAACCCCTCCCACGCTTGGGGTAAAGTGAAGCTCTCCCTTTCTTCTTGACACGCTCACAGGCAGTCTGTTGGATACAATGACAAGCTTGCTCATGAGGTTAAAGATACTGCTCTACAAAAGTTTTCTCAACTCCTCGTCTATGGCTTTAAGAGCCTTTAAACCCGTTTCAGCAACGGGTATGTGAGGCGGCGGAATGTGGTATTCCCTCGGGTTAATCCTTATCACCCTGGCGCCGTAACTTCTTCCAATCCTTTCGCTCGTATGCCTTATGGAAGGAACAGCAGTTCCCGCACCCACCTCAACCACCACAATGCGTTTATCGCCCACCCTCCTCATAAACTCGTCAAACCTGCGGGACTGGGCATAGGTTCTCGCTCCAACCCACGAAAAATCGCCAAACATAAGGACGTTGGGCCTTGCAACATCACCGCAGTAAGGACAGCGGGGCACATACTTTGCCCGCATGGTTTCGTAATCAACGGGAATCTCCTCTCTATTCTCCCACACCCTGCTGCAGCAAGGTCTTATACACTGAAGATGATGGATTGAGCCGTGAATCTCGTAAATCTTGTCCTCAGGATAGCCTGCTTTTTGAAACTGCCCGTCCACATTTGAGGTCACCACAAAGTAATCCTCCATAAGCTCTTTCGCCCACCTCAAAAGGATGTGAAAACCTTCGTGAGGCTCGGTCTTTCTGTATAGCTCAAGCCTGTGTCCGTAAAATCCCCAGCCAAAGGCAGGGTCCCTCTCAAAATGAACGGGGTTAGCCATCTCGTAGAAGTTGAGCCCCAGCCGCTCGTAAAGGGGATAAGCCTTCCAGAAGCCCTTCTCCCCCCTGAAATCAGGCAGTCCCGAATCAACACCCATTCCTGCACCTGCGGTGATAATCAAAACATCTGCATCTTTTACCGCCTGTGCCGCCTCCTTAAAAACACCAGAGGACAAGACCCACCCCCTTTTATCTTCAGGTTAGCAGACAAAATAAAAAAGGGGAAGCCCTTAAAGCTTCCCCCTTTCAAAGCAATCCGGTCCGTCAATCAGAACAGAACTCCATTTTTAATGGAGATGCTGATTCCAAGAGCCACCACCACAATCAGCCACAAAACGGGCAGAAAAACCACCAGCCTTCCCAGCTTGTTGAGCCCCTCAAGTTTAAGAGGAGCCCTGCTGTCCGGAGTCCTTCCAGCGTGGAAGGCAAGAAGCAGGGGATAGGAAATCACAATCAATCCCATCACAAAGGTGGCGAAAAACAAAAGGGTGCTCCCTATGCTCCAGTTAATCTTGTAGGTAAGAATGCTGTAGTTAAACCTGGAAAGATAAGCGCTCCTCAAAGCCTCCCTTGAAGCCGCCATGGCAAAGACGGCAACAAACGCAAAGAGGGCGGTCTTCAATCCGTTCGCCGCAGGGTCCTTTCTGGCTACGAACAGCCACCCGATAAAAGCTAAAGCCACAAGTGCCCCCACCAGGAAGAAGGGATTGGTCATAAACCCTAAATCAGAGGGAATGGTGAGCAGCCACCATACACCCACAGCCGCCTGAATCAGAGAGGCAAAAATGGCTATCTTAACCCCAAGCTCGCCAACCCACTGGACATAGTTGGGGTCCCTGTCCTCCCTCTCCCTGAAATACCACGAGTAAAGCATCATATAGACACCAGCAAGGGCAACAGAGGGCACCATAAAGTGCAGAAACCTCGGAAGTGAAAAGCCGTAAAGCCTGTTGCCGAAAAGGTTAACCTTACCCGATGCTGTAATCCACTGGGACCACTTTTCAGGGTGAAGCATCTGAACGGATATGGCGTGAATTATCACACCGGAAAGAACGAGTGCGGCAAGAGAAAGAAGAGACCAGACAGGATTGCCGCCTTTTTCCGATTTGCCAAGATAGAAGAGGTAAGCACAGGTGAAAGCAGCGGCTATGGTGATTAAGAAAAACAGCGCCCACCACGCCGATATGTTGTTGGCGTTATACCACAGAGGGTCGTATATCACCTGAACGAAGAGAAGAGGCGCCACTCCGAGCACTATTGCAACGGAAGTGTTTACGGTGTTAGCCCTTGCGAAAGCCTTTGAAAGCTTAATTCCATACTTGTCGCCTCTGAGCCTTCCCCACAAAGCAATCAGGGTTCCGCCCACCACAAAGTTGACGAACATTATGTGAAGGGCAAAGGTGAGTATCATCAGCACCTGAAACACAACGGGATGAAAAGGCACGCCCATCGGGTCCCTTAAGTTTAACAGAAAGCCTCCCATGGCTGTCCCTCCTTCAATTTATTTAGCCAAAGTGGCAAGGTAAGCCGCCGCCGCATCTTTCTCCTCATCCGTGCCGATGAAAGGCGGCATGTAAGCGTAATCGCCAAGGCTGTCAAGTAAATCTCTTATGTCGTCCTTTTCCATGCCGGAAAGCAGTTTGGGAAGCGGCCTCAAAAGTCCATTGGGCTCAAGAGTATGACAGGCGGCACACTGATGGACCACGAGAATCCTGCCCACCTCAAGCTTATTGTTTTCCGTTATGGTTCTCAACTGCTCCGGAAGGTAGTAAAGCACCGAAAGATAGCCATTCTCATTGAGCTTGGAGACCTCCTCCTCAACCCCTTTAGGCGGAATGCTTCTCGCTATCACCTGAGAGCTCCCATACATGAAGTAGTTGATGATGTAGGGCCTTCTCACACCTTCCCTGAAGCCTTCCCCGGCTCCTATACCCAGAAAGAGGATAATAGCCACAATAATGCCCACAACGGGATTGGAAAGATGAGGAGCAATAAGGCCAAAGACCACATAGTAAACGCCCACGACAGCCCCCATAATCACCGCCACTTTAAGCAGGGTCTTCAGGTAAGGAAGCTCTCCTCCAAAAACGAGGTTCTTGGCTTCAGGCGGCAGTTTCAGGATATACCAGTAAGCAAATATGGCACCAAAAATAAGCCCGCCTATACCCCAAAGTGCCGCCTTCCTCGTGATTTCTACCTTCAGGTCCGGATTGTCAAGACGGGAAGCCACAATAATAGCGTATATACCGGCAACGGAGAACATCAAAGCCGTCCTCGTGAAAAGCTGGGGCCAATATGTGGGATTGAAAAATCCGTCAAAGAACTTGCCCGTCTCAAGCCACTTTCCCGGAGTGAGCATAAAGGCAAGGATACCCGTAATGATAACCATGCTTATCCATGCACCCCATGCGTAGGTCCAGCCAACCCTAAGATGATGCTGACCGTCAATCTTGCCGAAGGTGTAGTAATAGACATATATCGCCACTATCTCAATGATGAAAAATACCCACTCGGTAGCCCATCCCCACACATAGTTGTGTATCAAAGAGGAGATGGCCCTCGGCGAGGAGACCGTGGCAGAAAACCATATCCACACCCCCGTTATGGAACCGTAAACGAAGCAGAAGATAAGAATGAGAAGGACATACTTCTTGAGAAACTGAAGCAGTTCAGGTCGGTTTTCCTTATAAGCCTTCCTCTCCAGCCACACATTGAACCAGAAAGAGCCGGTGGCAAGATGAGAAGGTAAAATGTGAAAAGTGGCTATTATGGCTATTATCAAACCGGAACCCAGAACCGGCACAAGCCACGCGGGATACATCGCAACACCTCCCATCCAAATTTACTTAATAAAACTTTTTTACTTTAATTAAGTATATTATGACATAAATTGAAGATGTCAAGAAAGTGTTATAGAAATAAAAATATAAACCTCAGCAGGAGGTGCAATCATGAAAATCCTTGCTGAAAAGAGGCTTGACAACGGCAAGGTGATAAAGGTGATACTCGGCGACATTACGGAAGAGGAAACGGATGCCATAGTTAACGCCGCAAACTCCCATTTGAAACACGGTGGTGGAGTGGCGGGAGCCATCGTGAGAAAAGGTGGCAAAATCATACAGGAAGAGAGTGACAGAATCGGATACTGTCCGGTGGGTAAAGCGGTCCATACCTCAGCTGGCAAGCTCAAGGCAAAATATGTGATACACGCTGTAGGTCCCAGATGGGGCGAAGGGAACGAGGAGGAAAAGCTCAGGTCAGCAGTGAGAAGCGCTCTGGAGGTAGCCACACAGCTAAAGCTCAAAAGCATTGCCATACCCGCCATCAGCACGGGTATTTTCGGCTATCCCAAGGAAGAGGGAACCAGAGTGATACTGGATGAGGTGGTGAAGTTTCTCACGGAACAGGACACCACCCTGGAGGAGGTCCACCTCACCAATATAGACGAAGAGACATCAAATCTTTTCGTAAAGCACCTTAACAATATTTAAGGAGGATGCTGTGAAACTGGAAGCCGTTGATAAGGTCAAGATAACGATTCTGGTGGATAACTACTACGATGTGCTCCTTCCCTCAACGGAGCATGTGGTAAGGGTGGGTCCGGGACAGACGAAAAAACCGCTAATGGCCGGGCACGGCTTTTCCATCTTTGCCGAGGTATGGAAAAACGGAGAATACGCCAACATGCTCATAGACGCCGCTCACTCGGATACGGTCCTTCTCAACAACATGGAAGGGCTGGGAATTGAACCGGATTCCGTTCAGGCGATGTTTCTGTCCCACGGCCACTTTGACCACTATCAGGGGCTTATGGGGCTTGCAGAAAGGAGAAAAAAGAAGCTTCCCGTGTATGTCCATCCAGACGCTTTCTATCCCAAGCTTCTCGTCACTCCCAGGGGAAAGATTGGTCCGTGGATTTTTGACAAGGAAGCCCACGAAGAAAAAGGGGTTGAGTTTATAGAAGAAAGGATGCCTTGCGTGGTAAACAGGTTCTTCCTGCTGTCCGGTGAGATTGAGAGAACCACGGACTTTGAGAAGCCGTGGACAGCCGCAAAGGTTCTCAAAAACGGAAAAGAGATACAGGACTACTTCCTGGACGAACAGGCTCTGGGCATCCTCGTAAAGGACAGGGGGTTGATTGTGATTGCGGGATGCTCCCATCCCGGTATAGTCAACATGGTGAAGCACATGCAGAACATAACCGGAGAAAAGATACTCTGCGTGGTGGGTGGGTTCCACCTGAGCATTCTACCGGATGAGGTGGTGAAAAAGACGGTAAAAGCCCTTATGGAATTTGAACCTGAACTCATCATGCCGTGCCACTGCACGGGCTTCAAACCTACAGTGATGATGTTTGAAATGTGCGGGGACAGGTTTGCCGTAAACTGCGTGGGAAGCTCCATAGTCTTTTAAAAGGAGGACGAGATGAAAAGGCATTCTGCACTCTTTCTTTTCCTTTTGGGGGCGGTGCTTTTAGGAATGGGAACCAGAGGAGATATAGAGTCCCTGAAAGATATTCCCATACCGGAGAAGCGCTTCAAAGCGGAGGTAACCGACACCGACGGGGTGAAAACCCTTGTGGACTACTTCAGCTGGGAAGGACAGGTCTATTTCGCAGGATACAGGGGTAAAGGGGTTTACACCTTAAGCTTTGAAAAGGTAAAAAGCGTTGAATTTGGTCCCAAAGATAAGGACAATAAAGTAGCCGCGAGGTTCTACCTCAAAAACGGAGACATATTTGAGATGAAGATGGATGCGGACAAGTTCTTTTACGGAAAGACCGCTATAGGAAACTTCCGCATTCAGGTCGGAAACACCAAATACATACAATTCGTCATGTAGGAGGGAGAAATGCAGGCAGAGATAGCCATAATAGGCGGGTCGGGCCTTTACGAGATGGAAGATTTTACGAAAGAGGCGGAGATTGAGGTGCCAACCCCATTCGGCATGCCTTCTGACAGAATCGTGATTGGCACCCTAAAAGGGAAAAGGTTGGCTTTTCTGCCCCGCCACGGGAAAGGGCACAGGATACTCCCCCACGAGATAAACTATCAGGCAAACATATTTGCCCTTAAAAAGATAGGGGTAAAGTGGATAATCTCCGTGTCAGCGGTAGGCTCAATGAAAGAAGAGATAAAACCGGGAGATTTCGTAATCCCCACCCAGTTTATAGACATGACCAAAAGGAGAAAAAGCACATTCTTCGGCGACGGAATAGCGGCACATGTATCCTTTGCAGACCCGGTGTGTCCCGTGCTCTCAAAGCTCATAAGCGATACGGCAAAAGAGCTCTCCTATACCGTCCACCACGGTGGAACCTACATCTGCATAGAGGGACCGCAGTTCTCCACACGGGCGGAATCAGAGCTTTACAGAAGCTGGAACGTTGACGTTATAGGAATGACCAACGCCCCTGAAGCAAAGCTGGCAAGGGAAGCGGAAATCTGCTACGCCACCATAGCCATGGCAACAGACTACGACTGCTGGCACGAAGCAGAGGAAGACGTGAGCGTTGAAGCGGTTATAAAAACCCTCATGGAAAATGTATCCAAGGCAAAAAGGCTGATATCAAACCTTGTGGAGAAGATTCCGGAAGAAAGAGCGTGTCCGTGCAAAGATGCCCTTAAAGACGCCATTATGACTCCGAAAGACAAGATTCCGCTGGAGACGCTCAGGAAGCTTGAGCCCATCATAGGCAAATACCTGAAATGAAAGAAAGAATAGCTTTCGTGGGAGCAGGCAGGGTAGGCATAAGCCTTGCCGCATACTTTGCGTCAGAAGGGCTGAATGTGGTGAGTATATACGCAAGAAGCAAAGGCTCCTGCGAAAAAGCGGCTCTTTTCATAGAAAAGAGCAAGATTACCAGAGAGATAACCGGGCTCAAAGAGCCTGATGTCATTTTCATAACTACAAAAGACGACGCTATTAAAAAGGTAGCTGAAAAACTGCATGAACTCTATCCTGAAGCCCATCTCGTTCACACAAGCGGTGCCCACTCCTCCAGAATACTTCCCGGAAAAAGAAGGGCATCGCTTCACCCCATGCAGAGCTTTGCAGACCCGCAAAAAGCCATTGAAGGCATAAAAGAGACCCTTTTCACCCTTGAAGGAACGAAAGAGACGGTGAAGCTCTGCGAAAGGCTTCTGAACAGACTGAAGCTCAAATACGCCGTGATAAACGAAAAGGACAAGGTCTTATACCACATTGCGGCGTGCATTGCCTCAAACTATCTGGTAACCCTGTTTGCAAAAGCCCTTGAGTGCATCCAGAAGTCCGGAGTTGAGAAAGAGCTGGGAACAGAGGGGCTACTGAATTTAAGCTTCGGCACCCTCAAAAACATACGGGAAAAAGGCATCCCCCACGCCCTTACAGGACCCATAGCAAGGGGGGATAAAGAGACCATAAAGCTTCACCTAAAAG
>JAADEW010000029.1 GCA_013153205.1 Deferribacteres bacterium | reverse complement strand
CCGATGGAGGCTAAAGGCTCATGAGGTTACGGAACTGTCAACGGCACAGGAGAGTTCTTACCCCGGTATTCGTCCGATGGAGGCTAAAGGCTCATGAGGTTACGGAACTGGGCTTCTGCTTCCACCGCACGGTTCCATTCGTGTCCTATGGAGGCTAAAGGCTCATGAGGGCGTGGAGCTTTGCCGGGGTGAAGTCGGCAAGCTTGAGGGGGAGCTTCGGGGCTCCGGTAGTCAGGACCGCCCGCATCATTTTCCCCGAAACTTACCCGCCGGAGATGATGAGGATATGACCCGGCGGCAGGCCTACCCCGTGCTTGTACTCGGCGTGGTGGCGGTGGGCTTTGCCGCCATCTTCATCCGTCTGGCTTGCACCGCTCCGTCAAATTCTCAATAGTCCACCACGCACTAAACAAATTGTCACTTTTGCCGTTCCTGTTGAGTCATATTCTGTAGGAGCTCGGTAAGTACGGAAGTGAAGCTCAGCTCCCAAATCTTTAAAGGAGGTGTGTGATGAAGAAGACGGTTCTTGGGGTAGGGGCGGCAGTTGTGGCGTTGGCTCTCGTTGTGGGTGGGATTTTTTACATGGAGAAAATCTCTTTGCGCAGGGCGTGTCAGGCTGACAACATTCTGCTGATAACAAGGGTGGCTGTGAAAGAGGTTATTTCTCCTTTCTGCATGTCAAAGGCTCTCGGCAATGTAATAGCATACAAAAAGTGTATGAATAAGTTTATTCAGGACTTGAAGGTGCGTTCTTTGAAAAGAAGCGGCAACGTGTGCGTGGCAGAGATTATGAATTCAAAGGGAACAGGTTTCACAATAAAGTACTCCATCAGAGATGGCCGCATACAGATAATAGATTCTGCTTTTACAATGGAATAAGGAGGTGTAGCGATGAAAAAGTTTACTGCAGTAGTTCTGATGGTGCTTACCGTGTTGATGTGGAGTGCGGCAAGGGGAGAAGTGCTGTTTGAGCTTCCCGATACCCCTCAGACCGTCGTGTGTGACCAGCAGTGTCTTGAACAGGGTGGGTCTTTAGTTCTGGGCAGGATGGTGGAGGTGGGTGACTACGTGCCGTTTACTATTGATTTTAACACCGGCGCAACGATACCAATTTTTTCTCCCATGTACGGAACTTACGTGGGATTCGGGGTTATGGTTCCTCCCATGGCAGAACCGGTGGACGTTTACGTTGCGTTTCAGCTTTCCGACGGCAACCTCTACGTGGTTACTCCCAAAGGCACCGAGGTGTGCGGCAGTGGAGGCTGTTACCTCAACGGCAAGAAGATGGACAGGATACTTCCCTTTGTCAGCTCCACTCAGGGCGGGGTTTACGACCTCGGCACCACGAATGCTGAGGGCCTTTACGACGTCGTAAACGGCGGCGGGAAGGTGTATGTGCTGGTTCAGCCGGCAGGTGTTCCTCTTGCTTCAAGTACTTACCTGCTGGAGGTGGTGGACGTAAAAGACCTGTGGAGACACATGAAGAAGCACAAAGAAGAAATGCTCAAGCCCGTGTGGTGGGACGAAAACGAGTTTGACAAAGAGTTTGAACAGGCAATCAACTCCGCCGACGACGAGGAAGACTGTGACGGAGACGAGTGTGAGGTGGACGTAACCAACGTCATTCTCAAGTACAGCGGTATCAACTGGGAGGTAACTGCGATTAAGAAACCTGAAAAAAGGGAAGACATTGCAAAGGTGGTTCCCCCGTCCATTGAGAAACTCGTTCCTGTGCTGGAACAGATTGGGTTTAAGCCTGTCTCCGAGTAAGGCGACGAGGGAGATGGGAGCTGGTAGGAAGTTGAATCGGTGATGTTTGAAACTGCCCCGGTCAATTGCCGGGGCGTTCAAAAACCGCATAGAAGCTTTTGGATTTTGAGGTTACGGAACCATTTGTCTTACACCGCACCTCCTCTAATCTGGAGACTGAGGGGCTGGTTGTGCTTAACCGCGGTGAAAGCCTCGTTGCGGTGGTAAGCGGTTAAATCTTTAAAGAGGGAGAACCGTGATAATAGTGTTTCCGGAAAAACCTAAAATGCCCTGGTTCACCGTGACGATGATAGCCGCATGTGGTGTGGTGTATTTAGGCGTTCAGAATAAAGAGATAATTAACAGATTCGCCTTTTACCTTTCGCATCCCAGTTTGAAAGCGGCTTTCACCTACATGTTCCTTCACGCAAATGACGCCCACATTTTGTTCAACATGCTTTACCTTGCTTCCTTCGGATTTGCGGCGGAGAGTGTTTACGGTTCTCTCCTCACGGGGTTAACCTACTTTGCCGCAGGGTTGATAGGGGCTTTTGCCTCGGTTGTCTTGAGGGGCAGTATCGACATGTCGGTTGTGGGTGCAAGTGCCGCTGTATCCGGCGTTATAGGGCTTTACATAATTGGCATGAGGGATGGCGATTCGGCACTGGTCCTTCTCGGGGTCATTCCTGTAAGGACCTCGCCGCTGATTGCGCTGATACCTTGGCTGTTGGTTCAAATAGTTGCCACTTTAATCATTATGACCTCGCCTTATGCGGTGGCGGTGGGATTTGAAGCGCACATGGCAGGGTTTATGGTGGGGCTTGCTGTGGGTGGAATTTACAGGATTATCAGGGTCAACAAAGAGCTCAAGCAGAAACAGCAGGAAAAGGAGCTTTTAAAGGAACATTCGGGAATAGATTTCCTGTTTGAGGAATATACCGATGATGCCGAGGACTTTGTGGAAGAAGAGCGCCCGAAACTGCCGAATTTGAGTAGCAGGCACGGGTGGGTAGGTTTTTAGCGGATGGGTTTGCCTTTTAGAGTTTAAAAACAGCTGTCACTTTTTCCCTCTACCTCAAGTCTTAATCATGTGGATTCAGAAAAACAGCGGTGAGGTGAGGTGTGGGAACAAAAACCGCACGCAATCTTAAATCCCGCGCGGCAAAGCTCGTGACCCGGAAGGAAAAGGCACCCTGGAAGTTCAGGAGCAACTCCTACCATCCCGCGTGTGCAGTGGCGGCAGCGGTGGCAGGATTTATTGCAGGGTTCGGGTCACCTTCCAATATTGATGCCTGGGATGGGCTGGGTAAAGCCTTCTTCCTCTTCTGGTGCTTTTACGCATTTTACGTGCTTTCGTTTATGCGGCATTCCACCGACAGCTTCAGGGCGAACCTGTGCGGTGTGGGGAAAGAGGCAGGATTTAACTACAAAGGTAAGGTCAACATTAACAACGCCTACTTCTACTTCTTTGAGTTCGAAAGGCGCATGGTAATCATGTGTGAGTGGTTCCCCGAGTTTAGAAGCGACAAGCTCCTGTGGTATCTTGCATACATGGGATTCGGAGGAAGGGGTGTTCTCCCCATTGCTTTCGTAAGGGAAGGCTCCGGAATACTTATGGTTCCCGGGTTCGGCTACCAGGAGTTCTTCAAGTATGTTCCCGGCCTTTTGCAGAAAACACCTCCCGCGCCTGATGATGTGTGGAAAAAGCTGGAAATACTGAAGAAGGAAGCGAGGAAGAGAAAGAGAATTGAGCTTAAAGAGGTGGAAGTGCCGGTGGACGGAGGCTGGAACTGGAGCGTGTCCTACCCCAACGGGATAGACTGGGGAAGCCTTCTCACCCAGACTATAATCCTGACCCTGCTCTTTCTTATGGGCTACTGCGGTGGATAGGGCGTCAGTGTTTCTCGTGGGGTCAGAAGGAGCCTTCGGAATGATGAGGTCAGCGTGCGGTGCGTGTTTTTCGTGGGGTATCTTTTTTGCCCGTTCGGCTGCGGATTTTAAAAATCGTGTCACTTTTTGCGGAAAAGTGGAGTCAATAGTCAGTGTGAAAGGAAAAATTAAAGAGGAGGTGCGAAAGTGGAAATAATTATTGACGGGCTTAACTTAGCTTACACCGACAAGAAGAACTTTGAAGCGATGTCCAATTCGGTCCTTAAGTGCATCGGGGTGGCAAGAAGGCTTTTCGGGGCTAAGGTGAGCTGTCTGGTTATAGTTCACGGAGCAAGAGGAGATTTGTCCAGCCTGAGACAGAAATACACCCAGATAACGAATGAGATTGCTTCCCTCAACCAGAAGAAAAGAGGAAGCGGCGGCTTTTTCTCAATGTTCAAAACGGAGACCGTAAATTACGAGGAACTGGAGAAACTGAAGGAAAGGGCAAACGGGTTGAAGGAACTTCTTGAGGTTTACAACAGCGAATGGTGGGAAAAGTTCAGCTCTTACCTGAGCAAGCGGCTGAGCGAGAGGAAGTTATACATACCCGATGGAATAATCCCCATTCCCGTGATGGTGAACAGAAAGAACAACGGAAACACCAAGATAGAAAAGGAGGACGACCTGGCAATCGCTTCGCTAATTGGGTTGAGGCTCGCTTCCGGTCAGCCGTTCGTTATCTTCACCAACGACAGGAGACTGATAGAGGTTCCCATAAAGATGGCAAGAGAGATGGGCTTCCTATCCAGAAAAAGCGCAGTTGGAGCAGTGGTCAGAGATGCCAGCGTTATGCGGTATCTGAGGAAGAGCTTGGGCAACGGTTCAAGGGTGAAGGTAACCTGCCTTGACTACCATGTCACACAGCCTCTCTAAAGTTGCGGAAAGGAGGGGTAAGATGAGGAAGATTAAGAACATACTGGAAGACCTCAGGAGCGTTTTCGTCCCCGGCTCCGCCGGGGATAACAAAGAAAGCCTTGAGGATGTTATAAAGCGGGCTCAAAACCTCGTTGCAGAAGGTTTGAGGGAGAAGGCGTGTGAGGTTTTGAAGCGTGCACTGGATGAGGCAGAGGAGAAAGGGGATTCGCTTCTTGCGGAGCGTATTCTTAAGGAGCTGATAGAGATTGACCCCGGAAATCCGGATTACTACTGCCGGTTGGGAGAGCTGTATGAAGTATGCGGAAGGGTGGGCGAGTCCGTGCAGGTTTACGGAAGTGGGCTTGAGAACACGGGGGCGGCGAGGTTTAAAGCTAAAATCAGAAGGTTGAGCACCTGCGCTGATGAAACCTGCGGCGGTGAGCTGGCAAAGCTTATGCTGGACCTCTTTCCCGGCAGAGAAGGGGTGTTCGCCAAACAGTGGATTTTCCCCGATGGTGAGGTGGGATACATTCCCGTTGAGAGGAACCTTTCCGCTTCCGTTCTCATGAAACACTTGAAAGGCGAGGAGACCGTGGGGATTTATGTGGTGAGAAGAAACAACACGGTGAAGCTGATAGCCTTTGATGTGGATGTTAAGAAACACCTGTTTAAAGAACCCGTGGTGGTGGGGTCAGACCTGTTCCACGAAATTCTTGACTTTGCCGGGGTGATAAAGAGGAAGCTGAGCCAGCTCGGAATGCCGTCGTATCTTGAATACAGCGGCGCTAAGGGGATACACCTGTGGGTCTTTCTGAATAAGTCCACTCCCTGCCGGGAAGCGTTTGACTTCTGCAAGTCCCTTCTGTCAGATGTCGAGGTGCCCCACTTTCTGCATGTGGACTTTTTCCCGAGACAGCCTTTCGTGAAGCAGAACGGATACGGCAATCTCATAAAACTGCCGCTGGGCATTCACAGGAAGACCGGCATCCGGAGCTGTTTCCTCAACGACGACGGAACCACGGTTGAACAGCCTCTGGAGTTTCTGCTCAGCGTGGAGAAAACAAGCCTTCCCCGGGTAATAGCTGTGCCTTTTGACATTCAGGCTCCCGTAATGAGCGAGGCTCAAGATGAGAAAGAGGACGCGGAACCGGAAGAGGACTTCACCCCCTTTAAAGACACCGAGTTTATAAGTGTGGTAAACAACTGTAAGGTCCTCAACGAGCTGGTAAACAAGGCGGTTTCCGGACAGGAGCTTACCGAAGAGGAGATAAGCGTTATCACCTACACCCTCGGCAACCTCACCAGCGGAAACAGAATAGTCAACTTTCTGTTTGACGCAAACGGCAGGGTGCCGGAAGACTGCAGGCTTAAAAACAGGCTTAATGGATACCCCATGAGCTGTTCCAAAATCAGAAAGAAGCTCGGGTTGAGCTGGGATTTCTGCAGTTGCGAGTTTTCCGAGGTCCACAGGTATCCTTCCCCCATCAACTTTGCCGTAAAAGAGTTTAAAGGTCCGAAAGACATACAGGGGCTTATAACCGAATACATACGGCTTAAAGAGCAGGTGGGCGTGATTCAGCATAAAATAGGGGAGGTGGAGGGTGAGCTGTTGAAGTTTTTTGAAGAGTCCGGAGTGGAGTGCGTTAGAACCGCAGTAGGGGTCGTCAGGATGATAGACAAAGACGGGAGGAAGACCTTTGTGTTAGAGGTATAAAAAGGTGAAAACGGTTTACATAACCCTGCAGGGTAGTGTGGTCAGGAAAAAAAGGGGTGGTCTGGAAATCCTGAAGAGCGGCGAGGTGGTGGAGCGTCTGCTTCTGAAAGACATAACGCAAATTGTGGTGGTGGGCAATGTTACCCTTACGGCTGGTGTGGTGGAGGAGTGTCTGGACAGGGGTATAGATGTGGTATTCACCGGTTACAGCGGTAGATACAGGGGAAGGCTCGTGGGGGTGCTCGGGTCTAATGTGGTGTTGAGGATGGAACAGTGCCTCAGGTTCTGCGACCCCTCTTTCACCCTTGAGCTGTCCAGAAAGCATGTTTACGGCAAAGTCCACAACATGTTGAGGCTTCTAATCAGATATAACTACAAACTTAAAAATCCCGACATATCAAAGGCTGTCAAGGAGCTTAAAGCCCTTATAACCACTTTGCCCGACAGGGAAGAGGTTTCCTCCGTGAGGGGAGTGGAGGGAAGGGCTTCTGCCGTGTATTTTTCCGTGTTTGGAGCGCTTATAAAGAACGAGGACTTCAAATTTTCCAGAAGAACCAAACACCCTCCCATGGACGAGGTGAACGCGCTGTTGAGCCTCGGCTACACCCTCATGATGAACAGGGTGGAGGGAGCCGTGAATCTGGTGGGTATGGACCCATACGTGGGGTCTCTGCACGAGCTTGAAAACGGAAAGCCTTCTCTGGTGCTGGACATACTGGAGGAGTTTCGGTTTGCCGTTGACGCTATGGTGGTGAGGCTCATCAACCGCAGGTATATAAGCAAAGCCGACTTTGAGTTCGCCAGTGCCGGAGAAGATGGGGGACTGCCCGTGATGCTGACCCGAACGGGATTCAGAAAGTTTGTCAAGCACTTTGGAGAGGTGCTGGAGGAAAAGTATCTCTATTCCGACGATAAGGTTTATCCGCTTAAAGAGATAATCCTCAATCAGGCAAGGCTTATGGCGCGACACATACTCGGTTCCGCTGAGTATCAGCCTTTTCTCTGGGGGTAGGTGCCGTGAGGTATGTGGTGGTGGCGTATGACATATCGGACGACAGAACGAGAAATCAGATTGCCAAGGTGCTTGAAGGTTTCGGATACAGGGTTCAGAAAAGCGTATTTGAATGCCTTCTGACGGAGAAGGAATACGATATGCTTAAGCGGAGGCTGAATCCATTTCTGAAAGCTCCGGAGGATAGAATCTACTTCTACACCCTCTGCAATGCCTGTGTAAAAAAGATTGAGCGGCTGGGTAAGGAAGGGTTTCTCCCCTCAGAGGAAAAGGTCGTGGTGGTGTAGCAAATTTTTCCCTTTCAGGCGTCACTTTTTTGTCCTTTGTAAGGTCTGTTATTATAGACACAAATCAAAAATTTGAGGAGGTGTTTGAGTGGTTCCTAAAGTGAACTTAAAGGAAAGGTATGATAGGCTAAATTACCGACTTATGTCGATATGTGTACCTGTGCCTGAAAGTGGGTTTGTTTATCTCTTTTTGATTTCCTGCAAAGACGCTGAAGAGGTGAAGAGTTTTCTGGAAGACGCTGAAGCCGCCGGTGGAGGACCTTCTCTGGCGGTTCCCTGTATGATGGCGGCTGTCGCTTTGTATGGAATCGTAAACTCTCAGTCTCTGCAGGACGATGAACTGCCGCCCTGTAGAGAGATGGCTGAGGTAACCGTTGATTTTGCTAAAAAGTGGGTTAGCCAGATGGACAGAGAGAGCCTTAAGAAGTGCCTGATGGATTTGGGGAGAATCATGGCTACTTACTGGTGGGATTTGTTCGTTAACTCTCAGGCAAGGATTAACGAGGTTGTTGATGTGGTGGAGAAGGTCTTTTCCGACAGGATGAAGGAGTTTCTTCCGGAGGAGCTGGCCGAGTTTATTTGTGTGTTAAGCAATGACATGTTTAAAGAAAGCTCACTTCGCTCTTTTGATAGAGAAACAAAATTCCTGAGAGAAGAAGTAATTCCGGATTGGTTTGGTTCCACGGACAACTTTTTTGAGGGCTATAAAAAGATGGTGGAAAAACACCTCTACGACTGGGATTATCCTTCCCATCTTGCTGACTTCTTGCTTGCTCTCGGGGTTCCCTACGAGAAGATAGTGCCCTTGTTTGTTTTTAGCTCCCTTACCAGCAAGACCTCCTTAAAAACGGTGCACGAAATCTTCCCCTTGTATGAGGTTTTGGGATACACCGCGGAAGATATGGCCTCTTTTATAAATCAGGGGATTGCCGACCTGGTAGAGTTTGTTGAAGGCACGGACGGGCGGGTTTTCTTTGGCTACGGCTTCAAAAAAGCTGATGTTGTGAGAATCTCACTTGCTCTTGAAGTGATGGGTAGCTTTGCAGGTGTGGAGTTTTATGGAAATCTGGTCAGGCTCACCAAAGCCCTTATAAAGAAGTTAAAAAGCGGCAAATTGATGACTACATTGATAGTGATAGCCATGGAACCTCCGGAAGATGGCCAGAGTCTTCCGCTGAGTGACGGCGTTAAAGCCCTTTTCTCCTCCCTTACCCTTCCCGTGCTGAAGGCCGCTCCTGAAATGCTGGCGCCTGTAATAGAGTATAAAAAGCTGTGGTCGGACATGTTTCCCGAAAAATACAAAAGGCTTTTAGAGGAGTTTTACCCGTGATTGCTGTGGTTAAAAGGTGACTTCTGCTACGGCTTCTATGTGGAAGGTGTGTGGGAACATGTCAAAAAGGTGTAGTCTCTCTATCTTACAGCCGTCCAGCAGGGCGAGGTCCCTTGCTAAGGTGGTGGGGTTGCAGGAGATGTAGATGAGTTTTTTCGGTTTTATGCGGTTTACCTCTTTCATAACCTCTTTCGCTCCCGTGCGCGGAGGGTCAAGTATAAGGACATCAATCTTCCGCTCCCAGCCTTTAATAAAGCTTTCGGCGTCCTCGCGCACGGAACTCACGTTCTCCACGGCGTTCAGGGAGATGGCTTCTTTAAGAAGCCTGACTGCATAGGGGTTTCTCTCCACCGCCCACACATGTTTTGCCACCTCTGAAAGGGGCAGGGTGAAGGTGCCCGCGCCGCAGAAAAGCTCAAGCACTTCAGGGCTGTCAATTTCGGAAACCGCAGACACCACCGTTTTTGCAAGGGGTTCCGTCAGATAACGGTTTGCCTGAAAGAAGCTTTCAAAGCCGTAAATGAGCCTTTTCCCCATAATCTCTTCCTCTATCTGTGCGATACCAAGAGTGCTTGCCTTGCCTTTGTAGGCTATTCTTAACCCCAGCCTTGCGTCTATCCTGTCCTTTATATCGCGGAATATGTCGTGAATCTCTTTAAGCTTTCTGCTTGAGCGTATGAAAACCAGAAGCTGTTCTCCCTTTCTCTCCTCGCCCATCCATATTTCGGTTGCGTTTTTCAGTATTGAAGGGAAGGAATAAAGGCTTAAGAGGGCTGTGTTCATGTTCTCTGTGATTTGAAGACACTGCCCCACGGGGATTACCCTTTTGCTTTTGAACTGATAGAATCCGATGAACCTGTTTTCCACCTTGAAGAGAGCCCTTCTTCTGTAGTGGGTCTCAGGTGAGGAGACTACCCTTATTTCCGGTATTTCCTTCAGCTTCTTTTTTAGCTCCCACGCCAGAATCTCTTTCTTTGCTTCTATCTGCTTTTCGTAGGCTATGTGGAGCCACTGACATCCGCCGCATCTTCCAAAATTTTCGCAGGGGGGAGACACCCGATAGGGGGAAGGCTCAACAATCTCTTTCACCACTCCAACGGCGTAATCCCGCTTTCTCTCCACAACCTCCACTTCCACCACATCTTCCGGTGCGGTGAAGGGCACGAAAACCACCAGTCCTTCCGCCTTCCCGAGTCCGTATCCGTTGTAAACCAGCTTTTCTATCTTCAGCCGCATGGTGGTCTATGGATTTTTCAGCTTTTCTTCAATCTGGATGCCTTTGATTATAAGCTGTCTCAGGTTTTCGTAAAGGAGTTTGCATTGGGGGGAGTTCTTCCTGCACTCCTCTTTAGCCTCTTTTGCCATCAGGTTTATGCTCTCCCACAAATCGGGGTTGTCCCTGTCTATGTGAAACCTCTTTCCCTCTTCCAGCATGGCGGGTATTTTGTCTATAACTGCCTGATTCTGGGGGTTTGTCCGCGGTTTTACCGCACACCCCGCGAAAACGGCAAAGAGTATGAAAACTGCCCCTAACCTTCTCATTTCTTCGTCTTCGGGAGAACCACTTTTATAAACAGCTCGTCAAGCTGTTTTTTAGCCACTTCGGACGGAGCTCCCGTCATAAGACACTGGGCTTTCTGGGTTTTGGGGAAGGGTATCACATCTCGTATGGACGAGGATTTTGTTATTATAGCCACTATCCTGTCAAATCCCAGAGCAAGCCCGCCGTGGGGAGGCGCTCCGTATTGTAAGGCTTCAAGAAGGAAGCCGAACTTGAGCTGTGCCTCCTCTTCCTTTATGTCAAGCAGGTTGAAAATCTTCTCCTGTATGTCTTTACGGTGGATTCTGACGCTTCCTCCGCCGATTTCCTGCCCGTTTAAGACCACATCGTAAGCCTTGGCACGCACCTTTGAGGGGTCCTCGTCAAGGAGGGGGATGTCCTCGTCCATGGGTGAGGTGAAGGGATGGTGCACGGCAACGAACCTCTTCTCCTCCTCGTCCCATTCAAGCAGGGGAAAGTCCACGACCCAGCAGAACCTGAACACATCCTCGTCCATTAAGCCGAGTTTCTTGCCCAGAAAGAGCCTTATCTCTCCCAGAACCGTGCAGGCTTTCTCCCACTCGTCTGCCACCATGAGTATAACACTGCCCGGATGAGCTCCGGTCTTCTCTATAAGGTTTTTGACTTCCTGCTCGCTTAAAAACTTGGCGATGGGGGACTGGATTGAGCCCTCTTTTACCCTCGCCCATATAAGACCGCCTGCTCCCCTCTCAATGGCCATGTTCACCAAGTCGTCAAGGTCTTTTCTGGAAAGCCTGTCCCCCTCTTTTACCACCAGAGCCTTTATGCTTTTGCCCGTGTTAGCCGCCTCTTTCAGCACCTTGAATTCAGAGTCTTCAAACAGCTCCGTAACCGTGGTCATCTCCATGCCAAACCTCAGGTCCGGTTTGTCAGAGCCGTATTTGTCCATGGCTTCCCGGTAGGGCATGACGGGAAACGGCGTCTCTATAGGTATGCCCGCTTCATTGAATATGGCTTTCAGTATGCCTTCCGTAACCTCCATAACATCTTCCCTCTCCACGAAAGCCATCTCCAAATCTATCTGGGTGAACTCAGGCTGTCTGTCGGCTCTTAAATCCTCGTCCCTGAAGCACTTGACTATCTGAAAATACCGGTCAAATCCGGAAATCATGAATATCTGTTTGAAGAGCTGGGGTGACTGAGGCAGGGCGTAAAACTTGCCCGGGTTGAGCCTGCTGGGAACGAGAAAGTCCCTGGCTCCTTCAGGGGTGGATTTTGTAAGGAAAGGGGTCTCAAGCTCAATGAAGCCTTCGTCTGTGAGGTATCTTCTTGCCGCCTGAGCGAGTTTATGCCTTAAGATGAGTTTCTGCTGCATGGCGGGTCTTCTCAAGTCCAGAAACCTGTATCTCAGCCTCACCTCTTCGGAGACTTCCGCGTCGTCTTCCATTTTGAAGGGAAGCGGAAGAGAGGGGTTCAGTATCTCAATCTCTTTCCCCACCACCTCCACATTTCCCGTTTTGAGCTTGGGGTTTTCCGTGCCTTCAGGCCGCCTTCTGACGATGCCTTTTATCCTGAGCACATACTCGGAACGGGCTTTCTTGGCTATTTCGTGGGCTTTGGGGTCCGTGGCAGGGTCAAACACCACCTGCACCAGCCCTTCTCTGTCCCTCAAATCTATAAAGGTCAACCCGCCGTGGTCGCGGTTTCTGTTTACCCAGCCTTCAAGGACCACCTCTTTCCCTATAAGGGATTCGTTTACCTCACCACAGTAGCATGTGCGCCTCATCTTACCTCCTCCTCTGCTAATTTGAGGAATGCCTCCGAGCTGAGCTCTATGTCAAACTGCTCTTTTTTCTCCATGTCTCTCACCACAGCACGCCCTTTTTCCAGCTCATCTTCTCCCACCATGACGGCGTATCTCGCTTTAAGCCGGTTTGCCTTTCTCATCTGGCTTTTCAGGCTCCTGTTTTCGTGTTCCATCTCGGTATATACCCCTCGTTTTCTTAACTCAAGCACTATGGGTATGCATTTTTTCTTCGCCGCATCTCCCAAAACGGCAAAGAAGAACAGCGGTGCGGGAGGGGTGAGCTTCTTTCTGTTTTTAAGCATGGCAACCGCCCTTTCCTCCCCTATGGCGAAACCTATTCCCGGAACGGAGGGCCCTCCCAGCTCCTCTACCAGATAGTCGTATCTTCCTCCTGCCGCCACCGCTGACTGCGCTCCCAGTTCCGTGGTGGTAAGTTCAAAGACCACACCCGTGTAGTAGTCCAGTCCCCTGACGATAAGCGGGTTAATCACATGGGGCACCTGATAGATTTGCAGGTATTCAATCACCTCTTCAAAGTAGCTTCTGCACTCGTCGCACAGATGGTCTGTGAGCTTGGGGGCTGACAGAGCTACCCTTCTGCAGTTTTGCCTTTTGCAGTCCAATGCCCTCAACGGATTTCTCTCAAGCCTTTTCCTGCAGTCTTCGCACAGGGCTTCTCTGTTCTGGTTGAGGTAGTTTATGAGAATCTGCCTGTATATGGGGCGGCACTTCTTACAGCCTATGTGGTTTACCTCAAGGGTTACCCCGTCAGAAATCCCCACTTCATCTGCGATGTTGTGCAGAAGTGCCATCACCTCCGCATCAAGGGAGGAGGACTTCGTTCCGAACACCTCAACATTTATCTGGTTGAACTGCCTCAGCCTGCCTGCCTGAGGCCTCTCATATCTGAACATGGGACCTATAAAGTAGTATTTGCCGAGCGGGTCTTTGAGGTGGAGGGCGTTCTCTATGTAGGCTCTGGCGATGGACGCCGTTGCTTCAGGACGCATGGCTACCAGATTGCCACCCTTGTCCTTAAAGGTGTACATCTCCTTTTCAACTATGTCGGTGGTTGAACCTATACCCCTGTCAAAGAGCTCCAGCTTTTCAAGAACGGGAATGCGTATCTCCCTGAAGCCAAAGCTTTTTAAAAGCTTTCTTGCCTTTTCCTCCAGAAACTGCCAGTAAGGAGTCTCGTCAGGGAGAATGTCCTTGAAACCTTTGACGGCTTTAATCATCTTGACTTGTCCCTCCAATAAAGCTTTAAATGGAACACGCTGTTAGAGGGTTATATATTGATTGTTAGAAAAAATCTATAAAAGGGGGACAATAATGGCACTCAAAGTGGCGATTAACGGCTTTGGGCGGATAGGCAGAAATTTTTTTAGAGCCTCCATAAAAGAGGATGCCTTTGAAATAGTGGCTATAAACGATATTACGGATGCCGCAACCCTTGCGCATCTTCTCAAGTATGATTCGGTTCACGGCACCCTTGATGCGGAGGTCTCCTGTGAGGGAGACGAAATCGTGGTTGACGGCAAAAAGCTTAGGGTTTTTGCCGAGACCGACCCTGAAAAACTGCCCTGGGGCGAGCTGGGAGTTGATGTGGTTATAGAGTCCACCGGAAGGTTCAGGGAAAGGGATAAGGCTGAAAAGCACCTCAAAGCCGGTGCAAAAAGGGTGATTATAAGCGCTCCCGGAAAGAATGTTGATATAACGGTGGTTATAGGGGTTAACCACCGTCAGCTTGACCTTTCAAAGCACTTCATAATATCCAACGCATCCTGCACCACCAACTGCCTTGCCCCTGTTGCCAAGGTGCTCAACGAGAACTTCGGAATAAAGAAGGGCTTTATGACCACCGTTCACGCCTACACCAACGACCAGAGGATTCTGGATTTGCCCCACAAAGACCTGAGAAGGGCAAGAGCCGCGGGGCTTTCCATAATACCCACCACCACGGGAGCCGCCGTTGCCGTGGGAGAGGTCCTGCCTGAGCTCAGGGGTAAGCTGGACGGAATGGCTATGAGGGTGCCCACCGCCAATGTCTCCGTTGTGGACCTTGTGGTTGAGGTTGAAAAGAGCACCACCGAAGATGAGGTGAACGCCGTTCTCAAGGCGGCTTCGGAAGGGGAGCTCAGGGGCATCCTTGATTACTGTGATAAACCCCTTGTGTCCATAGACTTCAACGGGAATCCCCACTCTTCCATAGTTGATGCCCTTTCCACCAAGGTGATGGAGGGCAACCTCGTTAAGGTGATTTCATGGTATGACAACGAGTGGGGCTACTCCTGCAGGCTCAGGGACCTGGTGAAAATTATAGCCTCTCTTGGAGAGTAGGTAATGAACAAGCTCACCATAAAGGATGTGGACATAACGGGAAAAAGGGTTCTCATAAGGGTTGACTTCAATGTGCCCATAGACGAGAAGGGAAACATCCTTGACGATACCAGAATAAGGGCGTCTCTTAAAACCATAAACTACGCACTGGACAAGAGGGCAAAGGTCATACTGGTTTCCCATCTGGACAGGCCCAAGGGCAGAGACCCGAGGTATTCCCTGAAGCCCGTTGCAGAGAGGCTTTCCCGCCTTTTAGGGAAGGAGGTCAAGTTCGTTGACGACTGCGTTGGCGATAAGGTGGTTGAAGCCATAAACTCCCTTTCAGAGGGGGAGGTGCTTCTGCTTGAGAACATAAGGTTTCACCCCGGGGAGACGAAGAACGACGAGGAGCTTGCGAAAACCCTTGCTTCTTACGCCGATGTTTATGTGAACGACGCTTTTGGGACCGCCCACAGAAAGCATGCCTCCACCTACGGGACTGCCAGGTATGCAAAGGTTGCGGTCATGGGCTTTCTCATGCAGGAGGAGATAGAATACTTCAAGCGAGCGCTTGAGTCTCCTGCAAGGCCTGTGGTTGCCGTGATTGGCGGTGCGAAGGTTTCGTCTAAAATAGGGATATTGAACAGCCTTATTAACAGGGTTGATAAGGTTCTTGTGGGTGGTGCCATGGCTTTTACCTTCTGGGCGGCTTTCGGATACAAGACGGGCAGGTCTCTGGTGGAGAAGTTCTATTACGGCACAGCCAAGGAGATTATGAGAAAAGCCAGGGAAAAGGATGTTAAGTTTTACCTGCCTGTGGATTTCGTTGTGGCGGAGGAGCCCAGCGATAAGGTTCCTTCATACACCAAGCCCTATCAGGAGATACCGGACAACATGATGGGGCTTGACATAGGAAGGGCGAGCATTGAGCTGTTCAAGGAAGCTCTTTCCGATGCCAAAACCGTTATATGGAACGGACCCATGGGCATGTTTGAGCTTGAGCGGTTCAAAACGGGAACCATGGAGATAGCCAGGGCTATAGCATCCCTTGATGCTTTGACCATAGCCGGAGGCGGTGATACCGACGCCGCTATCCACAAGGCGGGGGTGAAAAGCAGAATCTCTCACATCTCCACCGGAGGAGGGGCGTTCCTGAAACTGCTTGAAGAAGGGACGCTTCCCTGTGTGGAGGTGCTTGACGACAGGAAGGAGGCTTAGATGAAACCCTTTATATGCGGCAACTGGAAGATGCACAAAACCGTGGAGGAAGCCCTTTCCCTCGTTAAAGAACTGCTCGTTATTCTGCCGCACACCGTTTACGAGAAGGTTGATGTGGCGGTTGCTCCTTCCTTTACCAACCTCTATCCCGTTTATCAGGTGATATCGGGAACTCCCGTGGCTCTCTCTGCCCAGAATGTCTATTTTGAGAAGGAGGGGGCTTTCACCGGAGAGGTTTCCGTGGACATGCTGAAAAGCGCTGGGTGCTCTTACTGTATAGTGGGCCATTCCGAAAGGCGCAGGATTTTCGGTGAAACCGATGAGTGGGTCAATCTCAAGGTCAGGGCTTTGAAGGATGCGGGGTTGATTCCTATCCTATGCGTGGGTGAAACCCTTGAGGAAAGAGAAAGTGGAAAAACTCTTGAAGTTATAGAAAGACAGCTCAATAGCGCCCTTGAAGGGGTTGACATTAGAGGTGCGGATGAGCTTGTGGTTGCCTATGAGCCTGTGTGGGCTATCGGGACGGGGAAAGTGGCTACACCTTCTCAGGCTCAGGAGGTCCACGCTTTCATAAGGCAAATACTTGAGGGGTTGTATAAAGATTTGGCTAAAGATATAAGGCTCTTATACGGCGGCAGTGTCAAGCCTGATAATGTTTCGGGGCTGGTGAAGGAGAGGGACATTGACGGTGCCCTGGTTGGCGGGGCAAGCCTGAAGGCTCAGGACTTTGCCGCAATAGTGATTAACACCTTGGAGGTTGTGTGATGCAGACAGCACTGATTGTTCTTCATGTTATAATATGCCTGCTTTTAATAGTGTGCGTTATTCTTCAGAAAGGCAAAGGGGCTGAGATGGGAGCCGCTTTCGGGGTTGGCTCTTCCTCAGCCGTTTTTGGACCCAAGGGACCCACGCCTTTTCTGGCTAAAGTTACGGTG
>JAADEW010000049.1 GCA_013153205.1 Deferribacteres bacterium | reverse complement strand
CTAAACAGCGGGAAAACCTTAAGCTTTTTTCCACAGATTTTTCCACAATTGAACTCTCTAAGGTTTTGATGTTGAAGTTATACCAGAGAGGGGGATTGGTATCAATGGAGAGATACATTTTAAATTTGGGCTCAAACAGGCCGGGCCGCTTCAGGTATATTCTCTCGGCGGCAAAGCGGCTTGAAGGGCTGGGAGCTCTCAAATCCCTTTCAAGGCTTTACTTGACAGAGCCTGTGGGACCTTCCTGGAGCTGGTTTTTGAATCTATCCCTGCTCATTGAAACGGACCTTAAGCCTTTGAGCCTCCTTGAGGCCGTCAAAGGGATAGAGCGTCTTCTCGGCAGAAACACTCCCTATAGATGGGGACCCCGGGAGATAGACATTGACATCATACTCTGGGATAAGGGAAGCTTTAATTCCCCTGAACTCGTGATACCCCATATTTCTTATCAGGAGAGGGCTTTTGTTCTCGTTCCCCTTATGGACCTTTCAGGGCTTGAGCACTTCGGGATAGATAAGCCCGGGCTTGCAAGGCTCGTTGAGAAGGTCAAATCAAAAAGGGTTATACCTCTTTACACGGCGTCTAAATATCTGTATTTAAAAGTAAAGGTGGGCGGGTAGCTCAACGGGAGAGCACCGGGTTTGCAACTCGGGGGTTGGGGGTTCAAATCCCCTCCCGTCCACCAGTGAAAAGCCTTTTATCCGTTTTTAGCCTTGAGCCCTTCTTCTTTCCTCTTCAATCAGGACCCTTCTTAAAATCTTTCCGGTGGCGCTTTTGGGTATCTGCTCAACAAGTTCTATCTCTCTTATCTTTTTGTATGGTGCAACCTTTTCCGCCACGAACTCCAGAAGCTCTTCGGCACTCACCTTTGACCCGGGCTTTAAGACCACGAAAGCCTTTGGTATCTCTCCCGCTTCCACATCCGGTTTTGGGATGACCGCGGCATCCGCCACATCGGGGTGGGACAGAAGTATGGATTCAAGCTCCGCCGGTGCAATCTGATAGCCTTTGTACTTTATCATCTCCTTCTTTCTGTCCAGAATGTAAAGGTATCCTTCTTCGTCCAGCTTGGCTATGTCGCCTGACAGATACCAGCCGTCTTCGGTCAGGACTTCCTTCGTCTCCTCTTCTCTGTTGAGATATCCCTTCATCACCTGCGGTCCCTTTATGGCAAGTTCACCCGCTTCGCCTATAGGAAGGGTTTTGGACGGGTCGTCAAGGGATACGATTTTGAGCTGGGTATCCGGTATGGGCCATCCAACAGATTCAAGCTTCACCTTCTCCCTGTCCAGCGGGCTCAAGGTGACCACGGGGCTTGCCTCCGTCATTCCGTATCCCTGCTTCACAATCACGTGGGGAAGCGTTTCCTGAAGCTTCTTCCCCACCTCAAGCGGAAGGGGTGCCGCGGCACTGGTGATGGACACTAAAGATGACAGGTCATACTCTCTCAGACGCGGGTATAAGGTCATTCCCAGCGCCACAGGCGGAGCGATGTATGTCTTGGTTACCTTATGCTTTTCTATGAGGGAGAGGAACTGCTCCATTTCAAACTTCGGCATAATTACAATGGTGGCTCCTGCCGCAAGCACCACATTCATAAGAACGGTGAGCCCGTAAATGTGGAAGAAAGGCAGGAAGGCAAGCACCACATCATTTTCCTCTATTTCTCCTATACCTATGGTCTGCTTCACGTTTGCCACCAGATTGTAGTGGGTCAGCATGACCCCTTTGGGAAGGCCCGTTGTGCCGGAGGAGTAGGGAAGCACAGCCACGTCCTCCTTTGCGTTGAAAACCACATCCGGTCCTCCACCGCCCGATGCGGATTTTATCAGCTTCCAGAAGTCGTGTACCCCTTCTCTCTCTTTAGAGAGGCCCACCACTATTATCTCTTCAAGTGGGGAGTCTTTGCCCGCCGCTTCAATTACAGGAAGAAGGGGCTCAACGGTTACGGCGGCCTTTACCCCGGCGTCGTTGAACTGGTAGTTCACCTCTCTTTCGGTGTATAGAGGATTCAGGGTGGTTACCGTTGCACCGGCTTTGAGTATTCCGTGAAAGGCTATCACATACTCCGGTGCGTTGGGCATGTCTATGGCAACCACATCTCCCTTTCTCACGCCGAGCTCCGATAGGCCTGCGGCAAATCTGTCTATGGCTTCTGCAAGTTCCGAAAAGGTGAACTGCCGTCCGTCCACGAAAATCATACAGGTTTTGTCGGGAAGCCTTTCAGCGGTCTCTTCTATGAGCCTGTAAACGGGTATTTCCGGAATGGGCATTACGCTTGGCCAGGGGCTTTTGACCACCATCTTTTACCTCCGCGTGATTTTGGAATTTGATATACTAAAAATTGGTTTTAGTAAAGGGGGCGGGAAAATTAGCCACTTTCCGTGAGCGAGGCTTTTTCCATAAGCCCTTTTTCAAAAAGCAGTTCCCTTAAAAGGCGGTTTTCAGCTTTCATAAGCAGGGGGTCCTGTTCTATCAGCCTGAAGGCGTATTCTCTCGCCGTGGAGAGCATCTGGGCGTCCCGTAGTATGTCTGCCACCTTGAATTCGGGAAGACCTGACTGTCTGGTTCCGAAAAGCTCCCCCGGTCCCCTTAAGGCGAGGTCCTCCTCGGCTATTTTGAATCCGTCGGTGGTCTTCTCCATAACTTTGAGCCTTCTGTAAGCGGTCTGGGTGAGGTTTTTCCTGTCACTCACCATGAGCAGGCAGTAGGAGCGGTGCTCTCCCCTTCCAACCCTTCCTCTTAGCTGATGCAGCTGGGAAAGCCCGAACCTCTCTGCGCCTTCAATCATTATGACCGTGGCGTTGGGAACGTCTATACCCACCTCTATCACGGTGGTGCAGACGAGTATGTGAATCTTTCCCTCTTTGAAGCTACGCATAATTTTCTCTTTTTCCTCACCTTTCATGCGGCCGTGGAGAAGCCCCACGCGGAAGCTTCTGAACCTTTCGGCGATTACGGGATACATCTCCAGAACCGAAGGGAGCCTGAGCTTTTCCGATTCCTCTATCAGCGGAAAGACGATGTAAGCCTGTCTTCCCTTTCTGATTTGGGTTTCTATGAAGCTGTAGGCTTTTTCCCTGTCTTCCGGGTAAATCATTCTGGTTATTATGGGCTTTCTTCCCTTCGGCATCTCTTTTATCACGGATATGTCCAGGTCCCCGTAAACGGTCAGGGCAAGCGTTCTGGGAATCGGGGTTGCCGTCATCACCAGAAGGTCGGGGTTTTCCCCTTTTTCTTTCAGTGTCTTTCTCTGGATGACGCCGAATCTGTGCTGTTCGTCTATCACCACGAACCCGAGCCTTTTGAACTCCACCTTCTCCTGTATGAGGGCATGGGTTCCCACCACGAGATGCGCTCCGCTGGAGCGGAGGATGCTGTATATTCGCTCCTTCTCCCCTTTTGGGGTGGATGCGGTGAGCAGAAACAGGTTTATCCCCATTCCTTTAACGAGCTCCCGGACGCTTCTGTAGTGCTGTTCCGCAAGTATTTCCGTGGGAGCCATGAAAGCCACCTGATAACCGTTGTCTATGGCTACCAGAGCGGCGGCAACTGCCACCACGGTCTTTCCACAGCCCACATCTCCCTGTATGAGCCGCCTCATGGGGTAAGGGCTTTCCATGTCTTTTAATATCTCTTTTAAGGCACTTTTCTGGCCCTGTGTGAGGCTGAAGGGAAGCCTTTCTATAAACCTTTTTAGTAGCTCGGACTTGGTGTTGAAGCTTATGCCCTTTTCGCGCTTCTTTCCCACATTTTTAAAGGCTAACGCCACCTGAAGGGGGAAAAAGTCTTCAAATATAAGCCTTTTGTGCCCCTTTGAA
>JAADEW010000107.1 GCA_013153205.1 Deferribacteres bacterium | reverse complement strand
ACTGCTTTTGCGGCATCCTCAAGCTCCCGGTTTCCGTAGGTTATGTTGCCGGCAAAGGAGATGTAAAATCCCATATCAAGGTAGTCTTTTGCGTCGCTTTTATCTCCTGAGAAGCAGTGAATGATGCCTTTTACATCAAATCTTTTCAGCGTTTCCTTTGTCTCTTTGTGGGCGTCTCTCGTGTGGATGATGACGGGGATATTGAGCTCCTGTGCAAGGGTTAGAAGTCTTTCAAAGACCTCTGCCTGCACGTTTTTGGGGGAAAGATTCCTGTAGAAGTCAAGTCCTATCTCTCCTATGGCAACAACCTTATTTGATTGGCAGAGCTTTCTTATCTCTTCAAAGTCATTGTCGCATGCGGATTTTGCGTCGTGGGGATGGATGCCGGCGCTTGCGTATATACCGTGGTATTTGTGAGCCAGTGCGTAAGCCTTTTTGCTGTCCTTGGTTGATATGCCCACGGTGAGCATGAAGACCATGCCCTGCTCAAAAGCCCTCTTTATAACCTCATCTCTATCCTTTTTGTAGTAATCCATGTGCAGATGGCAGTGGGTATCTATAAGCCTCATCTAATCCTTGCCCCCACAGGAACATCTTCCGGCAGTGTGGGGAGGTATATCTTTTTGCCGTCGTCTGCGGCAAGTATCATGCCCTGAGACATTATGCCCCTCAGCTTTTTGGGCTCAAGATTGGCAAGGTAGAGCACCTTTTTGCCTTTCAGCTCATCCGGAGAGTATTGAGCTCCTATGCCAGCTACCACGGTTCTCGTTTCACTTCCCGTATCAATGGTGAGCTTCAGCAGCTTGTCGGTTTTGGGGACACGCTCGGCGTCCACCACTTTAGCCACGATTATCTTCACCTTGGCAAAGTCATCAATGCTGATTAGAGGCTCTTTTTCAGAGGGTTCCTTTTCAGTTTCCGTTATCTCTTTTTCTATCTCCTCGGCAATCTTCTTTTCGTCAACCTTGGGGAAGAGAGGTTTTCCTTTTTTGACTTCAACGCCCGGCTCAAGAAGCCCCCATGTGAAGTCTTCTTTAGCCGGCTGTTTGGTGATACCCAGCTGTTCAAGAAGTTCTGCGGATTTTTCGGGCATAAATGGATATATGAGCACTCCCACCAGCCTCATGGTTTCAAGCAGGTTGTAGAGCACGTTGTTGAGCTCTTCTTTCTTGTTCTCCTTAGCGAGTGCCCAGGGAGCCTTCACGTCTATGTATTTGTTTGCGGCCCTTATGAGCTCCCATATTCTTTCCAGCGCCTTGTGGAAAGCCTGTTCATTCATAAACCTGTCAACGTCTTCAACCACGCGAAGGGCAAGCTCTTCAAGCTCTTTATCCCTTTTATCGGTGGGTTGTGGCACCTTTGAGCCGCAGTATTTTATGGTCATGGTGACCATCCTGAAAAGCAGATTCCCCAAATCGTTGGCAAGGTCGCCGTTTATCCTGTGGGCGAGGGCTTTGTGGGAGAAGTCCCCGTCAAGCCCGAAAGGAACCTCTCTCATGAGAAAATACCTCACCGCATCCACGCCGTATGTGTCCACCAGCCTGTTGGGTTCAACCACATTTCTCAGTGATTTGGACATCTTCCTGCCTTCAACGGTCCACCACCCGTGGGCGAATACCCTTTTGGGAAGCTCAAATCCTGCCGCCATGAGAAAAGCGGGCCAGTATATGGCGTGAAACCTCAGTATGTCCTTTCCGATTATGTGCAGGTCTGCGGGCCAGAACTTTTTGAACTTCTCATGGTCGTAGCCGTAGCCGATTCCGGAAATATAGTTGAAAAGGGCGTCAAACCACACATAGATTACATGTTTGGGGTCAAAAGGAACGGGTATTCCCCACCTGAAGGTTGTGCGGGATATGGAGATGTCGTTAAGTCCCTGTTTAACGAAGGAAATGATTTCGTTCATTCTCGTTTTTGGCTTCACAAAATCCGGGTTCTCCTCGTAGAATTTCAAGAGGGCGTCCTGATATTTGGAAAGCCTGAAGAAGTAGCTTTCTTCCTTGACCCTTTCCACCTCTCTTCTGCAGTCGGGACAGAACTTCTCGTCTATAAGCTGGCTTTTTGACCAGAATGACTCACAGGGAGTGCAATACCAGCCCTCGTATTCCCCCAGATATATGTCTCCCTGTTTGTACAGCTTTTCAAAAATCTCCTGAACGCATCTTTCGTGGTAGTCGTCGGTGGTCCTTATGAAGTGGTCGTAGCTTATGTTGAACTTCTCCCAGAGCTTTTTGAAGTTTACCACCACTTTGTCGGCAAGCTCTTTCGGGGACAATCCCTTTTCTTTAGCGCTCTTTTCTATCTTCTGCCCGTGTTCGTCCGTGCCTGTGAGGAAAAATACATCGTAGCCTTTTGCCCTTTTATACCTGGCTATAACATCCGCCGCCACGGTGGTGTAGGCGTGTCCAATGTGGGGCACGTCGTTCACGTAGTAGATGGGAGTGGTTACATAAAACTTCATTTTTCGCTACCTCCGCTTTTTGAGCTTATTATCTCTTTCAAAGGCACAGTAAGCTGTCCTTTGCCTTCACCAAGGGATATTATCACCTTTTTGTCTATGATGTTGGCGCTTATGACCTCTCCTTCAATTCCCTCGGTGGTTTTGACCTTTTCTCCCACCTTGGGGAATTCCTGGGCGAGCTCTTTGTATATTTCATGCTCAAATGCGAGACAGCACATAAGCCTTCCGCAGAGCCCTGATATCTTGGACGGATTGAGCATGAGATACTGCTCTTTAGCCATTTTTATGGAGACCGAGTGGAACTTGTTCATAAAAAGGGTACAGCAGGTAACCCTTCCACAGGGACCTATTCCGCCTAAAAGC
Organism: Deferribacteres bacterium; assembly: GCA_013153205.1. Taxonomy (GTDB): domain Bacteria; phylum Thermosulfidibacterota; class Thermosulfidibacteria; order Thermosulfidibacterales; family Thermosulfidibacteraceae; genus JAADEW01. Next base: position 1,007 of record JAADEW010000107.1, on the reverse strand, counting down.
TTGGCTTCGTCCCTTATACCTATCTGGCGCATCTCTATTCTGGTCTTATACTTTCTCGCCAGGTCCCTCACCAAAGCCCTGAAGTCCACCCGTCCCTCAGCGGTGAAGTAGAAGACGATTCTCTTTCTGTCCAGAGCGCTTTTCACCCTGACCAGCTTCATGGGGAGGTTACGCTTTTCAATTCTCTGCTTGCAGTATTCAAAGGCTTCCTTTTCAAGGATTTCGTTCTTTCTGGCTTTCTCCAGGTCGGAAGGGGTTGCCTTCCTTAATACGGGGGGAATCTCCTCAACGGGTATGTGAAGCTCCTCAAGGTCAAGGGTGGCAAAGCCCACCACAGTGCCGAGCACCTCTCCCGCTTCCGTTTCCACCACCACCAGCTCACCCGGCTCAAGGTTGAGGCTTCCCACCGCGTATGGTTCAATGGGAAATCCCTGTTCCACTTTAACCCATGCTACATCCATCTTGCCAAACTCTTTTTTCATGCCAAATCACCTTTAACAATCAGGTATTCAAAAAGAGAGCGTAAGCTAAGGTTGTAATTATATACGCTTTCCTCAACAAAGGAAAGAACTTCGTGAAGTTTGAAGAGCTCAGGATGTGTGCCTTTTTTCAGGTATTCGTTCAGCTTTTCTCTTAACAACAGCAGGAATAGGTGGAAGTTTTTCTTATCGGGTTCTTTTTTTCCCTTGGTAAGCCTGTTCACTTCGAATATAAGGTCTAAGCTTCTCTTTTTAATTACGGCATCTGCCAGATGCGCCATTTCTTTGAGCTTTTCTTCGGAAACGGATAGAAACAGAAAAGCCCCTGTTTTTAAGGCTAATTCCCTGTGCAGTCCGCTTATGTTTTCCAGTTCACAGACTTTTTCTATCTTCTCTTTTGGAAGCTCTGGAAATCTTATGGTAAGACAACGAGAAATGATGGTGGATATGAGCCTGTTTGGAGCGTGGGTTACAAGCACAAAGTATGTGTCGGGGGGAGGCTCTTCAAGGGTTTTGAGAAAGGCGTTT
>JAADEW010000096.1 GCA_013153205.1 Deferribacteres bacterium | reverse complement strand
CTAAGGAGATAAACGAAACCGTTACCGAGATAGCCAAGTGGATTAAAAAGCTTCTTGAGGACAGCAAGACCATAAGCACGAAGATAGAGGACTCGGACAAGCATGTGAGCACCCTTCTTGAGGATATGAATCTTTTAAAGGGCAAGGTGGGCGAGGCGAAAGACATGGTGGCTTCTGTGGGAAGCGCTGTGGAAGAGCAGGCGGCAAGTTCCGAGGAGATTTCTCAAATGATAGATTCCATAGCCCAGTCTTTCAGCCTCGTTGCTGACTCCATTCACAGCGTTGAAGACAAAGCGGTGGATTTGGGCCACCTTTTGAGGGTGACCAACAATGTTTTGAAAAAGTTTAGAACCGGACACGAGCTGGAGGAGATTATAGATATAGCGAGAAAAGCCAAAAAGGAGATAGAGGAAACCATAAAGGTCGCTCTTGAAGAGGGGATAATAACTGAAGCCGATTTGTGGGACAGAAACTACAGGGAAATACCCAACACCAATCCCAAAAAATACGAAACGAGGTTCACGGACTTCTTCAGAAAACACATAAGACCGATAATAGACAGGTATCTGCAGATGCATCCCCGTCTGGTTTACTGCGTTCCTGTTGACGACAACGGCTATTGTCCCGCTCATCACGCGCAGTTTGATAGGCCTCTTACGGGCAATTACGAGGAGGATGTTAAATACAGCAGGGGGCAGAGAATCTACAACGACCCTGTGGGCCTGAAAGCCGCCAAAAATAAAGAGCCACTCCTTCTGCAGGTCTATTTCAGGGATACGGGCGAAATTCTTTTAGAGGCAGACCTTCCCATTGAGGTCAACGGGAAGGTCTGGGGCAATTTGCGTGTTGGCATAAATATGGAGGATTAAAGCCGTTATTGGGTGAGGGTTATGGTGTAGCCGTTGTATCTTATGGTGCCGTCGGATAGCCTATATCCCACGTATACCGTTATGGGAAAGCTGAGCATCCCCGTGGGTATGCACTTTAGACCAAAGTTAAACTCTACCTCGTTTCCAAGGATTATTGGTTGGCTGGAAAAGAGTTTCGCGGCTCCGTTTTTCTGGACTACATACATGTAAAGGGTGGCTCTCTTCCCCGTATCCTCAGGGGCTACGGTCATGGAAGGATTAATGGTTATTTGGTAAATTGGATTTACACTCACCGTGGTAGAAGGCGGCGCAAGATTTCCGGAATATGTCATGGGAGTGAGGGGCGCAGAAGGGTTGGCGTCTTTGCAGTTGAGAACAGTGAATCCTGATTTGTAGATTGTTAGACAGCCTATCTGACCGTCATTTTCTCTGCACACGGCTCTTGCTATGTTTGAGTATCTGCCTATGGTGATGGTAACGGTTCTGTAATGGGGAAGCGGAATCTTTTTGCTTTCAGCCGTGAATTGAGGCTTCTGCCATCCTCCCACTTCGCTTTGAATGCACTTTTGGGAGCCTTCAAACCACCCTTTCTGCTCGTTCCAGTTCAGCTCGTTCCAGCACACGGAAAATTCCATGGGCACCACACCGGGATTGGCGGCGGTGAATATCAGTAAGCGGTTTTCAGGGTCAGCTTTTACGGTGCCTATCCCTTTGATGGTCAGAATGGTCTTTTCGGCTGAATACCCGGTCTGGCACAGGATTAAAACGACAATTGTAAAAACCGATGCTTTAAATAGTTTCATCTCCCCCTCCCTATGAGATTTGTTTCCTTGATTTTAACAGGCGGTAAGTAGCGTTTCAACATTTATGGGTGGTTTTGTGAGGGGTAAAAAATCGAGAGATTGCTCTCAAATAAAAACATGTATTGGCTGGGGCGCCAGGATTCGAACCTGGGATCGCGGATCCAAAGTCCGCTGCCTTGCCAGCTTGGCCACGCCCCAGTGCTTCTGCGAAAGAATTTATAGGAACAGTTCTTATCCAAGTCAAGAATATGGAAATTCCGTTGAAAAATCTATATCTTTGAAAATCAAAAGACACTAATTGGGAGGGCTTGATGAAGCCTAAAGGAAAAATAGGCATTGTGCTACATGCCCATCTGCCTTATGTGATTTCATACGGGACCTGGCCTCACGGGATGGATTGGATAAACGAAGCCGCTGCCGAAACATACCTTCCCCTGCTGGATATGTGCATGAGGCTTGCTGAGGAAGGAATTAGACCTAACCTGACCATAGGCATTACTCCCGTTCTTGCAGAACAGCTTTCAACCAACGAGTTTAAGGAATCCTTCGTGGATTATCTGAACATGAAGATAAAATACACGAGAGAGAATGAGAAGGAGTTCAAGGAGACGGGAGAGACGAAAAAGGCAGAGCTTGCGAGTATGTGGTTTGATTACTACAACGGTCTTCTCAAGAAGTTTGTTAGCGTGTGGTCTCGGGATATTGTCTGGGGATTTTCTCAGCTTAAGTCGGAAGGCTTTATTGAGATAATAGCTTCCTGTGCCACTCACGGCTATCTTCCGCTTCTTAAAAGGGACGAGTCGGTCAGGGCACAGGTTTCCATCGGCGTTTCCACTTATGAGAAGCACTTCCACACCTCTCCTGCGGGATTCTGGCTTCCGGAGTGTGCCTACAGACCCTCATACATGTGGAAGCCTCCTGTGGGCGATTACGAGCCCTACGAGAGGCAGGGGGTGGAGGAGATTCTCAACGAAAACGGGCTTTCCTACTTTTTCGTTGACCAGCACCTGATAAAGGGCGGCAGGGCTATCGGAACGTATCTTTCCAGATTTGAGGGGTTGAAGCTTTTGTGGGAGAGGTTTGCCAGAGAGTATAAACCCCTTGATGAAGAGAGTGAAAAGAGCGTTTACGAGCCTTATTATGCCGTCTCCCCCGGTAAGGAAAAAGGGGCTGTGGTCTTCGGGAGAGACCCGGTTACAGCCCTTCAGGTGTGGAGCGGTGAGTGGGGATATCCCGGAGACTTCAGGTATCTTGAGTTTCACAAGAAGCATTTTCCCGGAGGCCTGCGATACTGGAGGGTTACAGGACCCAGAGTGGACCTTGCCTACAAGGAGGTGTATGAACCGGACAAGGCAAGAGAAGCGGTTAAGGAACACGCACAGCACTTCTGCAAAATAGTGAGGGACACTTTGAGCCAGTTTTATGCAGAAACCGGTAAGGCGGGCATCCTTTCCGCCCTTTATGACGCAGAGCTTTTCGGACACTGGTGGTTTGAGGGTCCACTGTGGCTTGAGGAGGTTGTGAGGAGGCTTCACGCTTCTTCAGAGGTGGAGCTTGTCAACTATTCGGAATTTCTTGAGGAGAACCCTCCTGACAAGGTTATATCCCTGCCTGAGGGGTCGTGGGGAGAGGGAGGTTTCCACTACATATGGCTTAACGACATGACCACATGGACATGGGAGAGGATATACGAGTGTGAGGACTGGATTGTTGAGCTTCTCAACCGCGTCAAGGAGCAGATGGACGAAATAGACGACCTTACCCTGCAGTTTTTGCATCAGGCTGCTAAAGAACTGCTTCTCCTTCAGGCATCTGACTGGCAGTTTCTGATAACCACCCTCACTGCTAAGGACTACGCCGAAGCCAGAGTGGTGAGGCATTACGAAAACTTCAAAAGGCTTAAAAAGGCGATAGATTCGCGGCTTGATGCGGGGAGTTTCAGGGAGGAGGATGTGGCTTTTGTGAAGAAGCTTCAGGATGTGACCCCTATATTTGAACACATAAATCCCTTTGAGTGGGTGAAGTGATGCGGGTGGTGTTCGTTGGAACGTCGGAATTTGCCCTTCTGCCCCTTGAGGCTGTAAGCAGGGCGGCTGAGGTGCCTCTTGTGGTAACCCAGCCTGATAGACCAAGGGGAAGGGGAAGAAAGCTTCTGCCCACTCCGGTTAAGCTCAAAGCTTTGGAGCTCGGGATTGATGTTGTTTCACCGGAAAGGATAAAGGACGCTGAAGATGCTATCCGGAATGCTGACCCGGATGTTCTTGTGGTGGTTTCTTATGGGCAGATAATACCCCGCTCCATTCTTGACATACCCGGGGTAGGTGCCCTCAACATCCATCCTTCCCTTTTGCCGAAATACAGGGGAGCCGCTCCCATACAGAGGGCTATAATGAACGGAGAAAAGACCACTGGGGTTACTATTATGTGGATGAACGAGCGGCTTGATGCGGGGGACATCTTCTTCCAGAAAGAGGTTGAGATAGGAGAAGACGAGACCTACGGCGAGCTTCACGATAGGTTGTCGGAGCTTTCGGCGGAGATGATTGTTGATGCCCTTAAAAGGATTGAAAAGGGCGATGTGGTCAGAATCCCTCAGAATGAGGAGGAAGCCACTTATGCAAAGCCTATAGCGAAAGAGGAGACCTTTATTGACTGGAAGGAGGGCGCTGAGCGGATATGTAATAAAATAAGAGCTCTTTCCCCGAAACCGGGGGCTGTGGCGGTTATTTCCGGTAGCAGGTTCAAAATATACAGGGCAAAGCCCTGTAAAGGAGAAGGGGAGCCGGGTGAGATTCTGGAGAAGGATGTGAGAAAAGGCGTGCTGAAGATAGCCTGTGGAGATGGTGCTGTTTTCGTGCTTGAGATTCAGCCTGAGGGCAAAAAGAAGATGGACATTGCATCCTTTTTAAGGGGTTACGGGAGCAGGTTATGAGCCCGGATAACATAGGCCCACTGGTTGCCTTCTTGGGAGGGGTTTTGTCTTTTATTTCGCCTTGCGTTCTGCCCCTCGTTCCCGTCTATCTTTCCATAGTGACCGGATATTCCCTTTCAGAGCTTAAAGAAAAGGAGTTTTCCTATAAAAGCTTATGGTCTTCCCTTATCCTTTTTATTACGGGATTTACCATGTGCTTCGTCTTTCTCGGGGCTTCTGCAACCACCATAGGTGATTTTCTCAACACCCACTACCTTCTGCTGAAAAGGATAATAGGAGCCTTCCTGATATTCTGGGCTTTTTACATGTGGGGAATCTTCAGGATTTCAGCCTTTTCCCGAACATTTCAGGTAAAAGGGCTTCCTCAGGGGAAGAGGGTCGCACCTCTTTTTATAGGAATGGCTTTTGGCCTGAGCTGGAGCCCCTGTGTGGGTTCAATCCTCGTTCCCATACTCTCTATGGCGGCTTTGAAGGAGAAGGTTATATCCGGCATGTTTCTTCTTTTCTGCTACTCTATGGGTATAGCCCTTCCCTTTGTGGTTGTTACCCTTACCCTTGCTAAAGCCATGCGGTTTCTCTCTTCCATACAGATGCACTACAGAAAAATAGAGATTGTTACCGCAGGGATTATATTTATGTTTGGGCTTTACCTTATTTTCGGGGGGAGGTTATGAAAGGAAAAAAGCTCTCTAAAGAGGAAGCCAGAAAGCGGATAGAGGAGTTGAGGGAGCTCATAAACTACCACAATTACCGATACTACGTCTTGAACGACCCGGTTATATCGGATGCCGAGTATGACGAGCTTTTCAGGGAGCTTCAGGAACTTGAGGAGATGTATCCCGAGTTTATAACCCCCGATTCCCCCACGCAGAGGGTGGGTGCACCCATAAAGGAAGGGTTTAAGCCTGTGAGACACTCTGTTCCCATGCTCTCTCTTCAGGATGCGAGAAACGAGGAGGAGATAAGGGAGTTTGACGCAAGAATCAAAAGATTCTTGGGCTTACCCATGAACGCTTTGATAGAGTATTCCGTTGAGCCTAAATACGACGGCCTTTCCTGTGAGATTGTTTACAGAAACGGAAGGCTTGAGGTGGCTTCCACCCGTGGGGATGGCTATGTGGGCGAGGATGTGACCCCCAATGTGAAGACCATAAAGAGTGTCCCCTTGAGGTTGATAAAGAGCAGGAACCTTCCCATCCCGTCCCTTTTGGAGGTTCGGGGTGAGGTTCTTATGTCCAGAAAGGATTTTGAGGAGCTTAACAGGGAGCTTATAAAGAGGGGGGAAAAGCCTTTCGCCAATCCGAGAAATGCGGCTTCTGGTTCCTTGAGACAGCTTGACCCGTCTGTTACGGCTAAGAGAAGGCTTGATTTCGTGGCTTGGGGAGTGGGACTCGTTGAAGGTGTCTCTTTTAAGAAGCATTCGGAGGTGCTGGATGCTCTCGGTGAGTGGGGCTTCAAGACGGCAAATCCCAGAGAGGTGGTTAAAGGCATAGACGGCGTCATCAGATTTTACCGGGAGATGGAGAAAAAGAGGGACGACTTTGAATACGAGCTTGACGGCGTGGTGGTTAAGGTTAACGACCTTGAGCTGTGGGAGAAGCTTGGCACCACGGCGCGTTCTCCCAGATACGCTATTGCCGCAAAGTTTAAGCCCAGACAGAGAACCACCAGGGTGCTGGATGTGGTATATCAGGTTGGAAGAACGGGCACCATAACACCAGTTGCGGTTCTGGAGCCGGTGGAGGTGGGAGGCGTTATAGTGAGCAGGGCAAGCCTGCACAACTTTGATGAGGTGGAGCGTCTCGGGGTGATGATAGGGGATAAGGTGCTCGTTCAGAGAGCCGGAGACGTTATTCCCGATATAGTGGCGGTTATAAAGGAGGAGAGAACGGGAAAGGAAAAGCCGATTCGTCCTCCCGAAAAGTGTCCCGTGTGCGGGGCTGAAGTGGTGAGGGAGGGCGCTTATTACAAGTGTGTGAACGCCTCGTGCCCTGCCAAGCTTGTTCAGGCGTTGAGACACATGGCTTCCAGAAGAGCCCTTGATATTGAGGGGTTGGGGGAGAAGACGGCAAGATTGCTGGTGGAAAAGGGGTTCGTTAAGGACCTTGCCGACATCTTTTACCTTACGAAGGACAGGCTTCTTCAGCTTCCCGGTTTTGCTGAGAAGTCGGCGGAGAATCTGATTAAGGGCATAGAGAAGGCGAAGAATCCTCCCCTTGCCAAGTTTATATACGCTTTAGGGATACCGAATGTTGGTGAATACACCGCCGGGGTTTTGGCGGAGCATTTTAAAAGCTGGGATAGGTTCAGCAAAGCCAGCTATGATGAGCTTTTATCCATAAGGGGTATCGGTCCTGAGACGGCCATGAGTATCGTGAAGTTTCTGCGGGAGCCGAGAAATAAGGAGATGATAGAGAAGATGTTCAGGGCGGGGGTTAAACCTCAGGACCTTAAGGTTGTTGAGGACAGTCCCTTTGCCGGTAAGGTGGTTGTCTTTACCGGGGCTCTTTCGTCAATGACAAGGGACGAGGCTAAAGAGTGGGTGGAGAGGCTTGGGGGGAAGGTTTCCAATTCCGTGTCCCGCAAAACGGACCTTGTGGTGGTTGGTGAAAATCCCGGAAGCAAATATCAGAGGGCTCAACAGCTTGGAGTGAAAATAATAGATGAAGAGGAGTTTTTAAGGATGCTGGAGGAGGGAAAGAGAGCCCTGGGCATAGAAGAATAGGCGCTTTTTGAGGTATGCTCTGGTTTTCTCTGTCGCTGATTTGTGCCTTTACCCTTTCCACTGCCGACGCCCTTACCAAATATTTCTTCTCCCACCTTTCCCTTGACGAGGTGGTGCTTGTCAGATTCCTGTCCAGCCTTCCCTTTCTCGTGCCGCCTCTGCTCTTTGTGAGGTGGCCCCATCTCGGTTCGGACTTCTGGCTGACCCTTGCTGTCCTGCTTCCCCTTGAGGTGGTTGCCTTTTTCCTTTACATGGAGGCTATAAAGGTTTCTCCCCTTTCCCTTACGATACCTTTCCTCGCTTTTACCCCTCTTTTTATGGTGGTTACGGGGTTTCTCGTTCTGGGAGAGTCCCTTTCTTTGAAGGGAATTCTGGGAATCTGCTTTGTGGTTGCCGGGGCTTATCTCATTCACTTTGAGGGCGGCTCTTTGGTTCAGCCATTTAAGAGCATGGCGAAGGAGAAGGGCTCTCTGCTCATGCTCGCCGTCTCATTTATATACTCCATTACTTCCGTTTTGGGAAAAAGGTGCGTTCTCCTTTCAGACCCGGTCTTTTTTGGCCTGTTCTATTATCCTCTGGTCTCGCTCGTGGGCTCGCTCTTTATCGTGGTGAGGAGAAAAGGCATCAACTGGAGGAGGGTGGTTTCTTTTAAGTCTGCGGCGGTGGGCCTGTTTCAGGCTGTCTCCATACTGACCCACATGATAGCCATAAGCCTTGTTGAAGCCGCCTATATGATAGCGGTTAAAAGGACGACTCTTCTGTTTAGCGTTATTTACGGGAAAATACTCTTTAAAGAGGAGCGCTTTCACTTCAGGCTTGCCGGCTCCGTTTTGATGCTTGCAGGTTGCGTTATACTCTATCTATCCCGTTAGCTTCAGAAGTCTCCCTCGGTGCCGTCAACCGGCGGCATGTCCACCTTGCCTGAGTAGGCGTCTTCCGGAAGAACAACCACTTCTTCCCAGTATTCCGCAAGCCTTTTCCCGCAAATGGTGAGGGCTTGGGATGGGCTGTATTTTGAAGATACGCGGCACTCTACCACTGTTTGTGATGAGGATGACCCTTGCTCTTTGAACGAAAAGGAGGCTTTTACAACCCACCAGCGTCCGTTTTTCTCCATCTTCAGCTTTTCCAGCGTGACGAGGGTATCGTAGCCGTCGTCTGTTAGCGTGAGATACTGCTTCCAGGAAAGGGCGCCTGTCAGCGACTCAAGAAATATGTGGGCCTTTTCGTTTTCAGCTTTTGGGCTGGAGACCACCTTTATGGCATAGGTTTGCGGTAAATACACATCTTTTTCCCACTTCAGCTTTGTTTGGGGTGCGCATGCCGAAATCAGCAAAGCCGCAAGAAATATGGAGCCTCTTTTCATCAGTTTTCTATGAACTTTCTGAGCGCTTCTTTCACTTCAGGGAGCAGGTCCTGGTTTTCCAGAATGTTGAGCTTGTTTTTCACCTCGTCTTTTATGATGTTCACCACCTCTTCCGGCTCGTCGGTAAGGTGGAATATGGAAAGGTCTTCTTTGTCAATGGTTCCCACCTTTACCATCTTCTTTCTCATAAAGTCGTATATGTCCATCCAGTAATCCGTCCCGAAAAGTATTACGGGGAAGGGGAAGATTCTTTCCGTTTGAATAAGGGTTGCCGCTTCAAAGAGCTCGTCAAAGGTGCCGAATCCTCCCGGAAATATCACATAGGCAAGGGCATACCTTAAAAGCATCACCTTTCTGACGAAAAAGTATTTGAACTTGAGTGAAAGGGTTTGATAGGGATTCTTTTCCTGCTCGTGGGGTATCTCTATGTTGAGGCCTACGGAAGTTACCCCTGCTTCGTAAGCCCCTCTGTTTGCCGCTTCCATTATGCCGGGTCCGCCTCCAGTTATAATGGTGAACCCCTCTTTGCCCAGCATGTAGGCGGTTTTTCTCGCCAGCTTGTAGTATCTGTTTCTGCTCGTGAATCTGGAGCTTCCGAAAAAGGTGACGGCTGGTCCTATGTCCGCCAGGGCATCAAATCCCTGAATGAATTCCGCGAGTATTCTGAAGATTCGCCACACATCTCCCTGCTGGGCTTTAAGCTCTTCAATAAGCTTCTGTTCTTTTTTGTTCATCTATCTCCCCTTGAGCGGAAATCTGTTTACCACCTCAAAGTATAAGGCAAAGGCAATTTCCTTGGCAAGAGAATTGTAGCCTATTTTGGTGAAGTTTTCTTTTATTCTTTCCAGCATCTCACCTTCGTCTTCAACCTTTACCAGCTTCAGCTCAAGCCTTATCCCTTCCCATCCGGGCTTATCCAGAATGTACATGAACATGGCGTGGGGATTTTCTTTGAGGTTTTCGTAGGTCTTCCTTTTCGTCGCTCCGAAGACGACGATTTGGTTGTCCAGAACTATGGGCGGGGAGTAGATTGCCAGATTGACCCTCCCTTTCCTGTCAGCGGTTCCCATTATTCCTGTGCCTTTCTGGCTGAAAAACTCTTTTATGTTCACAGTGAGCCCTCCTCATGCATTTTGATTTAACTCTTTTTCTTCTGGTGCTTGCAAAAGTTATCACAATGTGTTAAGTGCCTCAACGGTTTAAAAATAAGGAGGGGCTGCTGATGTATCAGCATATCAGTAATTACACGCCGATACTTATACTTTTTGGTCTGGCTTTTGCGTTTGGTATAGTAACCCTTATCGTTGCCTACTTCGTGAGACCGGACAGACCTGACCCGGAAAAGCTTTCCCCTTACGAGTGCGGTATCAATCCCATGATGACGGCAAAGATAAATGTGCCCATCAGGTTTTTCGTTATAGTTCTTCTCTTTCTGCTCTTTGATGTGGAAGCTGTCTTTATGTATCCGTGGGCTGTTATGTATAAGAAGCTCGGCTGGTGGGGCTTTATTGAAATGTTTCTCTTTATTGTGATTTTGCTCATTGGCTATATTTATGCCTGGGCGAAAGGAGCGCTGGAATGGGAGTAATAGAGAGAAAGCTACCGGACAACAAGCTTACCGAGGCGATTGACCTCGTGGTGAACTGGGCGAGGGCTTCTTCTTTGTGGCCCATGACCTTTGGACTTGCCTGTTGCGCCATTGAGATGATGGCGGCTGGTGCGGCGCGTTTTGATTTTGACAGGTTTGGCGTAATCTTCAGGGCTACTCCGAGGCAGTCTGATGTGATGATAGTTGCGGGCACGGTTACCCTGAAAATGGCTCCGGTGTTAAGAAAGGTTTACGACCAGATGCCTGAGCCGAGGTGGGTTATCTCCATGGGTTCCTGTGCCAATACCGGTGGGGTTTACAACACCTATCATGTGGTTCAGGGGGTTGATAAGATTGTGCCTGTTGATGTTTATGTGCCCGGTTGTCCTCCAAGGCCCGAGGGACTTATGTATGGTGTGATAAGGCTTCAGGAGAAGATATTTAAGATGAAGGTTCTCAGGAGGTAGTTATGGCTGAGGAAAAGGATAGAAAGGTTAAAGCGGAACCTGCCAAGGAGGCGGTTGAGGAAAAGGAAGAAGCGGTGGATTTTGACCAGTTCGTTGAGGTGAGAAAGATAAAGGAGCGCTTTCCTGAAGCTATAGAGGACTTGAAGTATTTCAGGGGCGAGCTCACCATAAGGGTAAAGAAGGATTTTCTCATAGATGTCTGCAAGCTTTTGAGGGACGATGAGGATACCCGTTATAACTTCCTTACGGAGGTTATAGGGGTTCATTATCCCGATAGGGAAAAGCCTTTTGAGGTGGTTTATCACCTCTACTCCGTTCCTTTCGCCAAAAGGGTGAGGTTGAAGGTCTGGCTTGCGGAGGATGAAGAGGTTGAGAGCGTTTGCTGTGTGTGGGATTCTGCCAACTGGTATGAAAGGGAGACCTACGACATGTTCGGTATAAGGTTTGCGAATCATCCGGACTTAAGAAGGATACTTTTGCCGGAAGACTGGGAAGGTTTCCCGTTGAGGAAAGACTATCCGCTGGAAGGTCCTCCCGGCTACAGGGAAAAGTGGCTTAAAGAGCATCTGCCAAATTACAACAAATTGTAAGGGGTTTTGAGATGGCCGTTAAAGACGAAAAGCAGTTTAAGGAGCTTTTTGCAAAAGGCACTTCGCTTGGTAAGGTTGAAGAAGATGTTATGAGGGAGGCCTTTAAGACCCAGGACCTGTGGGTTAACATGGGTCCTCAGCATCCTTCCACTCACGGTGTTTTGAGGCTTATCCTTGCCCTTCAGGGAGAGAGAATTGTGGATATGGAGGTGGTGATAGGCTACCTCCACAGGGGCACGGAAAAGCTGGGTGAGTTTAAAACCTATCATCAGTTCATACCCCTTACCGACAGGCTTGACTACATTGCTGCAAACGCCATGAACCACGGGTATGTTGTGGCTGTTGAGAAGCTTGCCGAGATAGAGGTTCCTGAGAGGGCGGAGTATATAAGGGTTCTCATGGCGGAGCTTTCCAGAATCTCAAGCCATCTTCTGTGGCTTGCTACCCATGCGCTGGATATAGGAGCCATGACGGTATTTCTCTACTGCTTCCGTGAGAGGGAGATGATACTTGATTTGTTTGAGATGGCTACAGGCGGAAGGCTTACCACCACCTATTTCAGAATAGGCGGTGTGGCTGATGACCTGCCTGAAGGGTTTATAGATAAGTGTAAGGAGTTCTGTGAGATTTTCCCTGAGAGGGTTAAAGACTACGATGACCTCCTTTACAAGAATAGAATCTGGCTTTCCAGAACGGTAAACATAGCCAAGATTTCGGCGGAGAAGGGCTTATCTCTTGGCCTTTCGGGACCGAGCATAAGAGGCTCCGGCGTTAACTGGGATTTGAGGAGGTCCAATCCTTACTCTGTATATGACAAGCTGGACTTTGAGGTTGCTGTGTTTGATGGGTGTGATGTGTATGCAAGGTATCTGGTGAGAAGGAAAGAGATGCTTGAATCCTGCAAGATAGTGAAGCAGTGCCTTGAATGGCTTGAGAAGAATCCCGGTCCCGTGAGAGCCAAGGTTCCCAAGGTGTTCAAACCCCCTGTGGGTGAGGTTTACGCGGCTGTTGAAGCCCCCAAGGGCGAGCTTGGTTACTACATAGTGTCTGATGGCTCTACCAGACCTTATAGAATAAAGATAAGAGCGCCGTCTTTTGCCAATCTCATGTCTTTGCCGGAGATGTGTAAAGGCCATCTGGTGGCCGATGTGATAGCCGCTATTGGTAGCATAGATATAGTTCTTGGAGAGGTTGATAGGTAGGAGGATGAGATGCTGCATGAAATAGGCTTGGCTTTGTTGAGAATAATAGTGGTTTTTGGGGTTGCTCTGCTTTTTGTAGCCTACCTCACCTATCTTGAAAGGAAGATAATAGGGCACATGCAGGTTCGTATGGGTCCTATGAGGGTAGGGCCTCACGGATTGCTTCAGCCCATAGCAGACGGACTGAAGCTTTTCTTCAAGGAGGACATCGTTCCCTATGAGGCTTATAAGCTTACATTTTATGTGGCACCCCTTATATGTCTTGTGTGTGCGCTGGTTCTTTTTGCGGTGATACCCGTTTCAAAAAGCTTCATGATAACCCGCATAAACATAGGCCTTCTTTATGTTCTTTCCATAGCCTCTGTGGGTGTTCTGGGTATAATTCTTGCGGGTTGGGCTTCTGGAAGTAAGTATTCCCTTCTGGGAGGGCTTCGTTCTGCGGCTCAGATGTTCTCTTATGAGATTTTCCTTGGCTTTTCCCTGATGGGCCCTCTGATGATTGCCGGTTCTCTTGACCTTGCTAAAATCGTTGAGGTTCAGAAGGTCCCCATGTTGATTTATCAGCCTGTTGCTTTCGTTATATACATCATAGCCGCTCTGGGTGAGATAAACAGGGTTCCCTTTGACCTGCCTGAAGCTGAATCTGAGCTGGTTGCCGGCTTTCACACCGAGTATAGCGGCATGAAGTTTGCCTACTTCTTCCTCGCGGAATACGCCAACATGCTGGTGGTTTCCGCTATAGCCACCATAGTCTTTCTGGCTGGCTGGAAGGGACCGTTCCTTCCGGGGTGGGTCTGGTTTTTGATAAAGCTTTTTGCCTTTGTCTATTTCTTCATATGGGTGAGAGCAACCTTTCCCAGATACAGATACGACCAGTTCATGCAGATTGGCTGGAAGATAATGTTGCCCATTGTTCTTGCCAACATAGTGGTTACCGGCATTGTGATGATGCTTATCTAAGGAGGATGGGATGATTGCCAAGGCTTTTATGACCGACTTGATGCAGGGGCTTCAGAGGACTTTGAAATACTTTTTCAGCAAACCGGTTACCGTTCAGTATCCCAAGGAGAAGCTTACGCCTTTTCCCCGTTTCAGGGGGTTTATAAGGCTTGTGGTGAACGAGGATGGCTCTCACAAGTGCATAGCCTGCGGTCAGTGTGCCAGGGTGTGCCCTGCTGGTTGTATCACTGTTAAGGGTGAAGGGAAGGGTAAGGAAAGGCACCCTGTGGTGTTTGATATAAATTTCGGCAGGTGCATATACTGTGCTTACTGTGTTGAGATATGTCCGGTTGACGCCCTTGAGACCACCGGATTTTATGAAGGAGCTGAGTATGACCTTGACTGGCTCGATTTTGACATTAACAAGCTTCTGGAAGATTACAAAAAATGGGAGAGGACCTTTAAGAAGTAGGGGGATGGTATGAGCTGGGAGCAGATAATTTTTTATCTCTTTGCCGCATTGGCGGTTATATTTGCTTTTCTTACGGTGACGAGGAGAAACGCTGTGCACGCCGCTTTGTGCTTAATTTTCTGTTTCTTCTTTATAGCGGGCACTTTTGTAGTGCTGAACGCTGAGCTTCTGGCGGCTGTTCAGGTGCTGGTGTATGCCGGAGGAGTGGTGGGCCTTATGCTCTATGTCATTATGCTGGTGAGAGGAGAGGACGCTTCTCAGGTGAAACAGGCGTTGGGCCAGAAGATAATAGCGGCTTTTATATCTGTTTTGCTCGTAATACAGATAGGTTCCATCGTCTATCTTTCCTTTGCTGGTAAAGCCACGGGCAGGCTGGCACAGGAAATGGCCAGATACGGAAATACCGAGAGTATAGGGACCCTGCTTTACACTAAATACATCTTTCCTTTTGAAGTTGCTTCCGTGCTTCTGCTTGCCGCAATGGTTGGGGCAATTGTTCTGGCTAAAAACAAGTTGGAGAGGTAAGCTATGGTGCCTTTGACGCATGTGATAATATTTTCCTTTATCATCTTTGCCATAGGAATGTTTGGGGCTCTTTCCCGCAGGAATGTCTTTATAGTGCTTATGGGGATAGAGCTTATGCTTAACGCTGTTAACATAGCTCTTGTGGGTTTTTCTTCGTATCTTTCTAATGTTGCGGGGCAAATCTTTGCGATATTTGTCATCACCGTAGCGGCGGGTGAAGCGGCTGTTGGGCTTGCCATAGTGGTGGCTATATTCAGGAACAGGTTTACCGTTAACATTGATTCATTCAATCTTCTAAAATGGTAGGGGGTAAGTGATGATAAAATATGCGTGGCTCATACCGGTTTTTCCCCTGATAGGTTTCACCATAAATGGCCTTTTCGGGTTTAAATACATCAAGAACAGGGCTCACTACATTGCCGTTACCGCCTTGGGTCTTTCCTGGCTCTTTTCCACGCTGGTTTTTATAGATGTGTTGCACGGCAAAACAGCGGAAATAGTCCTTTTTGATTGGGTGGTTACGCCGGATATTCAGGCGAAGGTTGCCTTTTACATAGACCAGCTTTCGGCTCTTATGCTCATGGTTGTAACCACACTCTCTTTCTGGATTCATGTCTATTCGATAGGTTATATGGGACATGACCCCGGTTATCCCAGATACTTCACTTATCTCAACATGTTCGTCTTCTTTATGTTGATTCTTGTCATGGGAAGCTCTTATCCCCTTCTTTTCGTTGGATGGGAGGGAGTTGGTCTCTGTTCATACCTTCTGATTGGCTTCTGGTATGAGAGAGAGTCTGCGTGGAAGGCGGGAATGAAAGCCTTTATCACCAACAGGGTGGGTGATGCCTGCTTTATACTGGGCATGTTTATAATCTGGTATCATCTGGGCAGTCTTGACTTTAAGGTGGTATTTGAAAAGGCGCATCACCTTGACCCCGCTGTTGTGACCATAGCGACTCTCCTGCTTTTCGGTGGTGCAACGGGAAAATCCGCACAGATTCCTCTTTACGTGTGGTTGCCTGACGCTATGGAGGGTCCCACACCTGTGTCTGCTCTGATTCACGCGGCTACCATGGTGACGGCTGGTGTTTACATGGTGGCAAGGTCAAATGTTTTATACAACATGGCGCCCCTTTCCCTTGAAGTGGTTGCCGTTATAGGCTGTCTCACGGCATTCTTTGCCGGAACCATTGGCACGGCTCAGTTTGACTTGAAGAGGGTGCTTGCCTACTCCACCGTTAGTCAGCTTGGCTACATGTTTCTGGGTTGTGGCGTTGGGGCATACACTGCCGGTGTCTTCCATCTTATGACCCATGCCTTCTTTAAGGGACTGCTCTTTCTGGCTGCCGGTTCTGTCATGCATGCTATGAGCGATGTGCTTGACATGAGGCTCATGGGCAACCTCAAGAAATACATGCCCATAACCGCTACCACCTTTATCATAGGTGCTCTTGCTCTTGCGGGTATTCCGCCTTTTGCAGGTTTCTGGTCCAAGGACGAGATTCTGCACCACACATTCACCACGGGGCACTATTTCCTGTGGTTCTTGGGCACTTTGACTGCAGGTATTACGGCGTATTATACCTTCAGAGCCGTTTTTATGACCTTCTTTGGTAAGGAGAGAATTCCCGAGGAGATTAAGCACCATCTCCATGAGTCTCCAAAGGTTATGACGATACCCCTTATAATACTTTCCGTGGGTGCGGCTACCGTAGGCTTCTTTGGTTTGAAGGCGCACGGAGAGACCTCTTACTTTGCCCAGTTTCTTGCTCCTGTGATACATGCGGCGCATGAGCATGGGGCTCATGCGGCTCACCACGAAGCCGCTGTTCCTGCTTCTGTTCTCATAGCCCTTTCTGTGGCTGTGGGACTTACCGGCATACTTATAGCTTACATCGTTCATCTTAAGAGGCTTATTGACCCTGATGAGTGGGTTAAGAAGCTCTGGTTTATTCACAAGGTTCTTTACAGGAAGTATTATGTGGATGAGATTTACTTTGCCCTGTTCATCTACAGGGTTCTTGACCTTGCATACATCTTCTGGAGATTTGACCAGTGGGTTATTGACGGCATTGTCAACGGTGCCGCTTTGCTGACCCGCTTCCTTGCATGGGTTACCCGCGTATGCACGGAGCCTTTCGTTGTGGATGGTGCCGTGAACGGAGCTTCTTACGTTGTGGACCTTTCGGCAAGGGTTTTGAGAAGGCTTCAGACCGGTGTGGTTTCAAACTACATGCTCTTTATAGCAGCAGGGTTGTTAGGCCTGATTACTATATATGTGTTTGGAAGATTATTCTAAAATTTTGCTGTGGGAGGATTGACCGATGGAGCTGCACTTTGGGACAAATGTTTTAAACTTTCCCATTCTCTCGCTGATAACGTATATTCCTCTTGTGGGAGCTGTTATCTTACTGTTTGTGAACAGAGAGAAAACCAAGTTTATCAAATACTTTGCTTTTGCAGTGGCTCTTGTGGACTTTTTCATTTCTATTATCCTGTGGTTCAAGTTTGACAGGACCACATGGCACTTCCAGTTTGTTGAGCGGTTTAAATGGATTCCAAAGCTGGGAGTGGAGTATTACTTTGGCGTGGACGGTATCTCTCTGCTTCTGATACTTCTTACCACCTTTTTGACCGCCATCGCTATTTTGTGTTCTTACGAATACATAAAGGAGAGGGAAAAGGAGTATTACATTGCCCTGCTTGTTCTTGCCACAGGTATGCTGGGTGTCTTTGAGGCTCTGGACCTCTTTCTCTTCTATGTGTTCTGGGAAGTTATGCTGGTTCCCATGTATTTCCTCATTGGTATCTGGGGTGGTCCGAGAAAGCTTTATGCGGCTATAAAGTTCTTCCTTTATACCCTGTTTGGTTCTCTTTTCATGCTGGTTGCAATCATCGCCATCTACTTTATATACCATCACCAGACCGGGGAGTGGTCCTTCAACTATGTGAAGTGGGTTAACACCCTGCATCTTCCCATGAAGTATCAGTTCTGGCTTTTCCTTGCCTTCTTCTTGGGCTTTGCCATCAAGGTTCCTCTCTGGCCCTTCCATACGTGGCTTCCGGATGCTCACGTTGAAGCTCCCACAGCCGGTTCAGTGATACTTGCTGGTGTTCTTTTGAAGATGGGAACTTACGGTTTTGTGA
>JAADEW010000070.1 GCA_013153205.1 Deferribacteres bacterium | reverse complement strand
GCGGCAACTGCTGGTGGAGTTCCCCCTCTGTTGCCAAGAATGGTGAAGCTTGGAATATCTGTTTTTAATAACTCTTTTTTACTTTGAGACGCCCCGACGAATCCAACCGGAGTAGCTATGAGTGCTGAAGGAGAGGCTCCTTTATAGTGGAGAGATAGCACCTCTTTCAGTGCCGTGGGGGCGTTTCCTATTATGAGTATGCTCTTTTCAAGCAGGTGGGATATGTTTTCTACCGCCTGAGCGCTTCTGGTTTTTCCGTGTGAAGCTTTTTCCGGTCTGGGTAGGATTTCCAGCTTCCATCTGGTATGTTGAGAAAGCAAACTCCGATTTATTCCGTGGTAAGCCATGGCTGTGTCTGTGAATACGAAAAGCTCTTTTTCGGCTGATGAGAGTATCTTTTCCGTAAATCCGTTCAGAAACCTGATGAAAGAGGAGATGGAGAAGTCTCCTACGGAGTGGACCACCCTTGTTGCTACTTCCAGCTCCTCTTTGCTGAAGTTCATTGATTTCAGGTGTCTTTTTACGAATGTCAGGCTTTTCTCCTCTATTTCCTGCGGACTGTCGCTTTCTTCCAGCTCAATAAAGGGGACCTCCCACGGTTTGAAGTAGCCTCTGTCCGTTGTCCAGAGCCCGTTCACAATGTCGGTTCTTGATGTTCCTATGAAGACGGTGGCGTTCATGTTGTAAAACTCCGTGTTTTCCAGAGCCCCTAAGGTCATTCGGGTTATCTTCTCTTCCGGGGTATAGGCGTTTTCCACTATGGCGACGGGGGTGTCGGCGGGCCTGTATCTCAGCATAACATTTGCCGCTTTTGATAGGTGGTCTTTTCTCCTTTTGCTTCCGGGATTTATCAGGACGATGCTCATGTCTGTAGATGACGCCCTGTCAAGATGATAAACTATGACTTCCCACGGGGTTATCAGGTCGGAAAGGGATATGAGGGCGAAGTCTCCACCTATAGGAGCCCCTATTCTCGCCGCACAGAAGCTCAGAGCAGGTATTCCCGGAATTACCTCTATGTCAATGCCTTTTCCTTCTGAGAGCTTTATGGCAAGGGACGCCATGCCGTATATCCCTGCATCACCGCTTGAAATCAGAGCAACGGTGTGCCCTTTTGAAGCCTCTTCCACGGCGCATTCAGCCCGCTTCAGTTCTTCTCCCATGCCGTAAGTCAGGATGCGCTTTCCTCCGATAAGTGGTTCAATCTGCTGGATGTATTTTGTGTAGCCGATTACGGTGTCGCTTTCTTCAAGGGCTTTTCGGGCTAAAGGAGAAATGAGTTCGGGGCTTCCGGGTCCTATGCCTGTTATGAAGAGCCTCATTCTGGCTTCCACCTTCCTATTGCAAAGGTTATTCCATAAAGCACCTTCTTTTCAACCACGAGCTCTCCTTCCGGGAGGACGGATAGAGCCGCCGGTTCAGCTACTGCCGGGGTCTTTAGAAATTTGCGGGCTTGGGATTCAGTGTGAAAGGGGAAGGTTTCCAGGGTCTTCTCTTTTACGAGGATAAGGGCTGAATCCTCTGGTATGAGGGGAAGCAGTAGCCTTTCAGCCGCCTCCTTTCTTCTGTCTATCGTTGCGAATACGGAAAAGCTTCCGTCAATCATGGATGCGGCTTTGTCCAGAACGGCTTTTATTTTGTCCTGTTCCGTGTGGTCGTGAAATCCCAATCCGATGCTGTAAACGGGCTCTTTTCGTATGGCTTTACGGTTGAAGCTGAGGGTTGAGCCGCCCAAAAGTATAAGCTCTCTTTCGTGTATTATCTCTTCTAAGGAGGGCACCCCCAGCGCTTCTGTTCCCGTGGTTATCACCGGGACACATCCGAGCTTTTCGGCTATTGTTTTTGCGAGCCTGTTTGCACCGTAATGCCCACCTGTAAGCGGTATTACGAAGCTTCCGGTTATGTCCATAACGAGAACGGGGGGGTCTGTGCTCTTTCTACTCAGAAACGGGGCGATAACCCTTACGGCTATTCCTGTAGAGCCTATGATGAGTATGGGCTTTTTCTCGTTCCAGATACTGCCGAGCCTTTCGCTCAGCTTTCCCTCTTTGACTGCACTTGCCTTGGGGAAGAGCCTCTTTACTTCGTCGGCAACTTTCGTTTCCGATACAGGCAGTATGTAAAACTCTTCCTCCGAAGGCTTGCGGTTGGGCTGGAGAGCTCCTGAATAGAGATAGGAGCGCCTTCCCTTCAGGTTGTGTCCGGGAAGAACGAAGACGATGGAGGGGTTGTCTGCCCCGATTTTGTCCAGCTCTTTAATGGTTGTGGTTGTTATTTTCTCCTGGGGCCAGCTCGCTTTATACACTATCTTGACGGTGGTGTCAGGGGAAAGCCCCGCTCTGGTCGCCTTCTCTTTTAGCATGGGAAGCTTATCTGCACTTAGAAAAAGGGCTGTTGTGGATTTGGTTGCCAGAAACCTTGCCAGGTCTTCCGTGGGCGGCACGGGGGTTTTTCCGGGAAGTCTGGTTATGACCACGCTCTGAGGACCGTGGGGTATGGTCAGCTCCTCTTTTATGGCGGCGGCGGCGGCTGAGATGGCGGAAACACCCGGAATCACCTCAACCTCAACCCCTCTTTCTGCCAGCTCTTCTTTCATCTCCTGTAGAGAGCTGTATATGCCGGGGTCTCCGGTGGCTAACCTCACCACGAGCCTCTTTTTTCTGGCGTTTTCGCTCATCACCTCAACGAGCTCTTCAAGCCTTTTTCCGTGGCTGTTTACCTTGAGGCAGTCCTTTTTGCAGAACTTTAAGAGCTCTTCGTTTACGAGAGAGCCTGCATAGACCACCACATCTGCTTCTTCAAGGAGCTTTTTGCCTTTTAGGGTTATCAGCTCCGGGTCTCCGGGTCCTGCGCCCACTATGTATATTTTTGGCTTATCATTATCCATACCGGTATCCTCGGTTTGGGCAGTTTGCCGCTGTATTCGGTTATGCTCACGCTGAGCATCCGGGCGTTGAGCTTTTCAGCCAGTTTAAAAGCCTCTTTCAGGCTTTCCGGGCTGACGAAGGTTGCAACCAGCTTTCCCCCCTTTTTAAGCCTCTGGTAAGCCTCTTCCACCACTTCCGGGTTTTTCAGTCCCGCCCCTATGAATACGGCGTCGGGCTCTTTAAGCCCTTCAAATGCGGAAGGGGCTTCGCCTTTTATGGGTATCACATTCCATGCACCAAAGGTTTTGATGTTGCTTTTCAGGATGTTGAGGCTCTCTTCGTCTTTTTCAATGGCAAAAACAAACTCTGAGTTTCTTGACAGCGTGATGCTTACGGCACCGCTTCCTGCTCCCACATCCCAGACGACTTTTCTGTTTTCACATCCGAGAAGTGAGAGTATCATTCCCCTTATGGGTCCTTTGGTGAGAAGCCCTTTTCTGCTCTGGTAGAGCTCATCACGGAAGATGTCAGGATATTCTTTCAGCTTTTCTAAAATTACGCAGTTGGGCTCAGCAAACTCTTTTTGAGCGGCTTCCCGCAAGGAAAGGGTTTGCACTCTCTCCTTCGGGGTGTTTAGCCTTTCAAAGATGTGCATCCTTACATCTTCGTTTAAGTTGGCTTTTAAGAGGAAGTCCGCAATCCTTCCGGGGTTGTTCTGTGGGCTTGTAAAGATGAAAAGGAACCTTTTTGCCTTCACAATAGCAGGAAGCAGAAGCTCCATATCCCTTCCGTGAAGGCTCATAAACGATGCGTCTTTCCAGGATTCCTTTATTCTTGAGAAGGCAATCTGCATGTAGCTTACTTCCGGAATTACCACCGAATCCGGAAAATTTCGGGCAATCTTTTCCCCCAGACTGAAGAACAGAGGGTCTCCTGATACTAAAAGGGTTACCTCGTCTTTTTCGGAGAGGGATTTGATAAGCTCCTCTGTCTTTCTGATGTCTTCGGGAAAGGCAACTTTTTTGTTTAGGGGTGCTTCTATCTGCTCAAGGAACTCCTTTTTTCCTACGATGAAACCTGAGGGCTTCTCCTTTTTTTCTCCCACAAAGCCCATGATTTTCACTTTTCCCATGTGCCTCTGCATACCACAGCTTCAGTTTTTGAACAACCGATTTTTCCCTTCAGGGTTGACAAACGGTTTCTATGGTCTTAATAACACCATCAGGCTGGTGCCGGGGTAGCTCAGTCGGTAGAGCAGTGGACTGAAAA
>JAADEW010000102.1 GCA_013153205.1 Deferribacteres bacterium | reverse complement strand
TTTTCCGAAGAGGAGAGGCAGACCGTTTTGAGGCTTCTTTCCGCACTTGGCAGGACCTTTGAGGTGCCGGAGGGCTATATGGACGCTGTGACAGCCCTTTCCGGTTCCGGTCCCGCTTATGTGTTTTTGTTTCTGGAAGCCCTTTCAGATGCGGGGGTTAAGGTGGGACTTCCCCGGGAGCTTGCCCTTGAGCTTGCCTTTCAGACCTTGAAGGGCTCCGTTGCCCTTTTTGAAGCTGAGGGCGGCATTCCGCGAAAGTTCATTGACATGGTCACATCTCCCGGCGGCACCACCATTTCTGCCCTTCACATACTTGAAAGGAATGGATTTAAGGGTATTGTTATGGATGCGGTGGAAGCAGCTTTCAGGAGGTCAAAGGAGCTTGGAGGATAAGATTGTAATAAAAGGGGCGAGACAGCACAACTTAAAGGGCATAGACCTTGAGATTCCCAAGGGGAGGCTTGTGGTCGTGACCGGGGTTTCCGGCTCCGGCAAGAGCTCCCTCGCCTTTGACACCATATATGCCGAGGGATACAGGAGGTATGTGGAGTCCCTCTCAAGCTATGCCCGGCAGTTTCTTGAGGTTATGGATAAGCCGGATGTGGAGGCTATTTACGGACTTACCCCTTCCATAGCCATAGACCAGAAGGCCGTCTCCAGAAACCCCCGCTCTACCGTGGCTACCGTGACGGAGATTTACGATTACCTGAGAGTGCTTTTTGCCAGAGTGGGGGATGCTGTCTGTCCTTCGTGCGGCGTGCCTATTAAGGGAAAGAGCGTTCAGGAGATTGTTGACGACATCCTTTCCTTTGAGCCCGGAACCAGAGCCATTATCCTTGCTCCCGTTGTTGTGGGGAAGAAGGGCGAGCACCGGGAGCTTCTTCAGAGGTTGAGGAGAGAGGGATTTGTGAGGGTCAGGGTAAACGGCACCATCTTCCGTCTGGACGAGGAGATAGCCCTTGATAAAAACAGGCGGCATACCATAGAGGTGGTGGTTGACAGGATAAAGATAAGCCCTAAAGAGAGGGTGAGGATTACCGATTCCGTTGAGCTTGCTCTGAAGCTTTCCGACGGGGTTGTGAAGCTTCTCGTGGGGGAGGAGGAGTTCCTTTTCAGTGAAAGGTTCTCCTGTCCCTACTGCGGCTTCACCATCGGGGAGCTTTCACCGAGGCTTTTTTCCTTTAATTCCCCTTACGGTGCATGTCCTGACTGTAAAGGTATAGGATACAGGCGGCGCATAGACCCTTCCCTTGCGGTGAGGTTTGACTTGAGCCTTGAAGAGGGAGCCGTCGTCGTTTTCCGGGACTCCGATTACTGGCAGCAGATACTTGATACCGTCTGCGAGTATTACGGAATACCGAAGGATGTGCCTTTCAGAGAGCTTTCCCCTGAGCACAGGGAGATTATCCTTTACGGCGCCGATGAACCCATCTCCTTCAGCTACAGGTGGAGGGGAAAGAGGAAGGGCTTCACCGGCTTTTACGAAGGGGTTTACGCGTATATTGAGAGAAAGCTGGAGGAAAAACCGGCGGAATTTGAGGCTTACACCGTTAAGGACCGCTGTCCCACCTGTGGAGGAAGCAGGCTCAAAAAGGAAGCCCTTGCCGTTCTCGTAGGGGGAAAGAGCATATGGGATGTGGTGAGGATGTCGGTCTCTGAGGCAAAAGCTTTTTTTGAAGGCTTGAATTTTGAGGGAGTTAAAGGGGAGATAGCAAGGGGCGTGCTTTCGGAGATAAGAAAAAGGCTTGCTTTCCTTTACGATGTGGGTCTTGGATACATAACCCTTGACAGGGAGTCTTCCACCTTATCCGGGGGAGAGGCGCAGAGGATAAGGCTTGCCACGCAGATTGGCTCGGCTCTTTCCGGGGTGACCTATGTTCTTGACGAGCCCACCGTGGGTCTTCATCCCAGAGACACCCTGAAGCTTGTGGAAAACCTCAAGAAGTTGAGAGACCTGGACAACACGGTGATAGTGGTGGAGCACGAAAGAGAGGTGATAGAAGCCGCCGATTATCTGGTGGACCTTGGTCCCGGTGCGGGCGAGATGGGCGGTGAGCTCGTTTACGCGGGGGATGTGGAGGGGATTCTTCGCAACAGCTGTTCGTTAACCGGTGCTTACCTTTCGGGAAGGCTTTCCGTTGGGATACCGGAGAAAAGGAGGGGCTTTCGTGACAGGCTTTTGATAAAGGGCGCAAGGCACAGAAACCTCAAAAATGTGGATGTTGAGATACCCCTTGGGTGCTTCGTCTGTGTTACGGGAGTGTCAGGCTCCGGCAAGAGCTCTCTGGTGGTGGAGCTTCTGTATCCTGCTCTTTACAACAGGATTTACAGGGCGAAACTCCCCGAAGGTGATTACGACGACATTCTTGGCTGGGAGCATCTGGACAAGGTCATAATGGTGGACCAGTCTCCCATTGGAAGAACGCCCCGTTCAAATCCTGCCACCTATGTGGGGCTTTTTACGCCTATAAGGGAGCTTTTTGCCTCCACCCCTGAGGCAAGAGCGAGGGGATACAAGCCCGGAAGGTTCTCTTTCAACGTTAAAGGGGGAAGGTGTGAGCACTGCAGGGGCGAAGGGTTTATAAAGGTGGAGATGCTCTTTCTCCCCGATGTCTATGTGACCTGCGATGTCTGCAGGGGAAAGAGGTATAACCGCGAAACCCTGGAGATACTTTACAGGGGAAAGAGCATAGCCGATGTGCTGGAGATGAGCGTTGACGAGGCCAGAGAGTTCTTTGAAAACATCCCTTCAATAAGGAACAGGCTTGAGGTTCTCTCCGATGTGGGACTTGGCTACATAAGGCTTGGTCAGCCGGCAACCACCCTTTCCGGGGGAGAGGCACAGAGGATAAAGCTTGCCAGAGAGCTTTCCAGAAGGGCAACGGGCAGAACCTTATACATACTTGACGAGCCCACCGTGGGGCTTCACATGGACGATGTGAGGAAGCTCGTGGATGTTCTTCACAGGCTGGTGGATAAGGGGAACACCGTGGTGGTTATAGAGCACAACATGGATGTGGTGAAAAATGCCGATTTCGTTATAGACCTGGGTCCCGAGGGCGGAAGCAGTGGGGGAAGGGTGGTGGTCGCCGGCACCCCTGAAGATGTTGCGGAGTGCAGGGATTCGCACACGGGTGCGTTTTTAAGAAAGGCGCTGTGTCTCCGCGGCTCTCTCACCTGAAGTCACTTGTTTTCAGATGGCTTAAGGATGTAAACCGGTGCTTTAAGCGTTCTTTTCATTATCCCTATCAGCCCTGAGCCTACAGAAAGGGGATGAAGCATAATTTTGGGGTTCTTGCTTGAGCCGGATACCTTAAGGGGAATGGAGACGAAGGTCTTTGATTTGCCCGTGAGGATTCTTCCTATCAGGGGTATTCTGCTTAAGATGGCGTCAATAGTGGTGAAGGGAGCGATTAGAACCTCTAAGTCCAGCCTGTCTTTCAGTATGTTCCATCTGCCTTCAAAAAATATCTTCATGGCGGAGCTGTTGATGTAGCAGTTTTTGAAGTAAAGGACGCCGTTTTTTATGTTTCCCTGTATGGAGAGTTTCTTGTAGGCGAAGCCTGCTTTGCCAAAGCTCGGCAGCCTCAGGGTTACCAGATTCTGAATGGTCAGAAACTCTAAAAGCTTTGCGAGCACCGTTGCTTTGTAGATTCTTCCCTTTTTGGAGACTATTCGGAACCTGCCGTGAGAATTCTCCTTTATGGGATTTTCGCTTCCCTCAGCCTGTAGCTTGAAGGTGTAGTCAAACTTTCCGGTGATGATTCGGGGAGCCTTTCCTTCGGTTAGACATTTCAGGGTCTTTTCAAACTCGCTCTTTCCCTTTGACGAGAAGTGAAGGGTGAGCTTTTTCCCCTCTTTTTTGAGGTTTCCCTGAAGCCTTATTCCGCAAAGCTTTGTCTCCTCTATGTCAATGTTGAAAGCGTCTTTGGTGAGGTCAAACTGTCCGGTTCCCGTTAAATCGTCCACGAACAGGTTTTTGTATTTCGTGGTTTCAATGTAGTAGTTTAGGGAGAGCTTCACGGGAAGCCTTTTCTCCTTTTTGTTTGATTTTCCGGATTTTTTCAGGCTCTCAAGGATTTTGTCCACGTCTATGGTGCCGCCGTAGAGGTCAAACTCGTTTACGAAGCAGTCTTTCTCAATCTTT
>JAADEW010000084.1 GCA_013153205.1 Deferribacteres bacterium | reverse complement strand
CCCGCATAACCCGCTCCCTCTCCACAGGGATAGAGCCTTTTGTGAGAGATTGACTGACAATTTTCGTCCCTGACAATTCTGACCGGAGAAGAGGTTCTGGTCTCAACGGCAAAAAGAACCCCCTCGCTTGAAGCAAAGCCTTTGATTTTTCTATCAAAATTTGAAAGCCCCCTTTTTATAAGCTCGCACAAATTTTGCGGCAGGATGTGCCACAAATTGTCCGCAACCACTCCCGGTCTGTAGCTCACCTCCGGAAGGGAAGTGCTTGCCCGCCTGTTGAGAAAGTCCGAAGCCCTCTGGGCAACGGTGACAAAACCTCCCCCTCCCGAAACATAGGCTTTCTCCTCCAGTCTCTCCTGAAAGACAACACCGCCCAGAACCTCATTTCCGTAGTCTCTTTCGTCAACGGTGACCACCACGGCAGAATTCGCCCAAAAAGAGTCACGGGCGTAGTAGCTCATTCCGTTGGTCACGAGGCGCTTATTCTCGCTTGATGCGCATATAACATAGCCTCCCGGACACATGCAGAAGGTGTAAACTCCCCTTTTCACGCTTTTAAAGTTTGCGGCAAGCTGATAGTAAGCGGGAGGCAAATCCGGATGTTTATACCACTTTCCGTATTGAGCCCTGTTGATAAGCTCCTGAGGATGTTCAATCCTGTATCCCACGGCAAAGGGCTTTGCCTGCATGGCAACCCCGCAACGCTCAAGCATTCTGAAGGTATCTCTGGCGCCGTTTCCCACCGCCAAAACCACAAAGTCCCCCTCAACCTCAAGGGAATCGTTTACCACCACCCCTCTAACCACATCCCCGTCTATTAAAAGGTTAGTGACCCTGCTCTTAAAGCGTATATCCCATCCCAGTGATATGAGCCTGTTCCTTATGCTTTTTACCACCTTTCTCAGGTTATCCGTTCCCACATGGGGCCTTGCATCAACGAGAATCTCAGACGGTGCGCCGTGCTCCACCAGCTTCTCAAATATCCATTCTATAAAGGGGTGCTTTACTCTGGTGGTGAGCTTTCCATCGGAAAAGGTGCCCGCTCCTCCCTCTCCGAAAGCGGGATTGCAGTCCTCGTCAAGGATACCGCTATCCCACAACCGCTTAACTTTCTCCACCCTCTCCTCCACGGGACAGCCCCTTTCAAGCACCACTCCCCTGACCCCGGCCTCGGCAAGAAAAAGCGCACAGAAAAGCCCGGCAGGACCTGAGCCCACCACCACGGGGAAAATTTCCCGCTCAGCCTTCACCACGGAAAACGAAACCGTTTTCTTCCCCTCCCACTTCACCTTAACCGACCTTGAAGGGCGAATCCCGCCCTCAACCTCAACCTCCAAGTTGTAAACCCAGTAGATAGCCCTCTCCTTGTTTCTGGCATCAAGGGACCTTCTGAGAATGCGAACAGAAGTCAGCCTGTCAACCGACACACCCAGCGCCTCAGCAAGCGCCTCTTTCAGGTTGCGTCCCAGAGGAACCTTAAACTGTTCAATCACGAACTTCGGCACAATCTCCCCTCAAAATCCACGCCTTTTGCCTCATCTACAATCACCCTGCACAAGCCCTCAAAACTTTCCCCTTTCAGGGTAAAGACGCCGTCAACCTCCGGCGCCTGAACGAGAAGTCTTCCAGTTTCACCTTCCAGAAGGGCTTCACAGCTTTTTCCGGCAAGCTCCGCGCTCCTCTCAAACATTATCCTGTCAAGGATTTCCGTCAAAACATTTACCCTGTCAAGCACCACATCCTTATCAAGCTGTCCCAGTTCAAAGGAAGCGGTCCCTTCCTCTGCGGAATATCCGAAAACGCAAGCCCTCCAGGGCCTGAGTGCCTCCACAAAATCCACCAGCTCGGAAAAATCGTCTTCCCCCTCACCGGGATGTCCTACCAGAAATGTGGTTCTCAAAAAAAGCCCGTATTCTTCACACAAAGAGACGGCTCTCATCACCGCCTCTTTTGCGCCCTTTCTCTTCATCAGCCTCAGCACCCTTTCACTCACATGCTGAAGGGGTATCTCCACATAGGGTATGCACTTATCCGAGTTTGCTATAAACCGGGCAATATCAGAAGTAAAGTGAGCAGGATGCATGTAAAGCATTCTTACACGAAAATCCCCTTCAAGGGCTTCTATCCTCTCAAGAAGCTCAAGCAGACCGGAGCCATCGGAAAGGTCCCTGCCGTAAAAGGCCGTATCCTGAGAGATGAGGTTTATCTCCTTCACCCCCTTTTCAATCCACGAAGAGACCTCTTCAACGACATCGTCAAGGCTTCTGCTTCTATAGCTACCCCTGATGAGGGGGATGGCACAGTAACCGCACCTGTTACTGCATCCTTCAGCTATTTTCACATAAACCCACAAAGAATCCGGATTTACCCCTTCAAAATCGGAAGCCCTCGGAAGAGCAGGAACCCCGCAGGGCAGGCGGAATCCGTCCATTCCAAGATAGCGGGGAAGCTCTCTTATGTGGGAAAGGGAGACAAAGCCCTTCACCTCAGGAAAAAGCTCTGCAAGCTCATCCCCGTAGCGCTGATAGAGACAGCCCGCCACCACCACCTCTTTCCCTGAATCCACTGCAGAGATGACGGCGTCAATGGACTCACGCTTTGCGTCTTCTATAAAGCCGCAGGTGTTTACCACCACCACATCTGCGTCATCCGGCTCATCAACCACCGAAAAGCCGCAAAGCTCAAGGTGGCGCTTCATTATCAGGGAATCCACCTCGTTTTTGGGACATCCCAGAGTAAGGACGAAAACCTTCTTCAAGCTCACCAACCGCCAAATCAATTTTGCCAATTTCCAGCAAAGTATAATATAAAAAGATAAGGAGGGAAAAGCCATGCCAAAGATTGTTCTGCTTGATGCAAAGACCCTTGGAGATGTTGACCTTTCTCCTCTGAAAAGATTGGGGGAAGTGGTGATTTATCCCACCACCAGATACGAGGAAACCGCAGACAGAATAAAAGATGCAGAGGTGGTTATCACCAACAAGGTGGTTATAGACCGAAAGCTGATGGAGAAAAGCCCCAGCCTCAAGCTCATATGCGTTGCGGCAACGGGCACCAACAACATAGACCTGAAAGCCGCTCAAGAGCTCGGTATAGCCGTCACCAATGTGGCGGGATACTCCACTAAAAGCGTGGCACAGCACACCTTCGCCATGCTGTTTTACCTGCTTGAGAACCTGAGATACTACGACGATTACGTGAAAAGCAGTAATTACTCAAAAAGCGACATATTCACCCATTTAGACAAACCATTTTACGAGATTTCCGGAAAGAGATGGGGCATAATAGGGCTCGGCACCATCGGGAAAGAGGTTGCAAAAATAGCCACAGCCTTCGGATGCGAGGTGGTGTATTACTCCACATCCGGTATCAAAAGAAGCGAGCCTTACCCCAGAGTGGGGCTTGACCTTCTGCTTGCCACAAGCAACATCGTCTCAATCCATGCCCCCCTGACCGAAAGGACGAAAAACCTCATCACATACGAAAAGCTCAAGCTCATGAAGAAAGAGGCTATACTCCTGAACCTTGGAAGAGGCGGTATAGTAAACGAAAAGGACCTCGCTGAAGCCTTAGACCAGGGGCTGATTAGAGGAGCGGCTCTGGATGTGCTGGAAAGAGAGCCTATTGAGCCAGATAATCCGCTTCTCAAAATAAGAGACAGGAACCGGCTTCTAATCACGCCCCACATTGCCTGGACAAGCACAGAAGCAAGAAAGAGGCTCGTCCGCGAGATATACGAAAACATAAAGGCATTCTTTGAGGGAAAAAGGCGGAACAGGCTGGTCTAACCGAAAAGAAGCTTCAACGCCATCACAACTATAGCCGCAAAAACCACCTTCTGCACGAATCGGTTGCCCTTTTTCACCGCCGCGGCAGCGGCTGTATAGGCGCCAAGAACGTTGCCGCATCCCAGAACCAGCCCCCACAGATAGTTGACCTTGTGCTGGAGTGTAAAGATAATCAGGGCAAAAACGGTGAAAATGAGAATAACGAAAACCTTAACGGCATTCGCCTCAACAAAGTCAAAGCCCGTAAGAACCATGGCGGAAAGTATGAGAAATCCCACCCCCGCCTGAACGAATCCGCCGTAAAAACCAATGGCAAAAAAGATGAGGATTATCAAGACCCATCTGAAACCCGTTATCTTCACCTCCCTTTTCTCAAGTCCTCTTGTGGTATCTGACATGGACAAAAGGGTGATTCCCACCATCAGAAGAGCCAGTATCTTTTTAAACACCGCATCCGCAATGATGGTGGCACTGTAAGCCCCCAGAATGGAGCCGCAAACGGCGGGCAACACCACCAGAAGGGCAAACCTCAAGGGAAAAACCCGATAGTCGTGGAACTTCTTCACGGCAACAACATTCTGCATAAAAATAGCCACCCTGTTGGTGCCGTTAGCCACCGTGGGGGGAAGTCCCATAAAAATCAAGACCGGCAGGGTGAGAAAAGAACCGCCCCCTGCAAGAACGTTGAGAAAACCTGCAACGGCTCCCACGGCAAAAAGCAGAAGCACTTTGAACACAATCATTCATCCCCCCTTTACGAACGGACCGCTCTGATTCATATAAATTAACATGGCTGAAAAGTTAACCCCCATGATGAAGCAATACCTCAGCATAAAGGAGAAATACAAAGACGCTATTCTTCTTTTTCGGCTCGGTGACTTCTACGAAATGTTCATGGAAGACGCTGAAAAAGCCTCCAAAATCCTGAACATCGTCCTCACCTCAAGGAACAACATCCCCATGTGCGGAATCCCCTATCATGCCGCAGAAAACTACATAAAAAGGCTTCTGGAAGCAGGCTGTAAGGTGGCAATATGCGAGCAGACCGAGGACCCCGCCACGGCCAGAGGAATCGTGAAAAGGGAAGTGGTGCGGGTTATCACCCCCGGAACCTTTATAGAAGCCGAGGAGACGGAGCTGGACGAGGACTATGTGGTCTGCCTGTATCCGGACAAAAACAGGTGGGCAGTTGCAGGAGTAAGCGTATCAACAGGCAAAGTTATAGCCTTTGAAGATAAAAAAGAGAGGGTGATAGAGCTCATACAAAGGCTCAAACCCAAGACCCTGCTCATTCCAGAAAACAGGGCGGAGCTTAAAAAGCTGTTTCCCTCAAGTTTTTGCGAGCTGTGCGATGACTGGCTTTACCACGACACAGCCCGGGAATACATAACCGCTTACCTTTCGCGCCCACCGGAAAGTCTGGGTATAGGAGAGATGAAAAAGGCGCAGATAGCCCTGGGAGTCCTCGTCTATTACCTCAAAGAGATACAGATGTGCGAGCTCAACCATATAAAGAAGGTGGAGATTCTCCACTCAAAAGAGCACATGTATCTTGACCCGTCAACAATACGGCACCTTGAGCTGGTGGAAAACCTGAAGGGAAAGAAGGAAAACACCCTCTTTTCCACCATTGACAGAACCCTGACCCCCATGGGGAAGCGCACACTTAAAGAGAGCATACTTTCCCCCTTCAAAGACCCGAATAAGATAAAGGAAAGGCTTGATGCCGTTCAGGACATGCTTGACAAAGGGCTCCATCTCAAGCTGACGGAGAAGCTCAAGGGCATCTCCGATTTAGAGCGTATAACCTCAAGGATAAGCTCCAAAGTGGCGAAACCCAGAGAGTTCGTCTCCCTAAAAGAGGGGTTGAAGAGAATTCCCGAAATAAAAGAGATACTCTCCTCAAGCGAATCAAAACTGCTTGCGAGAATAAAAGATGAGCTTGACGGGCTGAAAGAGGTAACTCTTCTCATTGAAAAAGCCATATATGACGAACCGGATGCAGACCACATAATCAAAAAGGGCTTCAGCAGGGAGCTTGACGAGCTCAGAGAGATAATGGAAAACTCGGACAGATGGCTCAAAGAGTATGAGGAAAAAGAGAAGGCTCTCACCGGAATTCCCTCGCTTAAAGTGGGCTACAACAAGGTTTTTGGATACTACATAGAGGTGACCAAAGCCCATCTCAAAAAGGTGCCTCCTCACTACACAAGAAAGCAGACCCTCGTCGGAGGAGAGAGGTTTATAACCCCCGAGCTAAAAAAAGCGGAAGAAAAAATTTTGAACGCAAAGGCGAACATAGAAGAGCTTGAAAAAAGGATACTGGAGGAGATTCGGCAGAAGGTGCTTACCCATACCGAAAGGATTCAGAAAAACGCAACCCTTTTAGGGCTTGTTGATTTGCTCAACTCCTTTGCGGTCTTAGCCAGAGAAAAGCGGCTCATCAAACCCCGTATAGCAGAAGACGGAAAGATTGTCATTAAAGGCGGAAAGCATCCGGTAGTGGAAAGCATCCTGCAGGAAAGGTTCGTTCCCAACGATACGGTGCTCGCTCCCGAATCGCCCATCCACATAATAACGGGACCCAACATGAGCGGAAAGTCCACCTACATCAGACAGGTGGCACTCATAACACTTATGGCACAGATGGGCTCCTTCGTTCCCGCAAAAAGTGCTGTGATATCCCCCGTTGACAAAATCATGACCAGAATAGGAACGGCGGATAATCTCGCACAGGGACAGTCCACCTTCATGGTAGAGATGATGGAGACGGCAAACATCATGAGCAATGCAACCTCAAACAGCCTCATCATACTGGACGAGATAGGAAGAGGAACAAGCACCTACGACGGAGTGGCGATAGCCTGGGCGTCCGTCGAATACATAAAGGACAGGATAAAAGCCAAGACCCTTTTCGCCACCCACTACCACGAGCTCACACGGCTTGCGGACATCCATCCCGAAATCAAAAACTACCACGTTGAGGTAAAGGAATGGAAGGACCGGATTATCTTTACCCATCGGGTAAGACCCGGAAGAACCGACAGAAGCTATGGAATATACGTGGCGGAGATAGCAGGACTTCCGCAGGAAGTCATCTCAAGGGCAAAAGAGATACTCGCCGAACTGGAAAAAGAGAAAGACACAAGCTCCCTTCCCCTTACCGAACATCCTGCACTGGTCAGACTCAAAAGGCTGAGGATTGACAAACTGACGCCCATGGAAGCCATTATGGTTCTTGAAGAGCTAACAGAGCTTGCAAGAAAGGAGCCATCAGGCCTTTAGCTTCATAAAGACAACGCCCCTTGGACACTCAGAAGCGCATATACCGCAACCCTTGCAGTGCTCCGCATCAAGCACAGGTTTTTCCTCAAGGACAACAGCCACATCCGGACAGAACACCCAGCAGTTGCCGCACCCATTGCAGTAACCGCAGGAAAAACATCTCTTCATCTCTGAAAGGGCGCTTTCCCCGTCAATAACCTTTTCCCTCTTTGACCTGGAAAAATACCAGAGGTTGAGCTCGCCAAAATCTATAACCTCAATCCTGTCCCTATCCCACGAAATCTCCTTAACCCCACCGGAAGAACTCGCCTCATATCTTTGCCTTATGGCGGAAGCCGTCTTTCTTCCGTCAGCCATAGCCTGAGCCACGGTAGAAGGTCCCGTTGCCGCATCCCCGCAGACCCAGACATTTTCGGGCCAGACGAATTCAGGCTCCTGCCCCACGCAAAACACAGAAAGCTCGCACTCAATCACCCTATCGTGCGGCTCAACAAACTCAATCTCCTTCAGCCCATCCCTTTCCCCGGTTATCCTCACCCTTCCAATCCTCACTCCTCTAACCCTGTCCCCTTCCACGAGCACCTCTTTAACGCCGAAGGAAGCCAGAATCTCAACCCCCTCACCCTTTGCCTCCTCAACCTCCTCCCTTATGGCAGGCATCTCGTCTTCAGGCTCAACGCAGACAAGGTAAACCCTCCTGCCACATCTGGCAAAAACCCTTGCGACATCAACGGCAACATTGCCGCCGCCCACCACGACCACCACATCGCCTTCAGGAAGAACCCCTTCCCTGTTGTAGCGCTTCAGCACATCAAGTCCCAAAAGGGCATATTGAGAATTCTTAACCGGAAGCATCCTCGGCTTCTGAAGACCAACGGCAACCACCACCTCATCAAACTCATCGCAAAGGGTGTTAACATCATCGGGTTTCACTTCCATCCCGGTCTCTATCCGCACCCCCAGCTCCTCAAGCCTTCTCACCGCGGAAAAAACCACACTCTTTTCAAGCCTGAAATCGGGAATCCCCCAGGCGAGGATACCACCTGCCTCAGGCTCCCTCTCAAAAACAGCCACCTCAAAACCGGAGACGGCAAGCTCCCACGCACACAAAAGCCCGGCAGGACCTGAGCCCACCACCGCTACCCTCTTTCCCTTCCAGTCCTCTTTTGCGGGAAAGACCCTTTCCGAAAAGAGGATATCCCCCAAAAACCTTTCCAGGTCCCGTATAGCCACGGCTTCGTCAAACCGGGACCGGTTGCACCTTTCCTCACAGAATCCGGGACACACCCTGCCGGTAATGGGTGCAAAGGGATTAAACCTGACAAGGCAAGATAAGGCTTCTTTCACGCCTTTTTGCTGATAGAGCCAGTAAAGCTGTGGCATGTCTATGCCAAGGGGACAGGCTTCCATGCACGGTGAGACAGAAGACAGAAAAACGGGCTGAAAACGGCTCCAGCTTCCCGTTTTAATCCTTCTCGTGGTTGAGAAGGTGCGCAAAAGGGTTATGTCCACAGCTTCACCACCTCCTCAAAGGCACGCTGAGCCGCCTCAACGTTCTCGTAAACCTTAACCGTTACATGCTCTCTGATAGCCTCCTCAACGGAGGAAAGGCTGACGAGGCCGGTAGCTCCGGCAAACGCCCCCACCATAGCCGTGTTCACCAGAGGGTAAGCCGGAGTCCCCAGACCAAGCTCCACGGCTATTCTGGAAGCATCAACCACAGCAACTCTCGCCCCTTCAAGCTCAACGGGCTTATCCGAATTTATCACGGCAATACCGTCTCTCTTCAGACCAGCGGTAACGTCTATGTCCCTTAACAGGGTGCTGTCAAGCACCATGAGAAAATCGGGGTTCTTTATACTGCACCTCAAGGTTATAGGCTCGCTGTCAGCCCTGACAAAAGCGGCAACGGGCGCACCCCTTCTTTCGGCGCCAAAGGTGGGAAAAGACTGGACCCACTTTCCCTCCTTAAAAAAGGCAATGGCAAGAAGGCGGGAAGCCACCACCGCTCCCTGCCCACCCCTTCCATGTATTCTTATCTCTATCAATCCTCTTCCCCGTAAACCACAACAATGGCTTTAGCAGGACCGCCCACTCCGCGGAGAGAATGGGGATACCGCGACTCATAAGAAGCTGAATCCCCCGGCTTCAATATGACGCAGTCGTCCCCCACACACAGTTCAAGCTCTCCTTCCAGAAGGTATAGAAACTCTCTTCCCTCGTGCTGGAAGAATACCCTCTCGTCCTCGCTCTTCTCCTCAAAGGTGATGAGAAAGGCGTTTATCCCCTCTTTTGCAGCGAGAGCCTGATAGTGATAACCGGACTTGCTGGGTCCCGTTTTAGGACGGCGTTCAACATCTTTCCGTTCGTGAGACCTGACAACGCTAATCTTCTCCATCTCCTGCTGGCCCGTGAGCTCCCTTAAAGGCACTCCCAGCACCCTTGAAAGGTGAATCAGGGTGGCAATGGAAGGGGTTATTCTGCCCTCCTCTATGTGGGAAAGCAGGGTTCTGGATATGCCGGCCTTCTCCGCAAGCTCCTCTAAGGTTAAGCCTTTCTTCTCACGAAGCTCCCGTATCCTCATATCTATCTTTTAACAAACCCCTTAAACCTCTTCAACATCACGCTTAAGGAAGCCAGAAATTGCCCGTCATGACCAGAAGCGAAAGGAGGGTCAGGCTGTCTTCATAGTAGTCCTGATGCACGTCTTTCACTGCCTCATAAATGGCGTCAAGCCACTTTTGCTGTTGGGGGTCGTTCATGGCGGCAACTCCGAGAGGAGCTACAAACGCCGCAGAAAAGTAATCGCTGTCTGGAAGAGGTACACCATCCAGCGTATAACCCGCCCTGAACCTGCCGGGCTCGCCGTGGGTGGCTTTCTGAGCCCAGTGGGAAATCCTGAGGACAATCTCCTTTGAACGCTCACTTCTGTTCAAAACCGCGTCCATTCCCAGACGAAGGGGCACACGGCACGAGTTGTAGTAATAATCGCCGTCAAATTCGCTTTCAAGAAAATACGGCGAGGCTGGGCGGGGTCTGTGGCTGGAAGGGGATTCAGGCTCCACGAAATCCGGCAAAAGCCCGGTGTCGGGAGAGTAAGTCTGCTGTAGATACTCCATCACCTCATAACAGCGCTCTATCACTTCACTCCAGCCGTCCTCAACCCCGGCAAAGGACCTGAAATTTGCTATCATAAAGTCAGAAAGCCTGTTGGTGTACTGGTTGTAAACCCTGCCGTAAGGATTGACCCAATCCCCGAGCATGGGGAGCCTGGAATCCGGTCCTATGGTGGACTCCATAACAGCCTTAATCAGGGTCTTTGCCTCTTTAAGGTAATCTATTTCACCACAGTCTCCCCACTGTCTGTGGGCAAGAAGCAGGGCAAAAGCCATATCAGCATCACCGTCAAAAGCGCTGTCGTTCCCCTCCGGGTCAGGCGGAACCCTTCCCGCCATAAGCCTTCCGTCTATATCGCTGGGATGAGCTCTGGCATAGCGCCACAGCCCGTCAAAAATCTCCCTGGCACGAGGCTCGTATCCAGCCATAACGGCAAGGATTATCATTCCGTATCCCTGCCCTTCAGACACGGTTATCTCATGGGCTTCACTTCCGGGATGCCCCATGGCTATTCTGTAAAGTTTATGGCCCTCATCATCCACACCCGCCTCAACGAGATACTGGCTCTTCCAGTAGTCGTAAAAGGCTTTGACATGCTCATCCATCTCACTGCGGGAATAGATGCTGGGGATAATGACCCCATCGCCGTAGTCCACATGCTGGGGAAAGGGGCGAAGCGGCTCACATCCTTTTCTGGCAGGCATCAAGATTCTCATCAGCTCAGCAAGCTCCGAGCTGAACTTCCCGATAAAACCCCCATCCTGAGCCCGCACAGCGGTGCACAGTCCAAAGACCAAAAAGAGCAAAACTGCAATTTTCCTCACCATATACCCTCCTAAAGGGGGTGATTCTTGATGGAGCCTCATCAACGGGATATAATCCAAAAGGGGAGAAAATGAAAGCCGTCATAACAGGGGCAGAAGCCGTAGCCCACGCAGTCAGGGTGGTAAACCCGGATGTCATCTCCGCCTATCCCATAACGCCCCAGACCCACATAATAGAGAAGCTCGCCGAGCTTTCCGAAAGGGGTGAGATAAAGGCGAAGTTCATCAGGGTGGAGGCGGAGATATCCGCCATCGCCGTGGTAATCGGCGCCACGGCTCAGGGAGTAAGGGCTTTCACCGCCACATCGTCCCACGGGCTTCTCTACATGCACGAACTGCTCCACTGGACGGCAGGGGGAAGGCTTCCCGTGGTGATGGCAGTAGCCAACAGAGCGGTGGGAGCGCCGTGGAACATCTGGTGCGACCAGCAGGACATGCTATCCCAGAGAGATACCGGGTGGATGCAGGTCTTTGCCTCCTCCGCTCAGGAAGCCATGGACCTCATACCCATATCCTACCTTGTAGCCGAAAGGACATTCCTTCCCGTTATGGTAGGGCTTGACGGATTTATACTCTCGCACACTGCCGAGCCCACAGAGCTCATAACCCCTTCTGAAGTTGAAGAGTTCCTCCCACCCCCTGACTATCCGCTGAGGCTGTCTCACCACGACCCCTTTACCCTCTGGCCCATATTAGAGCCAAACCTATACCACAGGCAGAGATACGACCTGTTCAAAGACCACCAGAAGGCTCTAAAGGCGTGGAAAAGCGCTTTCAAAAGATGGGAGGAAATAACCCGAAGGGGCTACCGCGCGGTGGAAACCTATAACACTGAGGGGGCAAAAGCGGCTTTCATAACCGCAGGAGCCGTATCAGATACGGTAAAGTATGCCCTGGACAATCTATTTAAGAACGAAAAGGTGGGGCTGGTGAAGCTGAGGCTGTTCAGGCCCTTTCCCTATGACGACATCAGGGAAATCTGCGCGCCCTTTGAAAAGGTGATAGTCCTTGACAGAGCAGTCTCCTACGGGGCGGAAGGCATATTCTCTCAGGAGATAAGAAGCGCTCTGGGTGGTGCCTGTCCCGTTCAATGTTGTGTTATCTCCATGGGCGGCAAGGACATAACACCGGAAGAGATAGCCGCCGTTTACGAAAAAGCCAGTAAAATCCCGGAAGGGGTGGTGATTTGGAGCTGAAAAGGCTCAAAGAGCAGATGGAGCCGGGACACCTCGCCTGTGCCGGATGCGGAGCCGCTTTAGCCATGAAGCTTGCCACAAAGGCGCTGGGAGAAAAACTGCGGGTGGTGATACCCGCAAGCTGCTGGAGCATCATCGTTGGAAGGCATCCCGATACAACCCTCAAAGTTCCGGTTATTCACTCAACCTTTGAAGTGGCGCCCAGCATCGCCGCAGGGATAAGAGCCGCACTTGACGCCCTGGGGCAGAAAGAGGTGACGGTAATGGTCTGGGCAGGAGATGGCTCAACCTACGACATAGGATTCGCATCTCTTTCCGCCGCCGCAGAAAGAGACGAAGACATCATATACGTGTGCTACGACAACGAAGCCTACATGAACACGGGGATACAGAGAAGCTCTTCAACTCCATACGGGGCATGGACCACCACCACGCCTTACGGAAAGAGGAAGCACAAAAAAGAGATAATAGAGGTGATGAAAGCCCACAGAATACCCTACATCGCCACAGCCACCGTGGCATATCCGGAAGATATGATAAGAAAGTTTAAAAAAGCAAAAGAAATCAGGGGGTTCAGGTTTATACTGGTTCTTTCTCCCTGCTGTCCCGGCTGGGGAATAAAGGAGAGCGAAACCGTTTTGATATCAAGGCTTGCCGTTGAAAGCGGACTCTTTCCGCTTCTGGAGATAGAAAAAGGCAAATTGAGTATCACACACCAACCCAGCTTCATTCCGGTGAAAGACTACATAGCCCCGCAAAAGAGGTTTGCCGCCCTCACGGAAAAAGATGTAAGGGAGATAGAAGAGCTCGTCAGGCAGAGGTGGGAAAGGTTAAGGAGAGAAGAGGCATGAATCTGGTAATCTACGGCAAAAATGCCGCAGAAGAAGCACTCAAGTCCAGCAGAAGGATTGAAAAAGTCTATCTTCAGTATGGACACTTTTTTGAGCCGGAGTTTATAGAAAACCTCAAGAAAAAAGGGATTGACTTTCAGTGGGCAAAAAAACAGCAGTTAAAAAAGCTTTCCGGCACCCACAAGCATCAGGGAATTGTGGTGCTACTTTCCCCAATAGAGTATGTGCCTGCAGAAACACTCTTCAGAGAAACCCTGGAAGAGAAGAGCTTTTTCGTGGTTCTTGACAGAATAACGGAGCCCCAGAATGTGGGAGCAATAGCGAGAACCGTTGAGTTTTTCGGCGGAAAAGGGCTCCTTCTTCCGGAAAAAGAGAGCTCTCCCATAAACGAGGTGGTGGTCAAATCGTCATCGGGAGCAATACTCCACCTCATGGTTGCAAAAACGGCAGAGATTGAGGAAAGCCTTGCCCACTTTAAATCAATGGGCGGAAAAATAATCTCCGTGGAAACCGGCGGAAAGGACATAAGGGAAGCCAAACTCAAGCCTCCCACAGCCCTTGTGGTGGGTTCCGAGGGAAAAGGGATAGACCCCCGGCTGATTTCGCTTTCAGACGAGGTGGTGAGCATACCCGGATATGGGAAAACCCCTTCCTTAAATGTATCCGCGGCTACGGCTGTTGCCGTGTGGCAGTTGAAGGCTAATCCCTGAAAACGGCAACCAGCGGAGTGTGGTCGGAAGGCTTCTCCTTGAGGCGGGGCTTCATGTCCACATAACAGCTCTCACACCGCTCAGCCAGAGGTTTTGTGGCAAGTATGTGGTCAACCCTCCAGCCCAGCCCCCTTTTGACGGCGTCTCTTACCCTGTAGTCAAAAAAGGTGTAGTGTCCCGGTTCATCGGGGTGGTGAAGCCTGAAGAGGTCAACCAGCCCCCAATCGGTAAGCTTTTTAAACGCCTCCCAGACCTCCTCCCGAAA
Source organism: Deferribacteres bacterium (assembly GCA_013153205.1). Lineage (GTDB taxonomy): Bacteria > Thermosulfidibacterota > Thermosulfidibacteria > Thermosulfidibacterales > Thermosulfidibacteraceae > JAADEW01. The sequence goes on along the minus strand of JAADEW010000084.1, from coordinate 4,051 downwards.
GCAGACATGGCCTTTGAGCCTTTCCGGAGTGTGGACATCAATGGGAGTGGGAGCCACATTGAGGTCCCCGCAGATTATGAGATTGTCCTCGGGGCTGAAGCGGCTTTTGATAAAATCCAGCAGTTTCTCAAAGAACTCAAGTTTGTGCTGAAATTCAGGGTGGTCAGGTTTTCTACCCTGGGGCACGTAAAGGTTGATGAGAGAAAAGTCTTTAAACCTCAAAAATGCAAGCCTGTCCTTTTCCGTGCCGTCGTCAAAGCCGAACTGGACTTCTTTCGGCTCAAGACTGGTCACAACGGCAACGCCCGAAAGCCTTTTGTCACCGCTGTGAAAGACCCTGTATCCCCTCTCCTCAAAGACATCTTTCGGAAACTTGTCGTCAGAAACCTTGGTCTCCTGCAGACAGAGAACATCAGGCCTCTCCTCTTCCAGATAAGGCAGGACTATGTGCAGTCTTGACCTTATGGAGTTTACGTTAAATGTGGAAACCTTCATCAGCTACAGCTTGAGCAGTTTTTGGACGAGCAAGTTGAACAGCCTTTGGACGAACCGGAAGAATCAGAGGAAGAACCCGTATTCCCGCCGTCTTTTCTCGCATAGTCCGTCACATACCAGCCGCTTCCCTTAAGTATAAAGGAACTGCGGGATATGAGCTTCTTAACCTCTCCACCACACTTGGGACAGACCTTCACCGGTTCGTCGTGAAAAGACTGCAGTTTTTCAAATCTATACCCACAGCTCGTGCACTTATACTCGTATATGGGCATCTCTCACCTCCTATTCCACGTAATCCAGCCAGTGCTCGTATTTCTCCTCCTCTCCCCTCACTACTCTGAAGAATATCTCCTGCAGCTTGGTGGTTACGGGACCCGGTCTGCCAAGCCCTATGGTTCTCCTGTCAACCTCCCTAACGGGAGTAATCTCAGCGGCAGTGCCGCACAAAAACACCTCATCGGCTATGTAAAGCTCGTCTCTTGATATCTTCTCCTCTTTTATGTCAAAGCCCAAATCCTCGGCTATCCTCATGACTGAATCCCTGGTGATGCCCTCAAGTATCCCAACCGCAGGGGGCGTTTTTATCACTCCCTTCCTCACAATAAATATATTCTCTCCGCTTCCTTCGGCAACCGTTCCGTCAGGGTCAAGCATAAGGGCTTCGTCATACCCGTCAAGGAGCGCTTCCATCTTGGCAAGCTGGGAGTTGACATAGTTGCCGCATATCTTTGCCTTGGTCATGGCAATGTTCACGTGGTGCCTGTTGAAGGAGGAAATCTTACAGCGAATGCCTTTCTTAAGGCCCTCCTCTCCAAGGTAAGCCCCCCATTCCCAGCAGATAATAGCCACATTCACCTCGTTGTTAAGGGGATTAAGCCCCATGGCACCCTCGCCGTAAAAGGCTATGGGACGGATGTAGCATTCGGTAAGGTTGTTGGCTTTTATGGTTTCAAAGGTGGCTTTTCTTATCTCCTCAAAGGTGTAAGGTATTTTCATGTGAACAATCTTGGCGGAGTTGAAAAGGCGCTCAATGTGCTCCCCGTGCCTGAAGATAGCGGGACCCTTTTTGGTATCATAGCATCTCACGCCCTCAAACACACCTAGCCCATAGTGAAGTGTGTGGGTTAAAAGGTGGACATTAGCTTCGTCCCACGGAATCAGCTTTCCGTTAAACCAGATATAATCCGCCCTTATAGACATAGGCACCCTCCAAATTTTGATAAACGCAATTTTTGGTTGAGGATAAAAAAAAGAAGTAGCCTTGTCAATTTAAGGGATGGGGCTACTTATACTCCTGTCTGGGAGGTGAAAACACATCCAGAACCACGGCTCTTTCATCAAAGGTTTTTGCCGAGTGTTTAACATTGGGCGGGGCGATGTAAACATCCCCCGCCTCCAGAACCTTTTCCTCATCACCCACTTTAAGCAGGATTTTCCCCTCAAGGACTGTGCCCATCTGCTCGTGAGGATGGGAATGCTCAGGAAACTCAACATTCGGTTCTATCTCAAAAAGGACCATCTGCACCCTTTCACCGGTCACAACCTTCATCTTTATCCCTTTTTTGGGCAGTTTCGGTATGAGCTCGCTCCACTTATAAAAGGTCATTCCTCTTTTCTCCAGGGATTGCCGAACTTGTTGAGATGGGTGAACTCGCTTATCTCCCTTCTCTTTGGCGCCTTAGAGGCACGGGCAGGATAGCCTATGGGAAGTATCTCCACCACCTCGTATCCTTCGGGAATGTCCAGAAGCTCCGCCACCTTTTTGTGGTCAAAAAGTCCGATGTGAACGGTGCCGAGACCCAGGGCATGAGCCGCCAAAGCGGCGTGCTCCAGAGCTATGCCCATGTCAAACATATACCAGTCCCCCTTGTCGGTGCTCATCTCCCCCTGATAATAACCGGAAACCCCTCTTTTAGCCGCCCCAACGAGAAGAACAGGTGCCTGCCCCACCCCCTTGTAGGCAGGGTTTATCTCAGGTATAGCCTCCTGTATCTTCTTCTTAAGCTCCGGGTCCTTAACCACTATAATCTCCCAGCACTGGGTATTACTCCAGGAAGGAGCCCACTTGACTGCCTCCAGAATCTTCTCTATAAGCTCGTCGGGCACGGGGTCTTCCTTAAATCTTCTCACGCTCCTTCTCGTCTTTATCACCTCAAAAAAGTCCATCTCACACCTCCTCCATTTTTCTTATGTAATCCGCCGCTTTTCTTATTCTCCTGACGCTCTCCTCTTTCCCCACGAGATAAATTATCTCGTGCAGTCCGGGGCTTACCGTCCTTCCCGTAATGGCGATTCTCACGGGCTGTGCCACGGCTTTCAGCTTTATTCCAAGCTCATCCAGCACCTTTTTAAAAGCCTCCTCTATCCCCTCAGGGGTAAACTCGTCCAGCCTCTCAAGCTCGGACGCCACGGCATCAAGGTAATCCGCCACCTCTTTCTTGAAAAACTTTTTAACTCCCCTGGGGTCGTATTCCTCCGGGGCTTTAAACAGAAAGGCGCAGGAATGAGCCATCTCCTTCAGGGTCTTTGAACGCTCTCTGAAAGCCACCACCACCTCTTTCAGCCAATCATCGTCAATGGAGGAAGCATCCTCCATAATGCCCTCCTTTACCAGAAACTCCTTCAGCAGTTCCGCAAGCCTATCCACGGGATAGGTCTTTATGTAGTGGTGATTAAGCCACAAAAGCTTATCGGGATTGAAAACCGCAGGAGACCTACCCACCCCTTCGAGGGTGAAAAGCTCTATCAGCTCCTCCTTTGAGAATATCTCCCTGTCGCCGTGAGACCACCCGAGACGAACGAGGAAGTTGAACAGCGCCTCGGGGAGATACCCCTCGTCCCTGTAAGCGAGCACGCTGGTAGCTCCGTGTCTTTTGCTCAGCTTTGCCTTATCTGGACCGAGTATCATGGGAACATGGGCAAAAGCCGGTATCTCATACCCTAAAGCCTGATAAAGCTGTATCTGTTTGGGAGTGTTGTTCAGATGGTCGTCCCCCCTTATCACATGGGTTATGCCCATAAGGGCATCGTCCACCACCACCACGAAGTTATAGGTAGGCGTGCCGTCGGAACGGACTATGATGAAGTCGTCAAGCTGGCTGTTGGGATAGCGTATTTCCCCTTTTATCAGGTCGTTAAAGACCGTCTCCCCTTCCAGATTGGCTTTAAACCTTATAACGGGCTTAACCCCTTCTCTCGGTTCGGTTCTGTTTCTGCACCTTCCGTCATACTTGGGGACTCCAAACTTTTCTCTGGACTCCTCCCTTATCTTCTCAAGCTCCTCCGGAGTGCAGTAGCAGTAATAAGCCTTTCCCTCGGCAACGAGCCTCTCCGCCTCTTTCCTGTAAATGTCCATTCTCTCCGTCTGTCTGTAAGGGCCCTCGTCCCAGTCAAGACCCAGCCAAGACAGAGCCTCCAGTATCTCCTCTATAGCCTCATCCGTTGACCTGGTTCTATCGGTGTCCTCTATTCTCAAAACGAACCTGCCCTTGTTGTGCCTCGCAAAAAGCCAGTTGAATATAGCGGTTCTTGCACCACCTATGTGAAGATGGCCTGT
>JAADEW010000062.1 GCA_013153205.1 Deferribacteres bacterium | reverse complement strand
CACTACATGATTATAGTTGACAGGGAAGGCACCCTTGATGTCATGGAAGTTCAGGTTGAGGTTGACGAAAAAATCTTCTCGGACGAGGTGAAAAAGCTCCAGCAACTGACAAGAAAGCTTGAAGCAAACATAAAGGAGACCCTCGGCATCACCGCCAAGGTAAGGCTTGTTGAACCCAAAACATTGGAAAGGTTTGAAGGAAAAGCAAAAAGGGTTATAGATAAAAGGAAGCTTTACAACAATAAATAAGGGAGGGGCTACCATGAAGGTAGAGCAGATTTCCGTATTCCTTGAAAACAAGGCTGGAAGGCTTGCAGAGGTGGCAAAGATACTGGGAGAAAACGGCATAAACATAAGAGCGCTTTCTCTGGCAGACACCACCGACTTCGGAATCCTGAGGCTCATAGTTGACGACAGAGCCAAGGCAAAAGAGGTATTGAAGCAGGCTGGATTCACCGTGGGTATTACGGAAGTCATAGCCGTGGAAGTGGATGACCAGCCGGGAGGGCTTGCCAAAGTGCTGACCACACTGGCAGACAACGGTCTGAATGTGGAATACATGTATGCCTTTGTGGAAAAGAGCAGAGACAAAGCCGTGCTCATATTCAAATTTGAAAATCTTGACAAAGCCATTGATGTTTTGACTAAAGCAGGTATAACTATTCTGCCCGGTGAGAAGGTTTACAACCTCTGAGGGAGGCGAAAATGATTTTTGAACCCGAATGGGAATGCATGCCTCGAGATGAGCTGAAAGCCCTCCAGTTTTTCAGACTCAAAAAGCAGATAAGAAGGGTTTACGAAAATGTAGAGCCATACAGAAAAAAGATGGATGAAGCCGGCATAAAGCCGGAAGACATAAAAAGCCTGGAAGATGTAAGACATCTGCCTTTCACCACCAAAGACGACTTTCGCGAAAACTACCCCTACGGGCTTTTTGCTGTTCCCATGGAAAAGATTGTTAGAATCCACTCCTCTTCAGGAACCACCGGGAAACCCACGGTGGTAGGCTATACCAAAAGGGACCTTGACACATGGTCCTCCCTGACTGCAAGGGTTCTTGCGGCAGGAGGCGTTAAGGCAAAAGATGTGGTGCAGATAGCCTTTGGCTACGGCCTTTTTACCGGAGGGTTTGGGCTCCATTACGGGGTGGAAAAGATTGGAGCAAGTGTTATACCCGTTTCCTCCGGTCAAACCAAAAGGCAACTTATGATAATGAAAGATTACGGAACCACGGCTATTGTCTGCACCCCTTCCTACGCCCTCCACATAGCCGAGGTTATGGAGGAAACCGGCATCTCACCGGACGAGCTCTCCCTGAGAGTGGGGCTCTTCGGTGCGGAACCCTGGACAGAAAGCATGAGGCAGGAGATAGAGAAAAGGCTCGGAATTGACGCAACCGACAACTATGGGCTTTCCGAAGTCATGGGACCCGGTGTGTCGGGAGAGTGTATAGAAGCAAAATCCGGGCTTCATGTTTTTGAAGACCACTTTCTTGTGGAAGTGATAAACCCGGAGACGGGCGAGGTCCTTCCGGAAGGGGAATGGGGAGAGCTGGTTATAACAACCCTCACCAAAGAGGGGCTTCCCCTCATAAGATACAGAACGAGGGACATAACCAAGCTTTATTACGAGGAGTGCCCCTGCGGAAGAACCTTTATAAAGATGACCAAGCCGAGCGGAAGAACCGATGACATGATAATCGTAAGAGGCGTCAACATATTCCCCTCACAGGTTGAAGAAGCCCTGCTTGAGATAGAGGGCGTGGCTCCACACTTTCAAATCGTGATAGACAGAAAAGGATATCTTGACGAGCTTGAAGTATGGGTTGAAGCCTCAGAGAAGCTCTTCTTTGACTCCATGAGGAAGCAAAAGGAGCTCCTTGACAGGATAACGGAACATCTCTCCCAGGCCCTCGGAGTAAAGGTAGCCGTCAAGCTCGTTGAACCCAAGACCCTTGAGAGAACCACAGGCAAAGCAAAAAGAGTAATAGACAAGAGGGATTTGCCCAAGTATGTGCCGTCAAAATACCTTGAAGAAAAGTGAGTTCTTATTAGGAAACGAAGCCATAGCGGTAGCCGCTTTATGTGCCGGGGTAAGGTTTGCCGCATCCTACCCCGGCACCCCTTCCTCTGAGATTCTGCCGGCTTTTTTTAAAGCGGCGCAGTCCTTTGGAGTGAAGGCGGAAGGGGGCTGGATGATAAACGAAAAGGTGGCTTTTGAAGCGGCTCTCTCCGCATCATGGAGCGGAATACCGGCCATGGTTTCAATGAAGCAGGTAGGGCTCAATGTGGCAACAGACCCGCTGATGAGCGCCGCATACACCGGAACAAAAGCGCCTTTCATTATAGTATCCGTTGACGACCCCGGACCACACAGCTCCCAGACGGAGCAGGATTCAAGGTTCCACGCCATGTTCGCCAAAATCCCGGTGTTTGATCCCTCATCACCGGAAGACGCCTTCAACATGGTATTCAAAGCCTTCAATCTTTCGCGGGAATTTGAAATTCCCGTTATGATAAGGCCCGTTTTGAGGGTGGCACACTCAAGGGAAAGCGTGGAATCGTCTTTCGCCGTCTCCAGCCAAAAGCTAAACTTCAACTTCATAAAAGAGCCGGGAAGATGGGCAGCCACTCCCAAGTTCAGATACAAGCTTCACAGGGAGCTGAACGAAAAGCTGAAAAGTATCGCAAAGGCAAACTCCCGGCAGATTAGGTCCCAGCTTGAAAAAGTGGAAGGGGATAGACTCTTCATAGCATCAGGAGCCATGTTCAGCTACGCATGGGACCTGGGGCTTTCGCCTTTAATCAAGATTGAGATGCCTTATCCTCTGGAGCAGGAGCTTCTCAAAGAGATAACGGAAAGGTTCAAAGAGATATGGATACTTGAAGAGACCTATCCCGTCATTGAAATTCAGTTTCCCGAAAGGGAAAAGATAAGGGGAAGGCTGAGCGGTCACATACCCCTTGAAGGGGAGATTGACCTGGAAAAGCTAAGCTCAATAGTGAAAGGGAAAAAGCCTGCCGTTTTCAGCTTTGAAGACAAAAAACCAAGGTTGTGTCCGGGATGCGGCCACAGACCGGCTTTCTACGCCATAAGGAAGCTTTTCCCCCAAGGGATATACCCTGGAGACATTGGTTGCTACACTCTGGGAGTCAATCTCAAAGCCGTTGACACCTGTCTGTGCATGGGAGCCGCTGTATCCATGGGAGTGGGCTTCTCTAAAGCCCTTGAGCTTGCCGGAAGCGAAAAGCCCGTGATAGCCACTATAGGAGACTCAACATTTCTCCACGCCGGCATCCCTCCCCTGATAGAAGCCGTGGAGAAAAAGGCGAAAATGGTTCTCGTAATCCTTGACAACAGAACCACAGCCATGACTGGAGGACAGCCCGTTCACAGGGTTGACTTCAGAAAGCTCATTGAGGGATGCGGAGTAAAAAAGATAGAAGAGGCTTATGCTTACGACTTTGAAGAGCTGTGCAAAAAGCTTAAAGGATGCTGGGAATACTCCGCTCAAAACGGAGAGGTGAGCGTTCTAATATGCCGCTCGCCATGCGTGATTTATGGAAAAGCGGAAAGAGGCAGTATTCCCTATGTTGACCCAGACTTATGCGTGAACTGCGGAATCTGCTATGAGAGATTTGAGTGTCCCGCCATAATTGAGGAAGCCGGAAAAGCAAAGATAATTGAGGAGTTCTGCACCGGTTGCGGAGTGTGCAGGGATATCTGTCCCAAAAAAGCCATCAAATCTTGATTCTCAAAGCCTTAAAGGGACAGACAGGAACGCAAAGCTCACATCCCACGCACTTCTCCTTATCAAAAATCACCATCATCGTCTCTTTATCCAGCTTAAGCGCCTCCGTGGGACAAACGGATATGCAGGCGCCGCAATGGGTGCATTCGTCGTCGTCCCTTTCAATGTCAGCCGCTAAAAATCTAACTCCCACCCCAACCTCTTTCAGAAACTCTATCCCCCTGTTGAAGTCTTCTTCCTCCCCCACCAGCTCAAGCACCATCAACCCCTCTTCGTTGGGGGTTATTTTAGCCTTGAGTATGTTGAACATAAGGTGATGCCGTGAGTGGAGGGTGTAGATTATGGGCTTATCCCATGTGTGCTTCGGAAAGGTCAGAACCACCTTTTTCGCTACCTTCAATCCTCTTCCTCCCA
>JAADEW010000072.1 GCA_013153205.1 Deferribacteres bacterium | reverse complement strand
TGACGGAATAGCCCACGATGGTGTTGACTATCCCTATTGCCAGATATTTTACAAGGTGTTCGCTGATGTATGTGTCTTTAACGGCTTTCATTCTTGCGTCTGTTTATCCTTTTGGGTTGGGAAGGCTGAAGCCATGGCATTATCGTTTGCCGGTTTTGCTCAGGTGCGGGGCTTATCTTTTAACCTTTTCACCATCCGCCTCCGCCGCCTCCTCCGGCGCCACCGCCTGCACCTCCTATGCCTCCTCTTCCCGTTGAGGACTTTATGGATGAGGCGAAGCTGGTGGCAAAGCTTGAAGCTCTGAATCGGGAGCTTCCCATATACCAGCCGGAGGAGTAGTTTATCTCTGAAAGCAGGGGTTCAAACTTTCTCGCCCACTTGTCCGCCACGCCTAAAGCCATGGCGTAAGGAAAGTATCTTTCAAAGACCACGGGGTATTTTTCAGGGGGAAACAGTTCTTTTAGCTTTTTTATCTCCACTTTGTCCACAAATTCCATAAAGCCCCTGAGCTTCCAGACCAGCTCAGCCCCTTTTCTCGTTCTTTTTGCCATTGCCCGCATTATGAAGGGTGATAGCACCGCGGTTGTAAAAGCCAGTGCGTAGGCTATTATGGGCATGGGAATACCCATAATCATAAGCTCCTCCCCGGTGGTTGCACTAATTCTGTCAGAGATGATGATGCTTAACCCAATGGTTGTGAAGACCACGGCAAAGCTTGCAACTTTAATCCATGCGTAATCTTGGGGACCTTTTGATAGATAGCCGGCTCTTTTCAACCTTTCGTTTATGACGGTTTCAAGGGTTTCGTAAAGGCTTCTTATCTTTTCCGTCTCTTTTTTAAGCTGTGAAAGCTTTACGCTTCTTCCTGCAGGTATTTCCGGAGTTCCAAACAGCTTCTGGACCACCACCAGCTCGTCGTAATTTATGTTTTTGTCTTTTACGCTGATGTCTTTCAGAACTTCAATCCTGTAGTCTCCCCCAAATCCGAACATAAAGGGCTTTGCAAGCTGGACGATTTTGACATATCCTTTCACGGCAAGGTTTACTAAAGCCGCGGCTATGTCCTTGGCGTCAAGCTTGAAGTCTATTAAAACCCCTGCTTCAAGAGGGGTTATCTCTGTGGGAGGCCTGTAAAAGACCATTTCGCTTCTGGAAAGCTTTGGGTCTTTCCCTTTTTCCCTCCAGTATGCAAACAGGAAAAGGAGCCACAAAACAGGGATTGCAACGGGGGTAAATCCCAGAGCCATCTGGAGGTAACCAATTCCCCCTCTGTATATCCTTTCGGGGAGGTGCGGATGCTTCCACATGACCCATATCGTTACCGGTGTATGAGGGGGAATTCTGTCAAAAAACCAGCCTCCGTCTCTGTAAGGACAGGGCGTTCGCCTTTTCCAGAAGCACGAAAGCCTTTGAGGCTTCATCTTTTCGGGAAGCATTATTGAGATGTTCACATTGTTAAGGTAGGTGTCCCAGCCCGAACCGACGAAGTTGTATCCCAGAATTTGGTAGCCATTGTATTCCCCTATGATGCCGTCAACCCTGTAGGTTAGCTCGTAGCATTTTCTTCCCGTTATCTTTCTTTTGGGGTCTCCCATGTAGATGTATATGTAGCCTCTGGCATATTTGGTGTGAAAGGGAACTTCACCTCCCTTGCAGTCTTTGGGGTATATTCCTTCAATCTTTATCCTTCTCTTTTGGCGGGTGCTGTAGTCGTAAAAGTATAGAGGAATGTTTCTGTAAATGCCGTGATGTGGAGTGAGGAAGTTTACATTATACCTTTCGGTTACGATGAGGTATCCGTTTTCGTCTAAAACGGCGCTTATGTCCGCTTTTTCAATGGTAAGTTTTGCGTGAAGGGGAGCTGTAAGGGATATCACTATGAGTGATAACAGCCAGAGCCTTTTCATTCCAGAATCTTGCCCACCTCTGGTCTTTTTTCCTCTTCAGCTGGTGTGTCTATGTATTCAAAGTCAGGAAACCTTCCGGACAGAAGGTTCCACGGAAACATCTCCTTCTTGGTATTGTAGTCTCTCAGGACGGCGTTGTAGTATCTCCTTGCGTCTGCCAAATCCCTTTCCACTTCTCTTAAACTCTGTATTAGAGCCGTCATCTCTTCGGCGCTTCTTAGCTCTGGATAGGCTTCTGCCACTGCAAAAATTCCCTTGACCACTGCGTCCATCTTGGGTATCTCGGCTATTCCGGAGCCTCGGGTCCTTAATTCGGCTATCTCTTTCAGAAGGTCCTTTTCGTGGGTCAGGTATCTTTTCACCGCTTCAGCCACAGATACAATGAGGTCGTATCTCTTCTGAAGGAGGGCTTCTATGTCGGCTTGAGCGCCTTCAACCCTGTTTTTAAGGGTGACGAGGCTGTTGTAGAGATATACTCCTGTTAAAGCCAGTCCCGCTATGACGATTAATAAGACAGCCATGTTTCTAATATATACCACGGCGTTCTTGTTGACCAGAGCTTTTAGGATTATATTTAAAGCCGATGAACAAAAACAGAGAGCTTGCGAGGATACTGAACAGGATAGCGGATTTTCTGGAGCTAAAAGGGGAGCTGGTCTATAAGATAAACGCATACAGAAAGGCGGCAAGGGTTATAGAATCTCTCACCGAGGACATAGAGGATATATATAAAGAGGGCAGGATTTACGAAATTCCCGGTGTTGGCGAAAGGATTGCCAAAAAGATAAGGGAGTTTATAGAGACTGGAACCATCAGCAAGTATGAGGAGCTTAAAAGGGAGTTTCCTGAAGAGCTCGTTGTGCTGCTTGATGTGCCAAATCTTGGACCCAAAACTCTTAAGCTTGCTTACGAAAAGCTTGGTGTTAAGTCCCTTGACGACTTAAAACGTGTTCTGGAAGACGGCTCTCTGGCTTCACTTCCCGGTATGGGACCCAAGAAGATAGAGAACATCAAAAGGGGGCTTGCCCTTTACCTTAAAGGCAGTGATAGAATGCTTCTGGGAGAGGCTCTTTCCCTTGCCGAATATGTGGTGGAGTCGCTGAAAGGTGTATGCGAAAAGGTAAGCTATGCCGGTTCTCTGAGAAGGATGAAGGAGACGGTGGGGGATATAGATATCCTTGCCGTGGGTGATAGAAGAAAGGTAATTGATAAATTCGCATCGCTTGATAGGGTTACCGAGGTTCTCGCCAGGGGAGATACGAAGGCGAGCGTGCTGATGGACGACAGGCAGATTGACCTGAGGGTGGTTGAGTCTGACCAGTGGGGCTCTGCTTTACAGTATTTCACCGGCTCCAAGGAGCACAACGTTCACCTGAGGGAGCTTGCCAAGGAGAAAGGGTTTAAGATTAACGAATACGGGGTTTTCAGGCTTTCGGATGGTGAGAGAGTTGCCGGTGAAACGGAGGAGAGCGTTTACGGCGTGCTGGGGCTTTCCTACATTCCTCCTGAGCTGAGGGAGGACAGAGGGGAGATAGAAGCCGCCATGAAGGGAGAGCTTCCCCGGCTTGTGGACTATGGAGATATCAGGGGTGATTTGCATGTTCACTCTAACTGGAGCGACGGGTCTGCTTCCCTTGAGGAGCTGGCAGAAGAGGCGGTAAGGCTCGGTTATTCCTACCTTGCGGTTACCGACCATTCAAAAAGCATGAAGATAGCCCACGGCCTTGACGAGGAGCGGTTGTTGAAGCAGGTTGAGGCTGTGAAGGAGCTGAACAGGCGGTTTAAAGGATTCAGGCTCCTTTCCGGGGTGGAGGTTGACATCCTTCCCGATGGGAGTCTGGACATATCGGATGAGGTGCTGAGGGAGCTTGACTGGGTGGTGGCGTCCGTTCACTCAAGGTTTAACGAGGATGCCACGGAAAGGCTCATCGCCGCCATACGCAACCCGTATGTGACCTGCATAGGCCATCCGTCCGGAAGGATTATCTTTCAGCGTGAGGCTTACCCCGTTGACTGGGACAAGGTCTTTGAGGCGGCGGCTGAAACGGGCACGGCTCTTGAAATAAACGCCCACGAGGACCGTCTTGACCTGAACGATGTGCTTGCCAGAAAGGCCGTTAAAGAGTATGGAGTAAAGCTGGCTGTGGGAACCGATGCCCACCATCCGGGACAGCTGTGGATGATGAGGCTGGGAGTGGGAGTTGCGAGAAGGGCGTGGCTTACTAAAGATGATGTGGTAAATGCGTGGAGTTATCGCAAACTAAAGGCTTTTATAAATAAAAAAAGGAGGAGAA
>JAADEW010000081.1 GCA_013153205.1 Deferribacteres bacterium | reverse complement strand
GGATGGGTTTACGCTCAAGAAAATCTCCTTCACCAGAAACTCCTCGTCTCTGGTGACTACAGACGCCACCACCGTAACCTTTAATCCGCTGGCTTCCGCCTCCTCAAAAGCGGCTCTATACACCCTTGCAGATATGTCCGTGGGAATGAGGTATGTGGTTATAAGAACGAACACTTCTTCCGGAAAGCGAGTATCCTTTTTCAGCAAAGCCAGCTTCTTCAGCCTCGGGTAATAGACCCTCCTGTAGAAGATACCCCTTGCCACATTTATCATAAGCCAGCCGTAGCGCCACACCCCCACCGCACCGAGAAGGAAAAGGAAGTGATAGCTCCTCGGGTCCCAGCTCTCCTTTGGCAGAAAACAGAACCATATGGCGAGAACCAGCATGTAAATCACCGCTAAAGCTATCTGCACGGCTTAAACGCCTCCTCAAAGCGGGAAGTGAGCCCCGGACTCACATAGAGCTTAGGAGAAACAGCCCAGTTGCCGCAGATTTTACCCTGAGGCTCGCGCATAACCTTTATAGACAGCCTCACCCTGTCGAGAAAGAGGTTGTTGACCACGCTGTTCATGATACCGTCCCTTTCGCCGTCTCCACCCAGCCTCACCCCGGCTCCGGCAAGGCTGTAAAAGAGGTTCCCTTCAATCACGGCATGGCTTCCCCTTACGGACACCCCACCGCTTGAAGGGTCCAGAGTATAGGCACACACATTGTCCTTTACAACCACATCTTCGCTTCCCTCCTTGACATCCACACATTCGGAGCCGTGGGGAAAAAGCACATTCTCCACCACACTTACCCTTTTAGTTCTGTCGGGAAAAGCCGTCTGCTCAGGTGCAGTCCCTATATAGACGGCTTCACCGTTTTTCCTGCCTCTGCCGAAGCGAAAGTCCCTCAAGCCGCAGTAAGATATGCTGTTTCCCTTTATCTCCACATCCTCCGCCCTTTTTACCCTGAGACATTCACCCAGGGCGTTCTTCAGCACGCAGTCAACAACGCGGATGTCCCGCACCACAGATTGAAGGCTCCCTTTAATGTAGATGAGCTTGTCCTTATACGCCCGGGCTCCCTTCTCTGACGGCGAAAAGTGCCCATCCACCTCAAGCCTCTCAAGCCATATGTGGCTGTGCCTTATGTAAATCACCCGCCCTCCCGCAGACGGGCTTCCGTGAATCACCACCCGGGGAATGCCAATTATCACGATGGGCTTTCCCGGAAGGCCGCTTCTTACCGTGTGTATGCTCTCGTAATACTCACCCGGATATATCACCACGCAGTCACCGGGATAGGCTCTTTCAATGGCTTTCTGTATGCTGTCGTGCACCTCTATAACACGCCTGCAGGTTACCCCCCAAGCCGCATGAAAGGCTGACAGAAGCCAAAACAGGCTCAACATCAAGGTGATTGAAAAGGACATAACACCTCACCGCTGAATCCAAGAGGAACGGCTCTGTTCAAATCAAAAATGGGCTTACCGCAGGAAAGCACATCCCTGTTCACGAAAGAGCCGGTTAGAACCACAGCGTCAGCCCATGAAAGCCCTTCCTCAAGAGAGCACCAGTGCTCAGGCTGTAAGAGGGAAAGCTCAGGAAAGCATGACTTTGCCCTGTCGCAGTCCACAAGGGGGTCGTAAACCTTCAGCGGAAACTGCAAAGACAAAAGGGCTTCCGAAAGCTTTATGGCGGGAGACTCACGGCAGTCGTCTGTTTGTGGTTTAAAAGCCAAGCCCACAACGAAAAGCTTTTTAAGCCCGAGCTTTTCAGCAACACCGGCTATCCAGTCTCTAATCCTTTCTATGTGCACCTCGTTGGAAAAAATCACAGACTTGAGCATGGGAAGCAAGTCATCCCCTTTCCGCTCCTTCACCGCAGAAACGAAAGCCTTCAAGTCCTTGGGAAGACACGAGCCGCCAAAGGCAAATCCCGGCCTGAGATACGCGGGGGAGATGTTCAGCTTGGTGTCCTCGCAGAAAACGCGCATCAGCCTGAAAGCATCTACATCAAACACCTCTGAAGCCCTCAAAACCTCGTTGGCAAAAACCACCTTAACCGCGTGCCAGATGTTGTCAAGATACTTGAGGGTCTCCGATTCCCTTACAGGAAGCGCAAACAAAGGAGCGGGAAACTTTGAAAAGATTTCCGTGAGAATACCTTCAGTCCGTATGTCGCTTGCTCCAAAAACGATTTTGTGAGGCTCAAGGAAGTCCTTTAAAGCGCTTCCCTCCCTCAAAAACTCCGGATAGCTTGCGTATCCGAAGTCCTTTCCACACACATACCCCGCTTCCTCTATCTTTTCAACCACCTTTTCACCGGTCCCGGGTATTACCGTGCTTCTGACCACCACGATGAAATCCCTCTTATCCGTCCGCCTAAGAGAGCGCACCAGCTCATCCACCGCATCCATAAGATAGGAAAGCTCTATCTTCCCCTCCCTATCCACGGGGGTGCCCACGCAGATGAAGAAAACATCCGATTGGGAGACCAGCTCGTCCATTGAAGATGCCACAGTGAACCTGTCCTTTGCACTGTCAAAAGCCTCCTGAAGCCCCGGTTCAAAAAAGGGTATCTCCCCGTTTATGATAGGGGTTTTCCTGTCAGGGGTCTTCTCAAAACCGACCACATCATAGCCTTTAAGAGCCAGGCCAACTGCCGTCACCAATCCCATATATCCAAGCCCTATTACCCCTAATTTAATATCAGTTTTAGAATTGTCAGTAAGCACTTCTCCCTCCAAACCAAGATGTAAAGTAAACTACAACTTAATAAAATCTTGGAATGTTTGTCAAAATTTTAAAGGTTTGTCAAAGTCTGCAATAAATTTTCAGAAGGAAAAATTTTTAACTACAAAAAAGAACGGGACAGAAGAAAAAAAATTGGGAAGGGCTTTTACCACCCTTCCCATTAACACGCGAAGATTAAAGCGTATAAAAGGCTATCTATAGCTCTTCGGCATACCCAAAACATGCTCGCCGATGTAGTTCCACGCCATCTGCTGGGTCACGGGAGCAAGCCTTACAAGGTTTATCTCCCTCCACCACCGCTCAACATGGTATTCCTTGGCGTATCCGTATCCTCCGTGGGTCTGCATAGCCCAGTAAACCGCGCGGAAAGCCGCTTCAACCGCCACAGCCTTCGCCATGTTGGCAACGGCACCTATCTCCCTGTAGTGGGCACCGGTGTCAAAGAGCCACGCGGCCTTAAAGCCCATGAGCTCCGCACAGCAAAGGGTGGCATACGCCTCTGCAAGCGGATGCTGGAGGGACTGATAGGCGCCTATGGGGTCGGAAAAGACCTTTCTCTGCTTGGAATACTCAACGGCGGTGTTTATGGCAAGTTTGCCTATTCCGATGGAAGCGGCGGTGAAAACAAGCCTCTCCGGGTCAAGAACATGAAGCAGGTGATACCAGCCCTTGTGGAGGTTCTCCGGACCTCCCAGAATGTCGTCTTCCGTAAGTTCCAAATCCTCTATGGCAACCTCACAGGTCTTTGAGTAGTTTATACCGTGCTTGGGTATGGGGCTCACCTTAACCGCATCGTTGGGCAAATCCACCAGAAAGAGGGTCAGCCCGTCGGTCTTTTTCTCCACCTCATCAAGCCTCTTGGTTCTGGTAATGAGAAGCATGCCCTTGGCTCTATCCGCACCGGATATGAAAATCTTGGTTCCGTTCACGATAAACTTATCACCCTCACGCCGGGCAAAGGTCTCGGTTCTGAAGGTGTTGGTTCCCGCATTAGGCTCGGTGAGCGCCATGCAGAACTCAAGCTCTCCTCTGACAATACCGGGAAGATACTTCTCTTTCTGCTTTTCGGTACCGTATTTCACTATGGGTATGGCTCCGAAGACCTCCGTGAGGCATATATACCAGTTACCCGCCATACCCGTTCCACCCTCGCAAAGCTCTTTAATCACAAGATAAAGCTCGGTAAGCCCAAGACCAGAACCACCGTATTCCTCCGGAACAACTATCCCCAGAAATCCCGCATCGGCTATGGCTTTCCAGAACTCCTCCGCAAACTCTCCCTTCTCGTCCTTCTCATACCAGTAGTCAGGAGGGAAGTCCTTAGCTATCTTTCTCGCCGTCTGAGCCATGAGAGTGTGCTCTTCCTTCATGGTGAAATCCATTTTAACACCTCCCGATTTTAACAATATTCAAAAAAGTTTATTATAATTTGATTAAGCACTACCATATCTTTTTAAACAATGTCAACAAGAATAAAAAAATCCCTTATCATACGAGAAGGGGGCAAACCGGCAGGAAAAGAGGAGAGAAACGCCGGAAGTGGTTAAAGAACCGAGCCTATCTTTTTTATAAACGCCGTTATTTTTTCATGGTTGAGACGCATGCTGGAGCGGTTAACTATAAGGCGGGCAGTAACTTCAAATATGGTCTCAACTTCAACAAGGTTATTTTCTTTGAGGGTCTTGCCCGTCTCCACCAGGTCAACTATCTGATGGGCAAGCCCGCTCAAAGGGGCAAGCTCCACGGAACCGTAAAGGTGTATAATCTCAACGGGAATGCCCTTTTTGCCGTAGTGTCTTTCCGCTATTCTGGGATATTTGGTGGCTACCTTAAGCCCTATGCTTTTATCAATGGTGGGACCGTCTTTGGGCTCTGCCACCACCATTCTGCAGTAGCCAAACCCAAGGTCCAAAGGCTCATACACATCTGCCATGTGCTCAAGTATCACATCCTTTCCCGCTATACCCAAATCGGCGGCTCCGTATTCCACATAGGTGGCAACATCCATAGGCTTAACTATCATGACCTTTAACCCGTATTCCGGAAAATCAAAGAGCAGTTTTCTCTTCTCTTTTTTCACCCTGTCAAGCCTTATTCCCACCTTTGAGAAAAGCTCGTATGTGTGGTCAAAGAGCCTGCCTTTTGGAACGGCTATACTCAACATCACTCCTTTACCCTCCTTATTCTCGCCCCTAAAGCTTCAAGTTTTTTGTCAAAGGCTTCATAACCCCTGTCCAGATGGTATATGCGGGATATCCTGCTCTTTCCCTCAGCGGCGAGGGCCGCTATCACCAAAGATGCGCTCGCCCTCAAATCCGAAGCCATAACGGGAGCGCCCTTGAGCTTCTCAACCCCCCTCACCACCGCCTGATTGCCGTCAACC
This sequence comes from Deferribacteres bacterium, assembly GCA_013153205.1. GTDB lineage: Bacteria > Thermosulfidibacterota > Thermosulfidibacteria > Thermosulfidibacterales > Thermosulfidibacteraceae > JAADEW01. Next base: position 13,310 of record JAADEW010000081.1, on the reverse strand, counting down.
AGAATGTTTGCTCCCATCCTTCTAAGCTCCGCCGCGTGGGTGAACCTCTTCTCAAAGATGTTTTCGGTAATAACCGAGGTTCCTCTGGCAAGGGACATCATGGCCATATATTGAGCCTGAACATCCGTGGGAAATCCCGGATAAGGCTGGGTTTCAACATCCGCCGCATCTATAACATCAGCCCCCTTCACCGAGATAGCGGAGCGGGAAACCTCCATCTCAACCCCGCACTCCCTCAGCTTGGCTATCACGGCAACCATGTGCTCGGCTCTGGCGTTTTTCAGAACAAGGTATTCGGAACACAAAGCCCCGGTGATGAGGAAGGTGGCCGCCTCAATCCTGTCGGGCATAACCTCGTGCTCAAAGCCGCAAAGACCGTCAACCCCCACGATTCTGAGGGAGTTGGGCTCCACCTTTTCTATCTCCGCTCCCATCTTTCGCAAAACGGTGATTAGGTCCCACACCTCCGGCTCCTGAGCAACATTTTCAAGAATGGTCTCCCCTTCAGCCATAACAGCCGCCATGAGAATGTTTTCCGTACCGGTTACGGTGACCTTGTCAAATATGTAAAGAGCACCCTTCAAACCGGGGGCTTCGGCTATCACATACCCCTCTTCAATATCAACATCGGCTCCTAAAGCCTTCAACCCCTTAATGTGAAGGTCTATAGGCCTCTCTCCTATGGCGCATCCGCCGGGGAGAGAGACCTTCGCAACCCCCTCCCTTGCCACCAGAGGACCGAGAACGAGCACCGACGCCCTCATGGTCTTCACCAGCTCGTAAGGGGCAAGGGGCTCTTTTATACTGTGCGCCTTTATTCTCAGCTCCCTGTCCTTCCAGACGACCTCCACCCCCATGCTCTCAAGCAGTCTTATCATGGTCCTCACATCCCTCAAGTCAGGCACGTTGCGGATAACGCACTCCTCATGGGTGAGAAGAGCCGCCGCCATTATGGGAAGCACGGCGTTTTTGGCGCCGCTTATCTCAACCTCCCCTTTCAGCCTTACTCCCCCTTCAATAACTAAAGCTTCCATCCCATCACCACCCTTTCAATGCCGGATAAATCTTTCTCCGTTCTTATCCTCGCAAAACCCGCCCGCTCCATCAAAAACCTGACGGAAGGGGCCTGCCCCGCTCCCACCTCAACGGCGATGAAGCCTGATGGCTTCAAATAGCCATAGGATTCCTTCACCAGTTTTCTCATAAAATCAAGTCCATCCTTGCCGCCGTCAAGGGCAACCCTCGGTTCGTAATCCCTTATCTCGTCGGAAAGGCTCTCTATCTCATCAGAGCGGACATACGGAGGATTTGAAACAACGGCGTCAAACAGCTCCCGCCCTTTAAAAGGCGAAAAGGCGTCGCCCTGAATCAGAAAGACCTTCCGGGAAAGGTTGAGAAGCTCGCGGTTTTTGTGCGAAACCGCCACGGCAACAGGGTCTATGTCAACCCCTATCCCCTTCACGCCCTCCACATCCTTCGCCAGAGAGAGGATAACGCACCCACTGCCACAGCCCACATCAAGCACGAAAGCTTCCTTTCTCCTTTTAAGCTCGTTCACCGCCGCCTCTATAAGGGTTTCCGTCTCCCTCCTCGGTATGAAAACCCCCTTTTCAACGAAAAACTCATACTTCCAGATGTAAGCCCTGTTGATTATATACTGGATGGGTTCCCGCTTGAGCCTGCGCTTCACAAGAGCCTTGAAGGCGGAAAGCTCCCTCTTCGTCATGGGCCTGTCCATCTGCATGTAGAGGTTGAGCCTGTTGACCTTCAGGACATACGCCAGAAGATACTCCACATCCAGCCGCACATCCCGCAAACCTTTGCTTTCAAGGTAATCGCAGGTCCAGTTGAGAACATCCCTTACGGTCCAGACTTTTTTATCCCTGTCCATCACACTTACTTGAAAATAAACGCAAATTATATATTCTTGCAACTATCAAGCTAATCCCAGCAAAAAGGAGAGGGAGATGGAAAGAGAATTTTTAAGGATTAAGAGGCTGCCTCCCTATGTCTTTGCGGTGGTGAACCAGCTCAAATACGAGGCGAGAAGAAAAGGAGAAGACATTATAGACCTGGGAATGGGAAACCCCGACCTTCCCACCCCGCCACACATAGTAAACAAGCTTATAGAGGCGGCGAAAAACCCGAAAAACCACAGGTATTCCGTCTCCAAGGGGCTGTTCAAGCTGAGGGAGGCTATATCCAACTGGTATAAAAGAAGATACAACGTTGACATAGACCCGGAAACGGAAGCCATTGCCACCATAGGAGCCAAGGAAGGGCTTGCCCACCTCACCCTTGCCATTATAAGGCCCGGTGATGTGGCCATGGTGCCCACTCCCACCTACCCCATACACACATACTGCTCCATCATAGCGGGAGGGGACATCAGAACCGTTCCCCTTTCCCAGAACGAGGACTTCTTTGAAAACCTTATGAAGGCGGTGAGGCAGACCTGGCCCGTTCCCGAGGTCCTCATACTCAGCTTTCCCCACAACCCCACCACCACCGTGGTTGACCTCGAATTTTTCAAAAAGGTGGTGGACTTTGCAAAAGAGCACAACATGCTGGTGATACACGACTTTGCCTATGCAGACCTCACCTTTGACGGATACAGAGCCCCCAGCATACTGGAGGTGCCGGGGGCGAAAGATGTTGCCGTTGAGATATTCTCCATGTCCAAAAGCTACAGCATGGCAGGCTGGAGGGTGGGCTTTGTGTGCGGCAACGCAAAGGTGATAGAGGCTCTGGCAAGGCTGAAGAGCTACTACGACTACGGCATCTTTCAGCCCATACAGATAGCCGCAATAGTGGCTCTCAACGGTCCTCAGGAGTGCGTTAAGGAGATTGTTGAGGTTTACAGAAAGAGAAGAGATGTTCTGGTCAACGGACTCAACAGGATAGGATGGAAGGTTGAAAAGCCCAAGGGGACCATGTTTGTGTGGGCAGAGATTCCCGATGAATACAAGCACATGGGCTCCCTTGAGTTCTCCCTGTTCCTGTTAAGAGAGGCAAAAGTAGCCGTATCCCCGGGAATAGGGTTCGGCTACAATGGAGACAACTACGTGAGGTTTGCCCTGGTGGAAAACGAGCAGAGGATAAGGCAGGCTCTGAAAGGACTCAAAAAAGCCCTCACCCTGGGAGAAAGGAAAAAATGGGTTTCAGCGTCAAAGTAGCCCTCATCGGTATAGGCACCGTTGGCTGTGGGGTTATCAGGGTTTTAGAGGAGAACAGAAAAACCATAGAATCCAAGCTCGGATTTCCCCTGAAGCTCAAGTGGGTCTGCGACATTGACCTTGAAAGAGAAAGGCCTGTAAGCCTTGAGCCATACCAGAAGACCACCGATTATCGCGAGATAATAAACGACGAAGAGGTAGATATTGTGATAGAGCTGGTGGGAGGGATAAATCCCGCCAAGAGCATAATACTTGACGCTATAAAGGCAAAAAAGCACGTGGTAACCGCAAACAAAGCCCTCCTCGCCGAAGAGGGGCTTGAGATACTGGAAAGTGCAAAAAGATGCGGGGTTGACATAGGATTTGAGGCAAGCGTTGCCGGAGGAATCCCCATTGTGAAAGCAATAAGAGAGGGCCTGTGCGCCAACGATATTGTCAAGATTTACGGAATCATAAACGGCACAGCCAACTACATCCTCACCAAGATGGAGAAGGAAGAGCTCACCTTTGAAGAAGCTCTATCCATGGCTCAAGAAGAAGGATACGCAGAAGCGGACCCCACGCTGGACATAGAGGGAATTGATGCCGCCCACAAAACCGCCATACTGGCTACTTTAGCGTCAGGCGAATATCTCTCTCTGAAAGATGTGTTTGTTGAGGGGATAAAGGGGCTTTCCAAGGAGGACATAGGCTTCGCACGGGACTTCGGCTACAAGGTGAAGCTCCTTTCCATAATAAAGAAGAGCGGCGAAGATTTAGAACTGCGGGTTCACCCCACCCTCATCCCGGAGAATCACTCCCTCGCCAAGGTTGAGGGAGCCTTCAACGCGGTAAGTGTTGTGGGAAATGCAGTGGGACACACCATGTTCTACGGAATGGGAGCCGGGATGCTCCCCACGGCAAGCGCCGTTGTTGCCGATGTAATGGACATCGCCAGAGACATCTCAAAAGGCATATCCCAGAGGGTGCCCGTCATCAATTCAAAAGTAAAAAGGGGGCTGAACATAATCCCCATAGATGAGCTGACCTGCAAATACTACATCAGATTTTCCGCCGTTGACAGACCCGGAGTCCTTTCAAAGATATCCGGGGTGCTGGGAAAACACTCTATAAGCATAGAATCCGTTATTCAAAAGGGAAGAAGGGAAAAAGGGTTCGTGCCTGTGGTGATGATGACCCACGAGGCAAAGGAAAAAGACGTGCAGAAAGCCCTGAAAGAGATAGACACCCTTGACGTGGTGGGTGCCAGAACCGTTCTCATAAGGGTTGAAGAAAACGAACATTTCTGATAAATCAAGTAAAGATTATGAACAAAGGTGTTTTTCACAAAATAACCTGTGGCCTCTACATAGTTGCATCAAGAAAAGGCGAAAAGCTGAACGGACAGATTGCCAATACGGTCTTTCAGATAACCTCAAAACCTCCCACGATAGCCATAAGCATAAACAGAGAAAACTTCACTCACCAGTGCATACTGGAAAGCAAAGCCTTTTCAGTGAGCATACTTTCCGTGAAGGCTCCCCTTGAGTTTATAGGGCTTTTCGGCTTCCGGTCCGGAAAAGAGGTGAATAAATTTGAGGCAGTGGACTACTTTTCAGGTAAAACATCATCACCCATCGTCAGGGACTATAGTGTGGGCTATCTGGAAGCCGAGGTGATGGACTCCCTTGACTGCGGAAGCCACACCCTCTTTCTGGGAAAGGTGGTGGAGGCTGAAATACTAAGTGGTGATGAGCCCATGACCTACAGCTTCTACCACGAAATCAAAGGGGGAAAGTCGCCGCCAAAGGCTCCCACATACATTGAAGAAGAGAAAAAGGAGGGCGAAATGAGCAAATACAGATGCACAATATGCGGATATGTGTATGACCCTGAAAAAGGAGACCCGAGCTCCGGAATAAAGCCGGGGACACCTTTTGAAGAGCTTCCCGAAGACTGGGTGTGTCCCGTGTGTGGAGCAGGCAAAGACCAGTTTGAAGAGCTGTAAGGCTTTCTGAAACGCGCCTTTCACCTTACGGGGAGGAATGGAGCAACGGGATAGCTTCTCACATCCTTTGCCTTCTCAACGAGCTCTTTTACCTGTAGCACTTTAGAGTTAAAATCCCCGCATTTCAGCAGTTTTCTGAAGTAAAAGAGGGCACCGCTGAAGTTCTGCAGAAACCAGTAAAGGAAGGCGTCAAGCCTCTTGCTCCACCAGCGCTCAGGCAGAAACCGCATCAGGTATTGGGGAAACAGCTCAACAGCCTCTCCCGCCGCCTCCTCAAAAGGCAAGGGATTTTTGCCGCCGAGACAGGCTTCAACATCCCGAAAAATCCACGGTCTTATAAGTGCCGCACGCCCGATAACCACACCGTCAACCCCCGTCTCCTCAACCATGCGAAGTGTATCTTCAGGGGAGAATACATCGCCGTTTCCCCAGACCTCAAGAGAAGTCTGCTCCTTTATCCTTTTCAGCAACTGCCACCTTGCGGGCCTCTTAAAGCCGTCTTCAGGACTTCTTGCGTGAACCACCAGAAAGCTGACTCTCCACCTCTCAAAGACTTCCACCAGTTCAGGAAAAGTTCCACGGGGAAAGCCCTTCGGAACCCTCATCTTAACGCTGATTTCCCTCTCCGTTGAAGAGCTCATCGCGGATAGTATCTCGTCAACGAGAGAGGGCTCTTCTAAAAGGGATGCTCCCCATCCATACCTCTGAAACCTGCCTTTGGTGCACCCAAGGTTGAGGTTGTAGCCGGCTGTGTAGCCAAGCTCTTCAAGCCTTCTCACGGCGAACTCAAAATCAGAAGGCTCCCTGCCCACCAGCTGAACCACAAGGGGCCTATCCCTTTCGGCGGGAAAGAGATACGGGTCTTTAGATGGAGGAAGTGATTTTAAGTGGCGCACATTTACCATCTCAGTAAAGAATAGGCGGCATCCTCCAAAGTGGGCTACCAGCTCCCTGAAAGCCGCGTGGGTAAGGTTCACCATAGGGGCAAGGGCAAGCTTCACTCTCACTTTTTGCCCGCTATCACCTTCACTCTTTCCTTGGCGGCGGGATTAAGGGGGTCAAGGATAAGCACGTCTTTGTAGATGGAAAGAGCCGCTTTAAGCTTGCCTTCTCCCTCAAGCGAGAAGGCAAGCTCAAGGAGAAAGTTTACATCGGTGGGATAAAGGGCAAGCATTTTTCTCGCCACCGCTTCAGATTTGGTAAAGAGCCTTCTGTTCCTGTAAGCCACAGAAAGCCTCAAATTTCCGTAATAGTTGTAATAGTCTATCTTCAATATTTTATAACAGACGCTTTCAACCATAGCCCAATCCTTTTTCGCCATATAAACAAGGGTCAGCCCCAGCAGAGCCTCTACAGAAGTGGGCACCACCTTCAAAGCTTTTTGATAGTGGAATACAGCATTTTTGTAGCGACCCTCTCTGTAAAAAAGCCATCCAAGCCTCAAATTCACAGTATAGCCGTTTGGGAAGGCTTTATAGACGGGGGAGAGAGCTTCCCTCGCCTTGTCAAATTTCCCCTCCTTCTCATAAATATAGGAGGCTTCATAGGCACTCTTTATCTCCTGATAGGAGATTGCCCACGCAGAAACGCTGAAAAGCAGACACAGAGCAACAACCAGAAACCTCAAAACCTAAACCCCACAAAGATATTTACCACATATTGATTAACATCGTTTCTCGTCATGAGTTCTTTATAGCTGTTCCAGAAAAACTCAATCCCTGCCTTAATCCTTTTGTAAGAATAGCTGGTCTCCAGAGAGACACCACCCTTGTAAACCTCCGGCAGGTTATACACCACAAACCCCCACCTCTTAACAGCAAAAATCTGCTGTCCCACCCAGCCTGAAACCTTAACCACAAAGTCTTTCCACAACCTGTGGGAAAGGCTGAGCTCAGCAGAGTAGTAGTCTTTTATGGAAAGCTTGTGAAAATTGATGTAATCAAGATGAATGTAATACCCCCTCAACTCGACATAAAAATTTCTGCCCAGTGCATCAAAGAAAAAGCCCCCGTGGGGAGACAGCTGGAAAACATCAAGGTCAAAGAGGTTGTTGTATCTGGAATAATCCCCTTCAAGCCCAAAGTTATGGCTTCCCAGAACCACATAGCTCACATCGGCAAAGTAGGTCTTTCCCCTCCTCGTTATATGGTCGTCAGACCAGATGTAGTGAAGTCCCGCCCTGAGATAGAGATTTTTAAGCAGAGAGCCCATGTTGGTGTAGGCCAGAGTCAAATCCGTCTGGTCAAGGTCATTAAGGCCATTTTTATAGTCTATTTTATACTGCATCAGGGAATACTCAAAAAGGTGTCTGTCAAAAGCATCACCCAGAAAACCATACAGGGTAAAAGCCGTGCCAGATTTCTTTATCTCGGAACCAACATAATTTATGTAGGTAAAGTAAAGGGAATCATAGTTTTTTATAGAGGCTGAACGGGCATCCGACAGGGTGAATACAAATAAAAATAAACAGAAGACCAGCGGCTTTATTCTATCCTTTCTAATAACCATTTTACATTTTTATTCTTATCATGTATCTCAAGCAAGTCAAATCCCACAACTGGAGAAAGATGGGCTCTAATCCCGAATTTGCCGCTTTTAAAGCTCACCTCTGCCTCAAAGGAGGAAGCCCCAAGAGCGCAAAACTCTGAGGTGACTTTAGCCAAATCATGCCGGAAAGAAGCCGCAAACAGATAGAAAAACCTCTTAAATCTATCCGCCACAAGCTCCACAGGAAGGACATCCCTCCACTTCAGTCCTTCCCTAAGACCCAGAGGCACCTTGGAAAAAGCCATAAACAACAGCTTAAGCAGGGAACCATCCCTGCCCTCAAAGGAGTAAAAGTAAAAGGCTCCGTGATGCTGATAAAAGTAAAGCTTTGACTCACCGTCTGTAAAGTAAAAGGAGCCGTCCGGGTCCATGTCCACCTTAACGGACAGTTCTTTCAAGGCTTTAGCATCCCTATAAACCCTGTATCTGAACCTCTGCTCCACCATAAAGGAGAGCTTCCTCTTGAAAGCCTTGTCAACATGAAACGGCTCCACCACGCTTTTCTCAACAGGAACCCCCACATCAACGAAGTCTTCGTTCTCAACGTAGCTTTCAACAACAAAAGGGACCGTGGGCTTGCCGATTTCCGGAGAAAGCTGAACATGCATGTGGATGTGGGGTTCAGGGGAATAGCCAGAATTGCCGCAAAGACCCAAAAGAGCGCCTTTGGCAATCCACTGCCCTTTGTCCACTTTAAAGGTTTCAGGGGAAAAATGGGCAAGCACCACGTAAAAGCCCTCTTTAGCCTCAATAACCACATAATTGCCCCAGTTGTCCTCCGTGTTAACCTCACCCACATGGTTATCGGGAACACCGTCCACCAAATCCACAATTCTGCCGTTAACCGGAGAAAAAACGGGTTTTCTATAGGAGTAGTAGTCCTCAAGGGAGGAGCCCGAACCGGAAAAGGTTCTTCCCTCCTCATCCACCGCAACGAAATCAAGGGCATACTTCCAGCTCCCTCTATGGGTGTAGCTTCCCTCAAACCCCTGCCACAGCATCCACCTTCCGTTAAAGGGCAAAAAGAGGCACCTGTTTTCGTAGGGGAAGCGCCTGCTGTAAAAGAGGAAGTAATCAAGGGTTCTTTCAGGGCTTTTCCTGTAAAATCTGGTTATCAAAGGAAACCTTGAGAGATAAAGGGTGTAGAGGAAGATTAAGGTAACCAGATTAAAGGGAAGGGCAAAAACGGGCATGGCGTAAGTTTCCCAGAAGACCTTGCTCGCCGCTATTACAGGAGTGGCAATAAAGCACCCCAGAGCGGAAAAAACATAGCTTCTGGGAGACGGTATGAGAAAAACTCCCCCTAAAGCCATGGAGATGAGTATATAGTTAAAGTTGTTAACGTCCGAAAAGATGTTGTAAAAAGAACCCGTGAAAAAGTAAGCCGTCAGAGTGCCCACCAGATATCCCGTCACCGCCAAAAAAGCAAGAATCCGTGAGGAAAAAAGGATAACGCAGAATATAACGATACCCGCCCATATATACGGCATAAAAAATATAGCCCCCAGAGACCTGAGAAAGCCCTCCACCACCAGAGGGAGCTTGTAAGAAAGGGCCAGCTTTTTGACATACAAAGAGGAAAGGAAGAGATTGGAATACTTGTAAGAAGAAAGGGCTCCTATAAAACTGCCGAGGACAAAAGGAACGCTCAGAACAGGAAGTCCCAGAAAGTTGTAAAAGACAGAGCTTAGCGAAAGGGTTATCAAAAAGGTGAGGATACCCAGAATAACCACGAATACTGCAGTAAGCACATCCATCTTAAAGACATACCCCACGGAAAGCCCCACGAGCAGGGGATTGTAGATGTAGTAATCCAGCCTCAAAAATTCGTCCTTAAACCCTACAAAAACGGAAAACCAGTAAGCAGAGATAACGCATATCAACCCGGCAAGCCCGAGATTGGGGTTGAGCATGGAACAGACGAAAATAGCAAAGCCCACCAGAGGGTTTGAAAGGAAGACCACCCCTGCATAGCTGTAAAGAAGCTGAAGCAGGCTCTTTACGCAGACCTCTTTTATCCACTTCATCACAGCTTCAAATCCTCCGGAAGCCTCTCGCGGGCAACTATGTCGTTTAGAGATTCCCTCTCCCTGATAACATCAACCCTTCCATCTTCTCTTATAAGAACCACCGAAGGTCTGTAAGTTATGAACTGCATCCACTGGGTAACATTGTAGGCTCCAACAGGGGAAAGGATAAGCTTATCACCCGGATTGAGGGGAGGGAGCATAACCGATTCTTCAATCACATCTATGTTCATGCACAGCGGGCCATAAATCACGCTGGGTTCAAAGGTGCCGGAAACGGCGCGACTCACCTCAACGTTGAAGTGATACCAGTAGGAGGTGTAAAGCAGGTTAACTCCAGCATCTATCACGTAAGCCCTTGTGCCGTCGGGGAGCCTTTTGACGCTCAGGACGGTGGCAACGAGAAATCCAGCCTCATCAATGAGGGCTCTTCCGCTTTCTATAACGAGCCTGTAGGGAGAATGGGGCTTCTCCATGCGGGAAATAAACGCCATACCAATCCGCTCCGCATACTCCTTTAAGGAAGGCACCACCACATCCGTGGGCAGATACACCCCTTTTAGCCTGCTCTTTGAGGGAAATCCTCCACCTATGTCTATGTATTCTATCTCAAAACCAAAAGTCCTCTCCAGCTCTGCCGCAAAGCTCAGCATCTTCTCCACTTCAATCCGGTATGCATCCGCATCCAGAATAAAGGTGCCCTGATGGCAGTGAAGCCCTGATATAGTGAGCTTCCCCCCTGCGGCAATCCGTTTCACCGCATCCATAGCCTGTCCCGACTCAAGATTGAAACCGAACCTCTGCCACTGAGGCCTCACTCCTGTGTCCATGTTGATTCTTATCCCAACGGAAACGGTTTTGCCCATATTCCCGGCAATCTCTTCCAGAAGGGCTATCTCCTCAAAAGAGTCAATGTTCACCCTTGCTCCCTCGGACACTGCCCTTTCAAGAACAGACTTGGGCTTAAAGGGACCGTTAAATATTATCTTATCCCCGGGAACGCCGAGCCTTTTAGCCTTCTCATACTCAAAATCCGATACCACCTCAGCGGTGAATCCCTGTCTGTGAAATATGGCGCATATAGCGTCAAGATAGTTGGTCTTGTAAGACCAGCTGAACTCAACGTGGGGATAATATCCTTCAAAGACCGCTTTCGCATATTTTATCCTGTCAAGGATGCGCCTTTCGGAAAAGACGAAAAGTGGAGAACCGAATCTTTCCACAAGCTCATCCACAGAGACCCCGTCTATCTCCGCCCTGACCAGTTTATCAAGCGCCGACATGCCGGCTTTAGATACAAAGCCCATCTGAAGCTTAACTATAACGGGTTTTTCATACGGCTTTTTCATCTTTCCCCCCTGGTGATTATCCTTTTAAAAACCTCCATGTCAGTTACAAAATCCTCGGTATATCTCACGTAAAGCTTTCCCGCCTCGTAATTCCAGTCCCTTGAAGGCACCTCTCCAAGAGCGGCTTTAGCCACCCTTTCAGGCAGATTCACCCCCACTCCAACGGCAAGATAAAGCCATGCAGGGAATCTCGGATTTATCTCTATAAGGTAAAGCTTACTGCCTGCCGCCTTCACCTCATATTCAAAAGCCCCCCGCCACTTCGTCTCAGAAACAAAGTGCTCCACGCTCTCAAAGAGCGCTTCGTTTCTTATGGTTACGCCCATCCACACCTTTCCAAGCGATGTGGTGGTGAGCTTTTTCATAGCCACAAGCCCAAAATGGCCGCCTTCACCGTCTCCAACCCCCACTACATTGAGCTCGTCTCCCTCCACGACCTCCTGAACAATAACCGGAAATCCCCACCGGGAGCTTATCTCCCTGAAGAACTTGAGAGCCTCCACATAGGAAGCCGCTATCTTTGCCTCGTAGAAAACCCCTTTCACCATAACGGGAAATCCCACGTCATCCAAAGCCTTTGTCAGCTCCGCCTCCGTGCTCACCATTTTCGTTTCGGGAACGGATATACCTATCCTTTTAGCAAGCCTTATCAGCCTGTCCTTGGCTCTCAACTCAAACTGGGCTTTCGTGGGAATGAAAAGGGAGACGCCTTCGTCCCTGAGCTCGTCCTCAAGGCTTATAAAGAGGGGAAGTTCTGAATCAAGATTGGGTATGACGAGATTCAACCCGGTCTTTTCCCTTACATACATCAGCCTTTCAAAAAAGGGCTCCTTTCCCCTGGAAGGATACGGCAGTATAAAGACGCGGTCTATCAAAGACGCAAGAAAGATGCCGGGCTCGGTAACATCGTAGGAAAGCCCCACCACCTGCAAATCCGAAAAAGCAGTGCGAAGACCCTTCACCACTCCGATTCCCGGAGCCGGGTTGTCCACCGCGTTTATTCCCGTAATCCCTGCTTTAAGCATCACCGCTTCCCGTCTTCCCACAAACCCAGAAGCCTCAACTGCTGAACGAAGTCGGCAAGGTCCTTTCTCGCTGTCTTCTCGTCCACTTCAAACTCATCAAGTAAGGCTCTCAGTATCTCATCAAGGGACATCCCTTTCTTCAGCCTTTCCAGAATAAAAAGTCCTGTAGAGCTCACGGTGAAGCTGTTTCCGGTTTCAGGGTCAAAAATAAAGCCCTCCTCACTTACGGCTATCTTTTTCAGTTTCACCAGCTACCCCCTTCAAAGGAATTTTGAGCAAAAATGTGGTATAACCGTCTCTAAGCTCAACGGAGACCATTCCCCCGTGTGCCTCCACTATCCTTTTCACATTGAACAGCCCCACCCCAAATCCCTTCTTGCCCTTGGTCTTGTAGGGAAGAAAGAGGGAATCCATCTGATAAGGGGAAAGGGCTGAGGCGTTGTCAGATATTCTCAAAACATAGAAATCACCGTTTTTCTGGCCTTCCACCTTCAATCTTCTATCCTCAACGGACGAAAGGGCTTCAACCGCATTTTTTATCAGATTTCTCAAAGCAACCTTCATCCTGTAGGGGTCCACCGCAAGAAGTGTTCCCTCCACATTCTTCTCAACCTTTATGTTCAAAAGGGAGAATATGTCCTCAAACTCAGAGATAACATCATCCACCAGCTCACCTATGTCCACCTGCTCTTTCCTCAAAGCAAGGGGCTTTCTCAGGTCCGAAACCTCATCCATGTAAAGGGAAAGCCTCTTCAGCTCGTCATATAAAAGAGAAACCTCACGCGACGGGCAGTCTTTTTTAATTTTATAGACCAGAAGGTTGATGTTGTTGAGTATATTCTTAACCTCGTGCAGAACCGCGGAGATAGCAAGGGATATGCTCTGAGCCCTCTCGGATTCGGCCCTCTCCTTTTCCAGAAAAAGCCTTTCCCGGTAATACCTCATCAAAAGAAACCCTGAAAGAAAAGCCCCTACCATGCTGGTAAAAAACAAAAGCATAAATCCTACCAATATGTGCCTGTTAACCAGATAAAGGGGATGGGCGTCAAAGTAGAGCTCATAATCGGCGGAACCCACCTTAATCTTTCTTACCACGTATCTCTCCGGCAAAAAAGAGCCGCTCACCATAATCCTGCGGGCAGAATAGACAACGAACACCCCCTTAAGAAGGGGGGAAGACCTGATATGCCGCTCTATCA
>JAADEW010000024.1 GCA_013153205.1 Deferribacteres bacterium | reverse complement strand
GCCTTGGCGTGGCCAAGGGTTATTTTTCCCCCGGATAAAGCGTCCGCTATCCTGTCAGGAAGGGAGGCTATCCTCATAATGTTGGCAACATGGGAGCGGCTTTTTCCCGAAAGCTCGGCTATCTCCTCCTGAGTAAGACCAAATTCCGTTTTGAGCCTCCTGTAAAAAAGGGCCTCTTCCAGCGGAGAGATGTCCCTTCTCTGAACATTTTCAACGAGGGCAACAAAGGCAGAAGTTTTATCGTCCCACTCCCCCACCACAGCGGGCACCTTTTCAAGCCCTGCCTTCTTTGCCGCAATCAGCCTCCTCTCACCGGCAACAACCACATAACCTTCCTGAGTCTTTTTAACCAGAATGGGCTGAAGGACGCCATACTGCTTCACAGACTCCACCAGCTCCTCAATTCCCTTCTCCTTGTCCAGCCTCGGCTGTAAAGATGAGGGGCTGATTAGCTCAACGGGTATCTCCTGCAGTCCGCCGGAGAATAAGTCAGCATCTTCACCCAGAAGGGCTTTCAAACCTCTCCCTAACCTCTGTCTCTGCATCTCTTAAGCACCTCTAAGGTTAATCTTCTGTAAGCCTGTGCCCCCGCACTTCTGGCGTCGTAAAGAAGAATGGGCAATCCGTAACTGGGCGCCTCGCACAGCCTCACATTTCTCGGAACGATGGTGGAAAAACACTTATCTCCGAAGTGGGACTTCAGCTCTTCAACCACCTCTTTTGATATCTTGGTGCGGGGGTCAAACATGGTAAACAGAAAACCTGCTATCTCAAGCTCCGGATTAAACTTTTTCTTAACGAGCTCCACCGTTTTCAAAAGCCTCGCTATCCCCTCAAGGGCGTAATACTCACACTGAACGGGCACTATAAGCCATCTGGAGGCGGTAAGGGCGTTGACCGTCAGCACCCCTAAAGAAGGGGGACAGTCAATCACACAATACCTGTAGCCGTCTTCCAGCCGGGAAAGGGCTTTCTTCAACCGATACTCCCTCTCCTTAACCCCGGAAAGCTCTATATCACAGCCCACCAAATCTATGGAAGCCGGTATCACATCAAGCTTTTTTATCCGCGTGGGTCTTATAAGCTCGCCGAAGGAAGCGTTTCCCATTATAAGCTCGTAGGAAGAAGGCTCCCCCGGCTTGACCACCACCCCAAGTCCGCTTGAAGCATTAGCCTGCGGGTCGAGGTCAATAAGGAGGGTCTTTCTGCCGGATGCGGCGATATACGCAGACAGATTCACCGCCGTGGTGGTCTTCCCAACTCCGCCTTTCTGATTGGCAACGGCTATCACTACCATGTCAGCTCAAAAACCCTGCCACTTTTGAGGCAATCACCTTTGAATTGCCCACACAATCGTTCAAAGCCACTCCCCTATATGCGTTGCTGTTGAGAAAAAGCCCCGGAAACTTTACCAGAAAACTTTCAATGGCTTCAAGCCTCTTTTCATGTCCCACGGTATATTGAGGAATTGCCCTCTCATACCTGAAAAGCTTCACAAAATCAGGAGAGCCTTCAATGTTCAAAATATCGGAAATCTCGGACACAGCCAGGTCTGCAAGCTCCTCGTCCGAAAGCTCAAATAGCTCTGGAGACCTTGCTCCCCCCAGCATCACCCTGAAAAGCTCATATCCGGAAGGGGCTCTGTTGGGAAAAATTCTGGAGTCCCAGAGACAACCAAGTATCTTCCTCCCCTCTCTTTCCGGAACGAGAAAACCGAAACCGTTAAGAGGACACTTTATTTTTTTACGCTCATACCCCAGAGCGACCACCACCATGGGCACATAGGGTATCGAGGAAAGGGCTTCCCTTACAGGATAATCCTCCAGCATACGAGCCGCCTCATAAGCGGGCGTTGAAACCACCAGAGACCTTGAGACAAAGGTCAGCTCCCTCGTCTTCACCACGAAGTGCCCGGGAAGAACCTTCACGCCCTCTACCTCACACCCTGCGGCGAGAACCACTTCCCCTTTAAGCCTTTCACAAAGCCCCTCAATAATTGAGAAAAGTCCCTTTTTAAGCGAAACGAGCCTCCCCCCCGGACCGGCAGGCCCCCCTTTGAGCCTCCTCTCCCTCTTAAGCCCCAGCAAAGCCCTCACGAGAGAACCGTATCTCTGCTCAAGCCGCCACAAAAGAGGAAAGGCAGACTTCATGCTGAGCCGATAAGCCCGACCACCATAAACCCCTGCCACCATGGGGTCAATAAGCCTCTCAACCATCTCCGCCCCCAGCCTTCTCTCGCAAAATTCGCCAACGCTGGGGTCAAGAAAAGGAGGAAAACGCCTGACAAAAGGCTCCTTCAACACCTCAAGCTTCCCCTGAAGGGACAGCACCGAAGAGGAAAAGAAGTCTTTCGGCGTTAAAGGTATCTCAACGAGCCTTCCGTCAACGAGAAGAAACCGGTGCCTTGCCTCATCCGAGCTTGGGTAAAGCTCTTCCTCCATTCCCAGCTCTTTAACCAGCTCAAGGGCAAAGGGTTTGTTGTCAAGAAAGCCGTTGGGACCCTTCTCAACGATGAAACCGTCTTCCCTTACGGTGCCTATCTTCCCGCCAATTTTTCCCTTTTCAAGAACAGCTATCCTCTTTACGCCAAGCTTCCTCAAATAATAGGCCGTTGAAAGCCCGGATATCCCAGCCCCCAGAACGATGCAGTCTAACAAGCCACCACCTCCCTCACCTTCTCGGCAAGCAGTTCACTCAGAACAGGAGAATCCCACGGAACAGGAACCCTTTTATACACGCTGAAGCCAAGCTTTTCGGCTTCCCTTTTATACTCTACATCCAGCTCGTAAATGGTTTCAAGGTGCTCGTTGAGAAAGCTCACAGGAACGACAACCACTTTATCCACGCCCTTTCTCCTCAAATCCCTCATAACCTCCGAAAGCTCAGGTCCCACCCACCTGACGGGTCCCATCCTGCTCTGAAAGGCAACGCTGTATTCAGAAACGCCCAGCGCCTCGGCAATAAGACGCGCGCTCTCGTAAACCTGCTCTCTGTAAGGGTCCCCCCTTCTTATCCACCTCTCCGGTATGGAATGGGCTACGAAAATGATGTGCTCCCCATCAAGATGGGGAAAAACCGCCTCTTTCCACAGCTTCACGAAAAGGGGATGGCGGTAAAGCTCTTTCACCAGAAGAAAGCGGTCAAAAAGGCTTTTGACCCTGTGCTCCACGGCTCCTGTGGTGGTCATGGAATACTGGGGATACATGGGTATCACCACCAGCCTGTCGTATCCCTTAATTTTAGAGGCTACTTTGCTGAACAGCGGCTCGGAATAGAGCATGGCGCAGAAGACATCCACCTCATCAAAGTAGGGGATAAGCCTCTCTTTAAGCGCCTCCGCCTGCTTTTTTGACTGATAAACTATGGGAGAGCCGCCTATTCTAATGTATTTAGGCAGAACAAAAGGAACGCGAAAAACAGAAATGAGAGAAGCTATCAGGAATCTAAGCGGCGCGGGCACGGGGAGGATATACGGGTCCGTAAACATCCTGAATAAAAAAGCCGGATACTTCCAATAATCATCAACTCCGCCTATATTTATGATAAGAACAGCAAGGCGCATTTGGGTTTATCTAAACAAAAATTGAGCCAATTGCAAAGATGAGAGTAGGCATTGTTTCGGATATACACGGAAACTGGGAAGCCCTATCTGCCGTATCCTCCGCCCTTGAAAAAGAGGGGGTGGAAGAGGTCTGGTGTCTGGGAGACATTGTAGGATACGGTCCCGACCCCCACGAGTGCATAGAATGGGTGAAGCAAAACTGCAGGCTCACCGTGTGCGGAAACCACGACAAAGCGGTCTGCCGTGAGGAGGAAGCGATACTTTTCAACCACATAGCCAGAAAGGCTATCATGTGGACATGCAACCAGCTCAGCGAAGAGGAGATAAGATTCTTAGACAGCCTTCCATACACCATAAGTCTTGAGGAGATTCTTCTTGTCCACTCCTCCCCCGAAAGTCCCAGAAGCTGGGGTTACATATACAACGAGTGGGATGCGGAAAGAGCCTTTGAAAACTGTGAGGAAAGGCTCATATTCGTGGGACACACCCATAGACCCCAGGCTTATAGATATGCGGGAAAAGCCGCTAAAAGCGAAGATTTTCCCCTGAGAATAGGGCTGAACCACCGATACATTATAAACCCCGGAAGCGTGGGACAGCCAAGGGACAGAGACCCGAGAGCCTCCTTCGGCATTCTTGAAGACGAAACATTCAGGCTACTGCGGGTGGAATACGACATAGAAAAGACCCAAGCCAAGATGTATGAAAGGGGACTTCCGGAACATCTGGCAAAAAGGC
>JAADEW010000085.1 GCA_013153205.1 Deferribacteres bacterium | reverse complement strand
ACAGCCGTCATATTTGACCTTTTCGTGGGAAGACCGGAAGCTCCCACTGCGGAAAACGCATACTCCGCGTGCAGTAAGGTATCCATCACGGTTCACAACGGGTCTTTCGGTGCGGGAACAGGAGCCGTGGTGGGAAAGCTCAACACGGCAAGGTTCGGCACAAAGGGCGGACAGGGATACAGCGAGGTTGAGATTTACAAAGGAGTGAGGGTGGGATGCTTCACGGTAGTCAACGCCTTTGGAGACATCAGAATAGGCGACAGAATAATTGCAGGAGCCAGAAACCCTCAAACGGGAAAGTTTATAGACACGAGAGCATCCCTCATGAAGGGAGTAATCAGGGAAATTCCGGGTATCTATACCCAGAACACCACCTTATCCCTTGTCATAACCGAGGCTTACCTCAACAAAGCACAGGCTTACAGGGTTGCCGCAATGGCACTTTCGGGAATGGCAAGGGTAATTGACCCCGTGTGGACCATATACGATGGGGACATAGTGATAGTGGCTTCCGTCGGGGACAAAAAGGTGGACATAAGCGCCGTTGGTGCCGCGGCGGCTCTGGCACTTGAGAAGTCCATTATAACCGCAATCAGACAGGCAAGAGGGCTGGGAGGAATACCTTCCGCAAGCGAAATTGGCTCGCTGAGTTAACGGACGCCACAGGGAAAAACTTCCCTGCCCACCACATCCATCTTCACGCCGTATTCATCCTTCAGAGCTTCTATTATCCTTTCAACCACATGAGAAAAGGAGGAAGAGGTGTAAATCTCCATCAGCGAGTCTTTTTTGTCCACCACCCTCACAATGGCAACCTCTTCGTAAGCTTCAAATATGGCGTTTATCAGCCCTATGTTTTCTCTGTCCACCCTGACCCGGTATATAACCTCTAAAATTCCTTCCACTTTTCAAAAAGCTCCTTCCTCAAGCCCTTATCCAGCCTTGCTTTCTTGAAATAGCCCTTCTCGTCCCTCTGGCGAAAAGCCTCATACAGAATTATGGCAGTAGCCACAGAGACGTTGAAGCTCTGAACGAAACCTATTATGGGTATCACTATCCTCTCGTCTGCATACTTCAAGACGGTATCACTTATGCCCTCAAGCTCCGAACCCACCACGATGGCAACCTTCTGCGTCAGGTCAACCTCCCTTATGTCCACGGAGGAGGGAGAAAGATGGGTGGCAAGTATCCTGAACCCCTTACCTTTAAGCTCCCTGAGACAGCTTTCCGTATCCGAGTAAAGGTGTATGTTCAGCCACTTGTAAGTTCCGCTTGAGACCCTTTTTGAAACACCGAAAGCCCTCTCCTCCCTTATCACATACACATCCTGAACGCCAAAGGCATCACAGCTTCTAAGAATAGCGCTGGCATTGTGGGGATTCTTTATGTTTTCAAGCACAACGGTGAGGTCGGGCTGTCTGTGCTTAAGAACCCGCGCTATTCTTTTTAATCGCGATAAAGTAGGCAATTTTCCAGAAACTCCTTAAACCTTCTAACTATCCAGAAAGAGCCCGTAAAAACGAAGAGCCCATCGTCTCTTTTCAGCCTCTCCACAGCCTCGTCAAAAGAAAGCCACACTTTATCCCCTGCGCACCAATCTTTTAACCCCCTTTCGGTGGGCTGTCTAACAAGATAAAGCCTTCCGTATCTTTCGGCAAGCTCAATCATACTCCTGTAATCCTTATCCTCAAGAGGGGAAAGAAATATCACCATCTTCCCGGTATAAAGGCTTCTCAAATCCTCAAGAAGGGCTTTCAGGGCGTGGGGATTGTGGGCAACGTCAAGGAGCACCTTTTTTCCAGAAACACTTACGAGCTCACCTCTTCCCGGAAGAACAGCATCAAGCGCCCTCTCCAGAGGCTTTCGGTTCAGCCTGCAGAGAAACTCGGAAGCCCTCAAAGCCAATACGGCGTTGTGAACAAAACTCAAAAAACCCGTGGGCAAAAACAGGCACTCCCACACGCCATCACCGCGGTAATCAAACAGAGCTCCATCAAGGCTTCGGGAGCGAAGGCTAAATCCGAAATCCTCCCCGAAGACGGAAACGGTTTCCGCCTTATCCTCTGCCGCATCAAGTATAACCTTCCGCGCTTCATCCGGCATACTCCCCAGAACCAGATATGCCCCCCTTTTGATTATACCCGCCTTCTCTCTGGCAACTGACTCCAGCGTATTCCCCAGAAACCGGGTGTGGTCAAGGGCTATACCTGTTATAACGCAGAGCTCGGCATCAAGGACATTGGTGGCATCAAGCCTGCCGCCCAGCCCCACCTCGCAGACAAAAAAGTCGTAATCGCCTTCACACACCCTCATGTAAGCGGAAACGAAAAAGGATTCAAACGGCGTCAGCTCAAGAGAACATCGGGACGAAATCCTCTTCACATACTCCCAGCCTTCAAGAATCAGTTTCTCATCCACAGGCTTTCCATTCAGCACCAGCCTCTCTCCCACAGAAATCAAATGGGGCGAGGTAAAAAGAGCCGTTCTGAACCCATGCTTCCTCAGCGTCCTCTCCAGATAAAAAGATGTGGTTCCTTTGCCGTTTGTTCCGGCAACGAGTATGGTTCTGTATTTTGAAGGGTCAAGCCCCAGAATTTCAAAGGCTTTTTTCACCCTTTCAAGGCCCAATTTCACATTGCTATCAATTTTCTCCATCACACGTATTTAAATGTTGCAAAGAAACATGTTATGGTGTTAATACTACACAAAAATCCGCTGGGAGGGAACATACCATGCAGAAAGTAACGGTAAGAAAGGAAGAAGTCCTTGAATACCATATGAAAGATAGGCCCGGTAAGCTTGAGATAATAGTGAGTAAACCCTGCGTCACCCAGAGAGACCTTGCAATAGCCTACACCCCGGGGGTAGCCTGGCCCTGTCTGGAGATAGAAGAAGACCCTGACAAAGCTTACCTCTACACCATCAAAGGCAACTTCGTGGGTGTTATAAGCAACGGCACAGCCGTTCTGGGACTGGGAAACATAGGAGCATTAGCTGGAAAACCTGTTATGGAAGGAAAGTGCGTTCTCTTCAAGAAATTTGCCGACATTGACGCCATTGACATAGAGGTTGACACTCAGGACCCCGACGAGTTCATCACCGTGGTCAAGAACCTTGAACCCACTTTCGGCGGCATCAACCTTGAAGACATAAAGGCACCTGAGTGCTTCTACATAGAAGAAAAGCTGAGAGAGCTCATGAACATACCCGTGTTCCACGACGACCAGCACGGAACGGCCATAATCACCACTGCGGCTCTGATGAACGCCCTTGAGCTTGCCGGCAAAAAGCCGGAAGAGGTAAAGGTTGTCATAAACGGAGCGGGAGCTTCGGCTATCGCCTGTGCCAAGATGTTTATGCTCATCGGAATAAAGAAAGAGAACATCATCATGTGCGACAGCAAAGGGGTAATATACAAAGGCCGCACCGTTGGCATGAACCCCTATAAAGAGCAGTTTGCCACCGACCTGCCCGTGAGGACCCTTGAGGAAGCGGTGGAAGGGGCAGATGTGCTGGTGGGACTTTCCGTAAAAGGCGCTTTCACCAAAGAGATGATTAAGAAAATGGCGAAAAATCCCATTATCTTCGCCTGCGCCAATCCTGACCCGGAAATTACTCCCGAAGAGGTTTTTGAGGTGAGGGACGACGCCATAATGGCAACGGGAAGGTCCGATTACCCCAATCAGGTGAACAACCTTCTGGGCTTTCCCCATATATTCAGAGGCGCCCTTGACGTGAGGGCAACCACCATAAACGACGAGATGAAGCTGGCAGCAGCCAAAGCTCTGGCGGCTCTTGCCAAGGAGGAAGTGCCGGAGTCAGTGCTCAGGGCTTATGATTTGGAGCACCTTGAGTTTGGAAGGGACTACATCATACCCAAACCCGTGGACCCAAGGGTTCCCCTGTGGGTTGCCCCTGCCGTGGCAAAAGCCGCAATGGAAACGGGAGTTGCCAGAAAGCCCATTGAAGACTTTGAAGAATACAGGATTCAGCTTGAAAGGCGCCTGAAAGGCAAAGCCGGTGAGGTGATGAGAAGAATCATGAACAGAGCCAAGAAGGCGCCCAAAACCATCGTCTTCTGCGACGGAGCAGACAAAGAGGTGCTTCGCGCGTGCCAGATAATAAAAGACGAAGGATTCGGAAAGATTGTCTTAATCGGCAACCCCGATGTAATCAAGCAGAAGATGAAAGAGGTAGGACTTGATGCTTCAAGCGTTCAGATAATTGACCCGCTGAAAATGGACGAAAAGAAGAAAGAGGAATACGCAAAGACCCTTTATGAGCTCAGAAACAGAAAAGGCGTCACCTATGCAGAGGCGATGAGGCTCGTTGAACACGACCCGGAAACACT